>JAUXSD010000107.1 GCA_030681525.1 Solirubrobacteraceae bacterium
GAGGCACAGGCGGTCTTCGTGCTCGCCTGCGAGGAGCGCCGACTGCCGTCCAGGCAGGCGATCGAGAGCACCGATCAGCTCGCCGTGGAGGAGGAGCGCCGGCTCTTCTACGTCGCCGCGACCCGAGCCAAGGACCGGCTCCTGCTCACGACGTGCGAGGAGCGCTTCGGCACGCCGAGCGCAGGGGCATCGCGCTTTCTGGGTGAAGCAGCTGTGAGTTGACGGCGATCGTAGCGTCGTCACGCCGGGACCTCGACGGCAGCCAGGTCCCGGCGCGGCGCTTCAGGCCCGCTGTGGAGGAGACTCCCGGGCAAACGCGGCTTTCGTCGTTAAACGACGCACCGACGAGCGCAATCGTCAGGTGCATCCTCGATAACTGCGCTGCGTGGCGTGGGCCATGTGCCACAGCGCCTGACTGGCAGGCGCTTCCGTAGGCGCGATATTGGCGATGTGGGCTATCCACTTCCGTCCACCTGGACGCGTAGCGTGGCGGGATGGCTTCAAGCGAGACGAGTCCGCGCGCCGGCGTCGACTATCCACGGGCCTGGCATGAGCTGAACGCGTGGTTTCCCGACGACGAGGCGTGCTTGGCGTACCTGGAGCGGCTGCGCTGGGGTGACGGATTCGTGTGCCGCTTCTGTGGCACCGTGGGCGGCGACTGGTGGCCGCTGCGTCGCGGGCTACGTCGCTGCGCGGCGTGCCGGCACGAGACGTCGGTGACGGCGGGCACGATCTTTCACGGCAGCCGGCTGCCGCTGAACAGCTGGTTCGCTGCGGTCTGGTACGTCGTCAACCAGAAGCAGGGCGTCAGCGCGCTGGGCCTGCAGAGCGTGCTCGGGTTCGGCAGCTACCAAACGGCGTGGGCGTGGCTGCATAAGCTGCGCCGCGCGATGGTGCTCCCTGGCCGCGAGATGCTCACGGGCGCTGTCGAGGTTGACGAGAGCTACATCGGCGGCACAAGGCCCGGCAAACACGGGCGTGGCGCCGATGGCAAGGCGATCATCGTGATCGCCGTCGAGGACCGCGGCAAGAGCGCCGGGCGCGTGCGGATGGCCCGCATCCCCGACGTGTCTGCAGACACGCTGACGGACTTCGTCCTCGATCACGTCACGCGAGGCGCCGAGGTCCACACCGACGCGTGGCCCGGCTATCACCACATCGGCCGTCACCGCTTCAGCCATGTCGTCACGCACGTCGGTGTCTCCGGCGACCCGGCGCACGTCGCACTGCCCCACGTCCATCGCGTCGCGTCGCTGCTCAAGCGCTGGCTGCTGGGCACCCACCAGGGCGCCGTCACGCACGAGCAGCTCGACTACTACCTCGACGAGTTCACGTTTCGCTTCAACCGGCGCCGCTCACGCCACCGCGGGCTGCTGTTCTACCGCCTGCTCGAGGGCGCCCTCGCAGCGCAACCCGCGCCCTACAAGACGCTCATCAGCCCACGCGCGCTGCCCGCCGGCGATTCGCCTGCAAACCCAGGCTAACGGTGGAGCGAAGTGGATAGCCCACTTGGCGATTATCGCCAGCGCCGATGCGTGGGGGAGGGCGGGCGCTGGCCTATCGGCTCCCCGGAGAAGGCGCCTGTCGGGGTGCAGAGGACGTCAGACATCTCCGGACCTACGTGCACCAACGGGTTGCCGATGGCGTTGATGGCGAGCTCCTGCCGGCCGCGCTTGGCCGGCATCTCAGCTGTCTGAGCGCGACGTTGGCCGCTGTGCGCCGCACCCCGGCCTGGTCCGCTCGTTCAGGCCAACTCGCACGCGGCGCGGTAGCTTGACCGCTCAACATCGGCTTCATGGGAGACGAGCCGTCCGACCGACGACAGATGCCAGCCCAACGTCGCCGCCATCACCCACGGGCACGCGAGGTAGAGGTGGGTTTCCGTGACGCCGTAGCGCTCACGCGCGTCTGCAATCTGCGCGTCGATCATCGCGCACAGCGCGTTGAGGCCGTCGGCTTGGACGGCGAGGTGACCTGGCGGTGTGGCCGGTCGGACGTGCAGCTCAACGCGGGCGGGTGGCAGGCTGCGGCAGTGCTCGCGCATCGCGCGGCTGACGTCCTTGGTCGCGTGCAGGCACAGCACGAGGCGCTGATCGCCGCCGGAGGAGCATGGCTGGCGTATGAGCTTCCATTCCCCGGCGTCGGGTTGCACGCGCGCTGTCTGGACATCCAGAGAATCCTGATGCAGCGACAGCGTCCAGCCGGTTGGCGCCCGAAACTCGTGACCTACGGCGAGCGCCGCCGACAGGTGAGGGCGGCCGCAAAGTTCAAGCGTGCTGGCGGACCCCGTCTCCTCGAGCGCGGCGCGCACGTCGGCGAGGGCGGGCAGCAGTTCGTCTTGCCAGACGTCGACGCTTGCGTCGCGCAGGTCCGCAGCAAGCGGCGGCGACCACGCCAGGTGTACCACCGCGGGGTCGTTCTCGGGGATCGGCCCACGCGTCTCAATTCGCGCTGTCGCCTTGTCGCTGCTGGCCATCGCGCCGCGAAGGTAGCTGAGCAGGACACCGCGGGCAGCGTTTCGGAGATCGGCGTCGAGGTCCTCCTGGCTGAGGCGTGTCCCAAGGGGACTTAAGAGCTCGACGCCGCAAGCCTCATGCAGCTGCTGGGCGGATTCGGTTAGTCCAGCGTCCCGTGCGAAGACGGCGCCGGCGAAGAAGTCGGGGTCGATGCTGCGGCGCCTGGCCATGGCGGGCAGCTCGATGTTCAGGATGAAGTCCGACGTCATGACAGCATCGGTGAGCAGCAGTACGAATCCGCTGCAGCGCTGCTCGATCGCGTTCAGCACCGTGTCCTCGTTGTAGGCGCCCCAGAGCATGGCGCGCCGGTCGCGCCACACAGGAACGCCTCGCAGGCGCAGCTGCGCGTCAAGTCGGTCCGCGAGGTCCTCGTCCTCTCTCGCGTAGGACAGAAAGACCGGGCGGGCCATCAGCTCGTCGAGGGGTACGGCATCCTGCCGCCGAAGAGCTTGCGGTACTCCCGGACGGCGTCCTTTTCCTTACCGGCATCCGCGAGATCCGACGCGTGCTCGGCGACGGCCTGCGCCTCGCGCAGCTTCGAAGCCGCGACCGCGGCTTCAGCGGAACTCATCGACGAGTTCACGTCAGGACCGAGCCCGGCGGGGTCTGGCCAAGACTGCGTGACGAGGTCGGCGGCGTTGGCGAAGAACGTAATTAGCTCGTCGCCCCAGGTCCCGAACGGCTCGCGGACGAGCTCGAGCGCCATGACCTCCAGCAGAAAGGACGGACGCACCGGCTTCTCCCATTCGCGGTTCCATCCCTTCACCATCTTCACGAACGGCTTCCACTTGCCGTCGCACGCCTTGTTCTTCGCGGTGGCTTGGTCGGCGTGAACCTTGGGGTCCGAGGCGATCCAGCCACCGGTGGTGGTATCGGGCAGTTCATATCCGCCGCCGTCGCGATCGAACGCCAGAACGATGTCGAACGAGGTGATTTCCTCGTCGGTGCCGAAGTCGATCGTGCAGGCTCGACGGCCGATGCTCACCGCCGGCCACTCGCCGGCGAGCAGCCGCTGTAGCTCGCCGAGCGCGCCGTACGCGCTCATGTCGCGCAGTGCGGCGTTGGCACCGTCGGCGTCGACGACGCAGAAGATGTCGACGTCCTTGAGCTTCTTCGTCTTGGTGTGCCGGACATAGGAGCCGGTGAGAAAGTCCGTGCGGAGCACGATGCCGGTGCGGACATGGTTCCGGATCTGGGTGTGGCGGTGGATCGCCTGCTTCTGCTCGGTCGGCGTGATCTCGAGGGTGTGGCGCAGCCCCGCCCAGGCGTCGTCGAGGTAGCTCATCAGGTGCTCCGATAGAGGTAGTTCATCGACAGTGACGCGTCGGGCCCGTAGCCCAGCGATCCGAGGTTGTAGGACGTCAAGCCGTCTCTGGAGGCGGCGGTGGTGGCGTGCCAGCCTGGGACATCGGTGTAGTGGCCGCTGCGGTTTACGACGACGCGGTAGTTGGTGCCGACTGGAATCTGCTGGATCTTGGCCATCTGGCGGGCGAGCCGCGCGCGGTTGGCGACGAACTCAGCGTCGCCGGTGCCGCTGTAGCGGTATTGCAGCGGGATCTCGACGATCGCGACGGGATTGCTGGAATCGCCGAACTCGAGGCTGACCTTGGTTAGCGTTCCTTCCTCGATCCATGTCATCAGGCCAGTCTCGATCGTGGTCCAGTTGTTCTGCAGGTGCCCGGCTGACAATCCGAGCGACGCGACGATCTGCGAGAACGCGCCGGTGATCACGTCCGTCAGGTAGACGGCGGTCTGTGTACGCGTCGATGTCGACGTGCGCATCCTCGTCGAGGTGCTCATCGTGCACCTCCGTTGATGCGCCGCAGAGCATCTGCGTCGACGGCTGACGCGGCGGCAACGGCCGCCGCGTCAGCTGGTGCGGGCGCGGCCGGGGCTCGGCCGGTGCGCAGCGCGTCGTGCGCCGCGACGGCAGCCTGGACTTGTGTCGTGTACGGGTCCGGGTCGGGGATGTACAGCGCCCACGCTTCGGCGGTCGCGGCGCCAGGCACCTTGCCGAGGTTCTCGTCGCCGGTCAGCGCCGCATTGCCAAGGCTGACGGTGATCTCGAGCTGCAGCGGCAGCGCCCGCAGCACCACGGAGCGGTCGTTGAGAACGCCCGAAGCTATGAGCGTCGGCCCGATGCCGGCGAGCGAGGCCAAGGCGTCCGCCGCGTCGGCGTCGTCGATGGCATCGGCAGGCGCGAGCGTTTCGAGCACCATCCGCTCGAGCTCGGCCCAAGCGGCCGATGCGGTGCGGTGCGGTGAGCCCTTGATGGTTCTAGTGCGCATGGAGGGCCCGCACTTCCTTCTGGGTTCGCGCGAGGGCACTGGCGGCGCCGAGGAGGTCGGCTGCGGTGAGTGTCGCTGGCGCCAGCGCGCATTCGAGGCGTCCGGCGATGGCCTGCGGGACGAGCTTGCGGGCCTGACGGCCGTCGACGCCTTGCAGCGCCCGCGCGGTCGTCGCGAGCGACGCGTCGTCTGCGAGACGTTCGATGCC
Source organism: Solirubrobacteraceae bacterium (assembly GCA_030681525.1). Lineage (GTDB taxonomy): Bacteria > Actinomycetota > Thermoleophilia > Solirubrobacterales > Solirubrobacteraceae > CADCVQ01. The sequence continues at coordinate 5,013 of JAUXSD010000107.1, forward strand.
GGGGTACGCCGCTCCCCAGGCGCGCAGCGTGTCGACGAGGATTCGGTGCAGGGCTTCGGCGTCGGGGAGCCCGATGTCCAAGACGACGTCGGCGCGAGAGAGAAACGCCGCGTCGAGGCCTTCGGGGTAGTTCGACGTGACCACGAAGAACAAGTGGGGGGCCCGCCGTGTGAGGTCGTCGAGCGCAGTGAGGACGGCGTCGGTGGCGCGATGCACGTCGACGGGATTGGCTGAAAGTGACGCGGCGCTGCGCGCGACGGCCATCGACTCGACCTCGTCGAGCAGCACGATCGTCGGCATGCTGTCCTCTGTCAGTTCGGGCAGATGCTGGAGCAGTAGCTCGCTGACGGCCTGCTGCGTCTGTCCGTGCTCAGCGCTCATCAAGCCGTGCGGATGGATCTCCACGAGCCGACAGCGGCGGGCCTGCAGCACCTGGCTCGCGGTATACGCGAGGCCTCGTGCGAGGGTGGTCTTGCCGGTCCCGGGGGGCCCGAGCAGCACAGCGAGTCCATGTACCGCACTCATCTCGAAAGCGATCTTGCCGCGCACTCCCCAGGCGAGCAATGCGTGGTGCAGTAGACGCTCCTTGCGTTCGGGAGGCACGACAATGGCGTCCCAATGAGCAGCGTACGCGCGGTCGGGCATGACGATGTTCACTGCGATGTGTTCGGCGACAGTCATGACGTGAGGAACTCCTGGGTTGGTTGTGGATGGGTTGTGGCTGACGGAAACGAGAGTCCGGTCCGGAGGCAGCAGGGCCCGACGTGAGGTTGCTCGCTGCTGATCGAGCGTTACTTGGTGTCTCGTCGCGGTGACTCGTGGCCGGGCGCGATGGTGTCCGAGTCGCGCAGTCGGCCATTGCGGCCTTTGATGCGCAGCTCGCCGCCGCCGCTGTTCGCGACGATCGGTCGGCCGGCGTTGATCGCCTGTGCTTGGGTGTCGGTCACGGCGCTGGCGCGCTGATGGCCGGGCGCGACGACTTCCCAACGCCCGTCGGGGCGGGGCTGGACGATGCGCTGGTTGGGGGTGCCGGAACGTGAGGACATGCGAGACTCCTGAAGTCGCTGGTGGCCTGCGGCGGTGCCGCCGCGGTCTGCTGACTTCCCTGACGCCACGCCGGACGCGATTTCCAACTGCCGCCGACGAGCCCGCCGCGGCCGCGGGAGCGGCCGCGCTGGGACGGGCATACTCGGCGGGATGGAGATTGGTGAGGTGCTGCGGATCGACGATGTCGTCACGGGGTTCGACGACAACAAGCCACAGCGCCCGTGCATGGTGGTGCGTATTACCGCCGCGCCACGCGCGGGAGCCTGGGTGCTTCCGCGCTCTACGAGGGGCTCCGATGGCACGTTCGTGCCGGCGGGCGCCCTGCCGGGACTCGACAAGGACGGACGGTTCATGGTCCTGCCACGCTTCGTCGCGACGGCTGACCTGGAAGGCTGCCCGAGCCTGGGAGTGCTTGGCGCCGCCGACCGTGACCGGGTACTCGACAACCTCAACGATGTGGTCATCGACTTGCAGATCGAGCTATGAGCCTGTTGCTCTCCGATCAGCAATTCGCTGCGGCTCGCCAGCGTGCCCACGTGGGCGACGTCACAGATGAGCTTTACGGCTGGCTCGCCCGATTGGTGGCCGTTGCGCAGGCGACGAGGACGCTTGCGCCGGCCCCCGTCCCAGGTGGTCGGTGGGAGGATCCTGACGCGGTCGCCGAAACGGTGCAGGCGTGGTTGGAAGAGTCGCTGCTCCGCGGGGATCTGCTTCAGGCCTTCGACGTCTGCCAAACCCCCCGGGCGCTGTCTCGCTACCTCGAGCGGGCACTGCGTAACTGGCTCGTCGCGCGCAGCCGGCGACGAGCCGGGCCTCGGCTGCTGGAACGTGCCGTACAGATGATGGGCAGCGATGACGCGTTCGCGCTGCTGCGGGATTCTCCGGCGATCGCCGAGCGTTGGTGGGGCCTCTCGGTATGGCAGGACCCCCCGCTGTTCGCGGGCCGTGACGAGGACGTCGTCGCGGCCGTGTGGGCGCTCGGAGACTTCTCGTTGATGCGTTTCCCATCTAGCGAGCGCAGCGACCCAGTGCTCAGCACGCCTGACCTGCGCCGCTACCTCGTCGGCCTGCTTGAACGGGTCCTACAAGCGCTCAGCGGCCGTCACCTGGACACGTCGTTCCGGTGGCGCTTCGCGTACGCCTACGCGCCCCAGAGCGTCGGGCTGGACGACGCGGATGAGCTATCCGATGAGTCGTCGCCGGCGGACGATGTCGCGGTGGCCGACGCGGCCCGGCTCGCGCTCGCGGAGCTGACGGGCCGCCAAGTGCGGGTGCTCATCGAGCGGCCGCAGGGAACACTTGAAGATCTGGCCGCGCGTCTGGGTGTCAGCCGCGGGACCGTGGACAACGAGTACCGGCGTGCGCTTGTGAAGGTGCGCGATGTTGCGCCAACAGACGCGACGTTCGACCGGGTGTTGGAAACCGTGCTGTTGTTGGCGTCAGAGGAGAAGACATCATGACCTCTGAACTGGACTGCCTCTCGCTGATGGAACTTCTCGATCTTCGCGCCGACCGCGGCGACATTGTCGCCGCCGCGCATCTTGCCGACTGCCCACGCTGCAGGGCTCTACTGGCCACTCTTCCCGGTCAGCTGCGGCTGCCGGAACAACCGGCGGCTGCTCGAGCAGCGCACCGGCCGGATGTGGCCGGCCGGACGCGCGGATCGGCGCAGCACCCTCGCATCGGGACAGGAGCCCTGTGGCGAGCCGTCCCGAACCCCCGCAGCGACTTCGCGTGGGTCGTGGTGGTCATCGGTCGGGTACCGGACGCCGACGATCGACTCCTTGTCGCCCCGGTCATCGGCGCGCCGCAGATGGCGACCGACGCCGACCTGTTGCTCGACGGGTCGCTGCTGGGCTACGACGCGTTCGTGGACATGAGCAACCTCGGTGTCATCGTCAACAGCCAGCTCATCGAGTTCCTCGACGATCTCCCGACCACCACGGCGACCGCAGTCGTCGCCCTATACCGCGCGACGCTCGGTTCGGGCGAGCCGCCCCCGGCAGACCTGCGCGGCACGCCGGTGCTCGAAGCTGCCGACCCGCGGGTGTTGGCGGCCGCCGGACGCGGGGACGCGCTGCGTGCGTTGTGGCGTCCCGCCGACAGGCAAGTCGAGGACGCCGACGAGGACGCCGAAACGACGACGCAGCAAGCAGCCGAGGCCGTCGGAGAGCCTTCACCGGTCGTAAAGATCGACGATGTGATCAGCGCGCGCCTGACAGGAGCGGACACGGAATGGGACCGCTCTGCCGTGCTGGAGCAATCGGGCGCCGACGGCGCCCTCCTGGACGCGTTTCTCGCCGGGCGCTTGGACCTCACCGACAAGAACGACGTCAACGACCTTGCGCTGGTGCTGCATACGCTGCAGGTGCCATGGGACGAAGCCAAACCGGCTGTCATCCGCACGCTCGGCTTGTCCGCCGGAGGGGCACGTCAGGCCGAAGGTCCGTCGTTACCGCTGGCGGCACGCTCACGGCCTGGCAGCAGTGACAAGGACGTCACCGAGCAGCTGTACGCTGATCAAAGCAGCGTCGACGCCTCGGCTGAAGCGCGGCGCGGAGAAATCGACTTGTACATCGCCCAGCTCAGGAAAGCGCTAGACGATCTCGAGTAGCGTTAGCCGCCAGCGTCATCTCCGGTGATGCGGTCGCTGAGCTTGTGCGTCTGCGCGGCGATCCGCAGCACGTCACGGCTGACCTTGAAGAGCTCCCGCAGCTCCCGAGCGTCGGTGGTATCGCTGAGTGCGTGGCGGAGCATCGGCCCGGACACGAGGAGTTCGCCCGCAAACGCGTTGGCCTCGTCTTCGGCGGTCGGACCCGAGCCGTGCACTGTGCCGAGGAAGTGATGGCCGAGCTCATGTGCGACGGAGAAGCGATGCGCGACGGCGGGCTCGTTGGCGTTGACCTCAATGACGTCGCCGACCAGGCGCGCCCGTAGGGTGCCGAGGTTGTGGCTGGAGCGCACGGTGAATCCGAGGTCGCGAGCGATCTTGTGCACGATGACCGGTGGACGCACGAACCCGTGCGCCTTGGCGACCTCCCGCGCCTTCGTCCGAGCATGAGCAGGATGGCTGCGATCGTCGGAGGCCGTTGCCGAAGCGGCGAGTTCCGCCGGCGGCTCGTCGTCGACGCCCACGAGTTCGCTGGGCTCCCCGCACACTTCGCAGTCCGCGCCGGCCGCCAGCGCTGAGCGCTCAAACCACGTGTGGCCGCAGTCCTTGTCCGTGCAACGCAGCATCGGCATGCACGTCTATTGTGACCAACCGCAGCCAGCTTCGAGCGTGTTCCCGTCGGGCCTGGCACCGCCCAACCGGAGAGTGTCGCCTGCCGCGCTGGCGCCAGGCTTCCGACTCGCGCTCGGGCGGCCGTTTCGCAGGGCACGCGAAGGTACGTCAACGTCAGCGGGCGAATGGGGCTCCGAGCGTCAACGCCCGATAAGGCTGATTCTGGCCGCCAAGTGCGGCTTCAGTTGACGTAACGCCCTTCTCGTTTGAGCACCCACACCGGACCAGTCGGGCCATCAGTCGGTGGCCGTAGCCCTGCATGCGCTCTCCCCCAGCGTGGTCAGACCAAGTAGGGCGTTCCATCGTGCCCCTTGGTCGGCTTGGAGGGCTGGGACGCCTACCGGGGGATCGGCGTCCAACTTCGTCTCTGAGACCCCGGCGAGGCGTTCGACTGCGATAGTGGCCATGAGGGTGTTGAGCGTTGCGAGTGCGTGTGGCATGAGCCGCTCGCAGAACGTTGCCGGCTCGATGCTGACGTGCGTGTCTGATTCGGCGTCGACTCCCCAGCGCGCTCCACCGCCGAGCGCTGCGATCGGCGCGGCTAGTTCCGTCGAGTACACAGCGCGAGGCACATGCACGTGGTCGGCCGCGACCTGCAGTGCCTCGGGAACCACGTCCCAGCGCTTGTTGGCGGAGGCCGAGCTCGTCAACGTGGCGTAGCCGCGGTCAATCATGTAGGTCTGAGCGGACAATCCTTCCCCGTGGATGGTGTGCCGCAACGGAAAGGAAATGTCGAGAACGGCGCGCCCGACGGTCCCAGTTGCGACAAGACTGGCCAAGCGATCGTCGCCCAGTTGATTGACCCACGAAGCCTTGCGCCAGGACGCCGTTGAAAGCTTGTTCGCCGGGAGCGCGTAGACGAGATGGGCAACGCGGGCGACCGCGTCAAATGCTGCAGACCAACACCACAGCAGCGTGTCGAGATGGCGTCGGATGTCGAAAGCCGTGTCGTCTGAGACTTCACGCTGATGCGCGACCAAGAGCTCGTCCCGAATTGGCAGTACCTGCGCCACTCGATCCAGAGCCGTCGCCGCCAGGCTTATCGGCATCGGTTTGAGGGCGGCGCCAAAATGCTGATCACAGGCGTTGGTAAGACGCCAAGACGCTGGCAGCGCCTGGCGGGTTGCGACCACGAAGTATCGGTGTCGAGGGATGGACTCCATCACGTTCGCGGCTGGCCGCCGCCAGACGTAGCTCCCGCGCGACCGACCCAGCAGCGCACCCAAGGCGAGCACATCCGCGGCGCTACGCCAGCCAGCCTGCGCAAGTTGTCCCCGCCACGATGGCGAAAGGATCCCAGGGCGGTCCGAAACGATTGCGTCTGCACCAATCACCGTGCTCGCCCGCATCAGCAGAAGGCAGCTGAGGACACTCGCCTGGTCCATACCGTGCTCGTGACTCTCTTCCTCAGCGTGTCTCCGCCACGCCGCCCCGCCCCACACCCCGGTGATCCTTGCTCCCTGCGACCAGCTGTCGTACTCGACCGCGTAATAGTCCCGGGATTCGACGTAGTCGCCGACCTTCAGCGTCGGGAACCCGTCATGAGGATCGAGCGTGAGCAGATGCAGGTGCTGTTGCTCTGCGATCTCCAGCAGCAGGCGGAGCGCGACATCGTCATGGAGGTGCGCCCGATCGACAACGACGATCAGCGGGCGGCCGACGACTGGCGCATCGAACGCCGATGCCGCTCGGTTCGTGAACGCGTACACAGGGAGACGACGAAACCGCACCGGCACACTTTGACCACAGCACGTCGGTCGCGGCTACCGGACGTTCAATGCAAGCGCTTCTTCAGTCGACATAGCCCGGTTCGGGCGCGGCGCATCCGGCCGCCGGGTGCGGCGCGGAGTTGCTCGCTCGCCAGCCACCGTGGACAGTCGGGCCACGGGGAGCAAACTCGCGTCGGACGCGCCGGTATATGTCGGCGAAGTCGGCGATCTTAGTTGTGGGAATCCAGGCGAACCGGAGGTCTCGAGATCAGACAGCGCACGGGGGAGAGGCCGATGGACGGTTGTGGAACACGCGGATTCCACAACCTTCAGCGCGGACGCTGTCCACACGGCTGGGAAACGATGCACCTCGTCGGCGCCGGGGGCCGCCGGCGCCGCGTGCGACCGCCCTGCGCTCGGCAACGCGTGGCCATGCGCTCGCTGGCCGTGCGCAGGGTGGCTGCATTCGCTCGGCTTCATCATGTCCGCCGAGCCCGGTACCGTGCCGCCAAATGTCTGCGTCTGGACCGAGGAGGCTCTGATGAGCCGAAGCATCTACGGATCGCCGGAATGGCTCGCCCGGTCGGCGCAGGTCACGCGGGGCGCTCGTTGTGTCAACTGCAGAACCCCGCGAGATCTCGTTGCGCACCACAAGATCCCGCGCAGCTATGGCGGACGCGATGACTTGTCGAACCTGCAGCCGGTCTGTCGCGAATGCCATCCCGAGCTAGAGCGCCGCGCGGTACTCGCAGCGATACGCGCTGGCCGGCGGAAGATCGCGCCAGCAGCACGCCCGGCGGTAAAGGCCAGGCGGAAGCCGGTTGTGCGGCGGAAGCCGGTTGGGCGTCGGGCAGTGGTGCGTAAGGCGGATGCACCGCCGGCTCCGGCGACGCAAGTGGCTACGCTGCCACCGTCTACGCTCCTCGCTGCCCTACTGGACCAGCGTCGGCACGGCCGCAGCGACTAAGAATCAAGCCGCGGACGGTCCGTTCGCCAGCGGGATCAGCCTGCGGGCTACACAGCAGCCGAGCAATCGCGAGTGCGAGTCTGTAACGGGTCGGATGAGCCTTGCGACGGCGTACATCGCCGCCGCCGCCGTCTTGCTCTACGCGCTTCTCCACGCGAAGCTGCTCGTCGTCCACGGTCGCCGCGCCCTCGTTGGCTCGGCGAACCTCACCCAGCGGGCGCTGACCGCAAACCTCGAGGCGGGGATCTTGACGAGGACCACAGACTTGCCGCCGCCTGGAGGCTCACGCTCGCAGTCTCATCACCACCGGCTCGCTTGTGGGTACCGATCAGGCTTGAGCCGTCAAGCGACAGACGCTCCGACATGCCGCTACGCCGTCTCACGCGACGTAGCAGACGCTCATCGTCGCGGTTGGCCATCCAACGTTCGGACAAGCCACGATTTGTCTCTCGGGAAACGGTCAAGGATCTCGTGCAACCCGGGCAGCAGGGCCTCGTTGCGAGTACCAACCTCCATCCAGCGGCGAACCCGCTCTGCCACTGCTACACGAACCGGCATGCTGCCCTCCTCAAACAGCGGCACGAGCCTGGCAACCGCCACTTGTGCGGCGGCTGGCTGTTCGTCGGATAGGTCGTCTGGTAACCCACGAAGGGCAGCCACGACCGCCTCGTCGTCGGGATCGAACAACCCGCCGATTAGTGCCCAGATGAACGCACTCCTTGTCGCTGAGCCCCGAGACGCTGCTACGGCCTCCGCGCATGTCGCGAGCGAGATCATTCTGATCCGCGTCTCTGGGGCACGGCAGCCGGCGACGACTTCGGCAGCCTCATCGTTGGTGAGCTCCGGAGCGAGCGTCTGGAGGCGTGCCGCCCGAACGAGTTCTGGCGAGAGATCGCCGTGTTCAGGAAAGCCCCCAACGGGGTCACTGGAACCGTGCAGAGCCCGCAGCTCAGGTGCGGGAAGCCGACCAGCCCTCCTAACGATCGTCAATGCTCTGCGTGCGGCGAGGATGTGCTCGCCCGGAAGGGAAGCGTCATGGGCGATCTGCAGCAGCAGAGATACCGCAGCCGGGTCAGGATCAAGATGTGCCAGAAGGCGGGCAAGATCGAGGCGTGCATCGCCGGGGCCAAATGAAACCTTGCCTTCACGCGCTTCAGCTTGTTCCCGGCGTACGAGCTCAAAGAGTGCTTGTTTCGCTCGCTGCAGCGCTTCTGGCCGCAGCGCTTCTGCGTGCTCATCCACGAGTCGTGCCACTTGATCCGGACGGGCTTTCTCGTCGAGCAGCGACGCCAGATCCTTCCGCCGTTGCTCGGTTACAGTCGCGGCGGCGATGCGCATGAGCTGCACGTCGGCGTTGTCGGCCTGCTGAAGCGCCGACCAGGCGACCTCGAAGACGCTCAGCCGCATCCGTTGCGACAGATGAGCTACCGCCCCAGTCCAAAGCGATTCGACGATCGACGTCTGAACCTCGCTGTCTCGTCCGAGGAAGTCCTCGAACCACTCTTCAGGCAGCCGCGCAGCATAGGCGGCCCAGAGTCCGAGGGCCTCCTGCGCCGCAGGGTGATTCCCCGCCACGAGGTCGACCTGGCTGATAACCCAGCGCAACGTCTCGTCGCTCACAGCGTCCCAGGCCTCAGACGCAACCGCTAGAAACCTGAGCGAGCGCCTTAGCTCCGCGTCGCGGAGCGCGCGAAGCACGAACTCGATGCCGTCGGTAGTCAGGTTTGGCTCGGCGTAGCGATAGATCTGCTTTTCCTTGGTGCCGCCACCGAGGATCCACATCAGGAGGCCGTAGGCCCACTGCTGCGGGCTCGTCGCCGCGCCAGTCAAGAGATGCCCCCCGAGCTGGAGCCTGATGGGACGGCGCAGCCACAGGGCGCCTGCCCATGTCGCCTGTACCTCGGCGGCCACGACGTCAGCGACTGGGCTGGCGCCACCAAACGTGATCTGCCACGTCCAGGCGCGGCGAGCACGACGTTCGACCTCAGCCTTCAGCGCGCGCTCTGCGCCGGACAAGCTGTCGTAATGGATCCACGGGTAGTCAACAAGTGGATCGTCCGGTGGCGGATCATCTTCCGCCCCAGGGAACGGTCCCTCGTAGTGCAAGCCTGCATTTAAACCTTCGAGCGCGAGTCGGCTCCACAGACGACTGCCCTCTGGCGCGAGGGCAATAGCGTCGCCGAGCGCTATGCGACCTAGCTCAGCCTCACCCCTGTCAAACGCGTAGGTAGCGACCTTCGCGAACAGCCTCGCGCGCACGTCGGAGGTGACGCTGGCCTCGCGCGCCACGCGCAGAGCTTCGACAATCGGCCCATCGCTAGTCGCCGTCTCGCTCCAGGCCTGCAACATTCCTCCTAGCAGGCGCGTCCAGGGATCCCGATCGTGGACGAGGCCTTCGTAGCGCGCCGCCGCCTTGGCCAGTTCGCCGGCACGCTCATAGGCCACTGCGCGAGCGGCATGTCCCAGAGTGTCCTCGGCGAAGGTCCGCGGCTCCCACCACTTGTCGACCCCCCCGCGAAGGGCGGCGACGAAGTCACGCGCGGATCTCGAGCCGCGATGTAGCGCCGGCACGTCCCACAAGAGTGCCGCAACGATTTCGGCTTCGCGTGTCTTGGCCTCAGCGGCGCTCACGAAGGTCCCTCCGGTTCCGCGTCACGCTCTCAAGCGCGGCGTCGAAGAGCACTTGAACAATGGCCTCCGAGCTCTCCGGAGTCTCAGGCCGACCTGCACGGCGGTAGCGGAGCTTCTGCTGTCTTGCCAACTTCCCGAGGTACTTGGCGACTTCGGTCTGAGGGGCTTCATCGCGGTTCACGAACCAGAGTGCCTTCAGTTCAGTCGGCGAGTTGAGGACGGCCTCTATCTCCTTCTTCGTGCCGTTTCCGAGCTTGGCCAAAAGTAGCGTCATCACAAGGTCGCTGTTGAGCGCGCGCCGTACGAACTCGTCGTCAACGGTCTCGCGTCCGGATAGGCGCCGCGGCGGCTTCTGCTCCCACAGGTCGGCGTCGAACCGGATCTGATGCGCCGCCAACCCAGGATTAACGGCGTTCCGGATCAGCCCGTCGACGCGGTTACGCAGCTCGACAGCATCGTCGCCGGACGACACGAACACGCAATATTGGGTGATCATGCTCCCGGGCCCGAGCTTTCCGCCCCACGCGCGACGATCATCAACGCTTGCCGCGACCGGTGCACGGCGCAACGACCACCGCTGCCAGAGCCTCAAGAGGCGCACGGCGACGAAACTCGAAGCCACACCACTACGGCAGAAGCAGGCATGGTTCGAATGATGAACGTTGTCCGCGCCGACCCGCGATCAGGTCGAGGCCAGCTTCCCAACGCTCGGAATAGTGTTCCAGGACGCGTTCGCTCATCGCGGCGGAGGCGGCTCGCGACGCCGTCGCGCGCTCGTTCGCCTTACGTCGGTCGCTCACGTTGCAGCGTCGATGAGCCGGAAGGCGACGCCTTGAGCCCTACATGCATCGTAGGCGGCGAGCATCAGCGCGTTGCCCTGGGTCCAGGTCCCGAGGGCCGCGTCGTCTACACCTGGCTGAACGCAGGTGATCTGCCAGCTGATCAACGGGCGGTCGGCAGCCCAGGCGGCGAGCCGCGCGGTGACGACAGCGGTGGTTCCCTTCACGATCTTGGTGGCATTGCGGTGCTGGATGCGGCGCGCGAGCTCGTTCCAGATCGACGGCCCGGCAGTGGCGAGGTACATCGACCGCATCGCCTGCGCGAGGAGCTCCTGGATGTCAGTGACCCGGGTTGACGGCGGTCCGCCCGGCTTCTTGCAGTGCACGATGTCGACTTCGACGCGGTTGCCGATCTCGCGCAGAGCAATGAAGTCGGCGAGCTCGCCGCTAAGGTGATCCTGAATCACCCAGTCGGCGTGGGGCTTGAGCAGCTCCAGGGCGTGTCCCGCGACGCTACTGGTGGGGGTCAGCGGCTCGACGAACTCGGCGGAGGCGTCGACGCCTGACCAGGAGACAGGCAGCCGGGCCTCGACGGGCAGCGGGTCGAACGCTGACGGCGGGCGGATCGTCAGTTCGCCCAGCGCCCAGGTGCCGTCCCCGAAGAGCAGCGTGACCGGGTAATCCTCGAGCACCTCGCTGAGCTCGAGAACCTCTCCGGTGGTCCGGTCCACAGTGCTAGCAGAGCCGCTGACTACCGTCACGGTGCCGTCCGTCGACAGCGCGAACTCGACGATGTCGGCACCATTGCTGAGCACAAGGCTCATCAGGGTCGCCGATTGGCGGTGACACGTGACCTCCACCGCGAGCGGGTCGATCGGCTGGTCGGCGAGAAGGAGGTCGGCGTCGCCGACAAGGATCTCCTTGGGCAGGATGGCGATGACGGGCGCGTCCGGGAACGCGTCGAGGCGGTCGGCGAGTCCGAGAACATTCAGCGCGGCGTTGCCCGCGGCCGTCGCGGTGCTCGAGCGCAGCACGTCGGCATGTTGCTGGCACCAATCGCGGAAGTCGGCGAGGCTGTCGCTTGGCGTGGGCTCCCAAAGTTTGGCCTTCTTGGCCGAGAACCCGAACGTGCCGCTGCCCGAGCCTTGGCCGGTCATGCGTCCCATGACGTGTCCGAGAACGCGCGCACGGGCCTCCGAGGGAGAGAGTGAAAGCTCTGCGCGCGGGCCGGAGAGGGTGCGGTAGCTCTCGTTGGCGGCGGTGCCGACGCTGGTGGGGCGTGCGCCGACCGAGAAGCAGCGTTCGAGGTCGGCGTGGGCCAGCAGCCGGGTGAGGTCTGCGGCTGAAACCGGTCGGGCTCGGCCGCCGCTGATGCCGGCGAGGATCTCCTTGAGCGCGGAGGGGAGGTCGGTGCTGACGAACAGCAGGCCGGGCTCATCGATCCAGGTGGCGATGTGCAGGTGATGCTCGACGGAGTCGAGGACGTCGTTGCGCATGAAGCGCGGGTGCAGCCGACGGCGGGTAACGAACGCCAGGAAACGGTCATCGCTGTGGCGGAACCGCTCGATGACCTCGCTGGAGGCGATCGTGGATGGCTCGAAGGTGAAGTCGGGCGCGTCTGCCAGGCGGAAGATGTGCGTAGACCGTGGTGGCGCGATCGCGAGCGCCGAAACCTTGTGCTGTTCGAACCCAAGCGTCGTGAGTTCGCTGGTGAACGACCGCAGCTGCCGCTCACGGTCAACGGCGGTGTCTACGAGTGCTGGGACCAGCGTCTCCCAGACTGCGTCTTTGCGAAACAGCGCCGCGGTCTCCCCGGAGATGTCATCGGCGAATGCCACCAGCTCGCCGCGCACATCGCCTGCGCGCGCAAGTCGGCCGATGAACTGCAGAGTGGGGCCCAGTGCTCGGTGCGGCCAATGATAGGCGGCAACCTTCAGGCGAGGGAAGTCAAACCCCTCGGTCATCGCGCCCACGACGACGAGCCCGTCGAGCTCTCCGCCAGCTTGCATCTGCTTGAGGTGGCGGCGTACGGTGCGGCCAGAGGTGCGGTCCAGTACGACCTCGACGGTGACGCCCACGGCGGCGTAGACGTGGACGAGGGCCGTGGCGTGCTCGCGCCGGTTGGTTCGGGCCAGCAGCCGGCTCTCAGCGGCAACATGCTCGGGTGCGCGCAAAATCGCCGCCGCGGCGACGGCGAGCGCGACGTCGCGGTCGGTGTCGGCGTCGACCTCGACCGGGTTGAAGTTGACCGGCTGGTAGGCGCCAGCCAAGATCGCGCGCCGAAGCGGATAGGTGAAGGCGAGCGCGCCGGGGAGACGATGGCCGTCGCGGCGAAACGGTGTGGCGGTCAGTAGGACCGTGCGGACGCCAGCCAGATGGTGGTGAAGGATGTCCCAGGTCGGCGCGGGCAGGTGATGGGCCTCGTCGAAGATCACCAGGTCAAAGAGGCCGGCGGGGATCTCGGCAACGCCCTCGTAGGCATGGCTGAGGACCTGAGGCGTGCCGACGATGACGTCGTAGTTGGTGGCGAAGCCCCAGTCGCTGCAGCGCTTATCCGCTCGCAGCACCGGTCGTGGCTGCGCGTCGGCTAGGAGCGCGCCGGTCGCCTTGGCGACCGTCTGCGTCGCAAACTCGTACGCCACCTGGTCCTTGACGATCCGCGCGGGCGTGACGACCAGAAGTCGGTCGGCGCCCAGGAGGTATGGCAGCAGGCTCGCCACGAGCGTCTTTCCGACCCCTGTCGGAAGCACGACCTGCGCGGGCTCATCTGACCACGCGAAATGGGCGGCGACAGCGTGCAGGGCTCCACGTTGGGCCTCTCTGAGATCCCGTGCCTCCAAGTTGAGGTCTGCTTTGCTGAAGGCCATTCACAGGCAGTCTGACGGCAGCCTGGCGCGCGGCGTTCGCGCAACCAGCCGACCACTCGCTCACACTGAAGTCATGAAGACCGCAGAGATCCTAGTTCTCGTCGTCGCGGTGATCGGTGTCGGGCTGACCGCGGGCGGGCTGTTGGTCACCGTCCGCGAGCACGCCTGGGCGCGACGCCGAGAGGCGGAGCGTCGCAGCAGCAGCATCGTCATCGGGGCGGCCGAACGGTCGGGTCTCGGTAGCGGTGACCCCGTCGTCGGCGAGACCCGGCATCGAGAACACGTGCTGGTCGTCGACGCCCAAAACCACGCGGAGACGCCGGCGTACGTCAGGGCTGTCTGGCTGGAGCCCGAGCAGCAGGCGCCACTCCGAGTTTTCCTACACCGAGAAGGCGTCCAGGAAGTCCAGCCCGGAAACAGCGAGCAGTTCGTTGTCGCGCTCGACGGGTCACAGGCGTTCCCATGGGACCAGTCGTTTCGCATCGTCGTCAAACTCGCCAACGGCGCCGAGTTCGCCTCGCCGTATGCGCAGCTCGACTACCCACCGCACCACGGCCAGCGATTCGTCGTCCCAGACATTGATGAGGTCCCCGCCGAGCAGGTGCACGTCTTGCGCGCTGACGACCTGCTTCGCGAGCGCAGAGACACGCGTTTGTAAGCGGCACCGGCGCGGCTGCTTTCGCTACCCGCCTTAGCGTCATTCCGGGCCGACTCCGGCCGTAGAGCCACGTTGACTTAAGACCCGCTCGCGGCCGCGAGCCGCTGCCGACGAAATCGCCGCCCTTAGTCTTCGGAGGGCAACTCGAGTAGCTCGTCGTCGGGCATTCCGCCTGGCGGCTCGCCGTCGCGTCGCAGTCGAACTTCTTCGTGCTCGGTAAACGGCGTGCGTTCAGTTGCCGCATTGACGATGTCGGCGAAGAATCGGTGCGCCGTGAGATCGTCGGCGGGCTCATCGATGGCGACGGTGGTGTTCGGGTCGTGATCGGCCCAGTCTCCGACAAGCAGCAGCGTTGCGTCGAACGTTTCACCGGGTCGACGGAGACGCCTGAGGATGTCCGTGAGTGAGGCGTAGGCGCCATCAACATCAAAGATGGTGCGCCGCACGAGGAACGCGAAGCCCATGGCTGCCATGGGGTGTCGACGGCGCAGGCTGCTGACCTCGCCAACGGCCTCTTCGTGGCGGTTCTTCAGGTTGTTCTTGTACGAGGAGAACATCGTCTTGGTCGAGATGAGTAGCTCTGGGCCACGCTTCCAGGAGCTGATTGATACGTCGATCTGCTTGGCGTAGAAGTCCCCCAGGATGTACGCCTCCGACAGGCCTGGCAGCGCCGTCGTGGCCTCGCGGATCGCTCGACGAAGCCCTGGGGGTTTGAGGCGATCGCCGTCGTTCGCGGCCTCTGCGGCCGTGAGTTCCGTAGCGAGGGTCTCAAGCAGCCGCTCTAGCTTCGCGAGATCCTGGGCGAGGACCCGAGGGCGGCGCATGCGGGGCCATACGGAGTCCTCGTCGAAGCCCGCGCGCCGAAGCTCGTGGGCGATCCACGCGTCGAAAGCTTTGGCGACGCGGCCTGACTCTTGTGCTCGCGCTTCGGCGATCGGGAGGGTCAGCAGCTGCTGGAGCAAGTCCAGGTCGGGGACGTAGAGGCCGTCGCTCGTCCAAGGCGAGGTCGTGCGGTCAGCGGCCGCGATCAGCGGGTCAAACGGGGAGAACGCATCCTCGTCAGCCATCGTCACTGCTCGTCTTGCGTGTGCGGCGCTGCCGAAGACGAGTCGTTGCGCCACGCAGCGCCGCCACTTCATTGAGTGATAGCCCGATCGTCTGATGCAACAGGACGTCGTCGACCTCACTCAGCGCCTCGCGCCAGCCGCCGGCGCGAACGAGGCCGCCGAGCCGCGCGGCGCGCGGACGAAGGCGCCCCCATGCGTCGACGAGGACGGTGGGGGAGGGCACGGGCAGGCGCGCAGCCTCACGTGGCTCCATCTTCAGGATGCCGCCGCCATAAGAGCGGCCGTACAGCTCGGCGCCCAGCATCGTGGCGGAGTTCAACGTCAGCAGCGGCAAAGCGTCCTGGGCGACACCGGGAGCGTCGTCTACGAGCGTGATCCCATGCAACGAGTTGACGATCGTCGCGCTGGCGCCGTTGGAGACCAGGCGCGGCGAGGTGTGGCTCATGTACGTGAAAAACAGGTCGGGGGTGGAGACGGCCGGCGGCCGCCACCAGGTCGAGCGGACCGAGCACTTGTAGGCATCGGGGACGCCAAGATGCTCGCCGACCGCGAGGTAGGTCGCTAGCGCGCCGGTCGGCTTGTCGACCTCGGGGTGCAGCATCCATACGCGTTGTCCAGCCTCCCGGAGCTCCTCCCATTGACCGCGCGAGAAGCTCGTCCCCCGGATATGGCGCGCGCCCGGAGGCACGATCTTGAGCAAGTGGCGCGGGGGTAGCTTGTAGTCCTTGCGGGTCTTCTCGCTCAGCGTGAAGAACGAGTTGGCGCCGGTCACGGTTCCGAGCTCGGGTCGCCCATAGCTCTCCAAGCCGGTGAACGCCTGTGCAGTGACACGGCGGAAGAGATTGCGGCGGTCGACCGGCAGCAGCAGGTCTGTCCACTTGTCCTCAGGCGCACCGAGCGCGACAGGATCTGCGTCAAACAGATGCTTCGAGCGCAGCTCAGTGGCATCGCGAACTTGGTGCAGACCGAATGCGTCGCAGCCCCCGGTGCCCTGGGCGATGAGCAGCACGACCTGCTCGTCGGCGTCCGGAAACTGCAGCTCGTCGAAGAGCACCAGATGAACGCGCGCGAAGCGCGCGCTCAACCATCTGCGAATCGGCTCGGCGTATCCGACGGTCAGCAACTCGGCCGGCAAGACCATCGCGATTCGCCCTTCTGGTTTGAGGAAGGACGCGGCGTGAACGAGCAGGGCTGCCCACGAGGACGCAAGCCCGGACAAGCGCACCCCTTGCCGGAGCGCGGCGGTCACCGAGCGCTTCCGTGCGTCGCCACGATGATCGTGATAGCGCACGAACGGAGGGTTGCCCACCACCGCGTCCATCCACGGCAGCTCGGCGTCCGGCTGCGCAGGCGTCGGCTGATCGAAGAAATCCGCGATGCGTAGTTCGGCGCCCGGTCCGGCGGCTCCGAGGAGTTCGCGCGTCTCCCGCAGCGACGCTTCGTGCAGATCCACGCCGTACAACAGCCCCGCCATATCGGCAGCTGAGACACCGCGTCGTCGGAGGTTCTCGGCTGCGGCAAGCAAGAAGACGCCCTCGCCGCACGTCGGATCGAGAACTCGGCTTCCCTCAGGCGCGCCGGCGAGCGCCCAATCCACCAAGAACTCGGCGATCGGCAGCGGCGTGAAGAACGCGCCGCGCCGCTTTCGCAGTTCGACGCGGTCGCCGGGAAGCATCTTCGGGACCGTCTTCACCGCGGCGAAGGTATCGGCACAGCCGGACGCTGAACGGCATCGGCTGCTGGCTCCCGGCCGCGATAACCGGCTCGCTCCCGTCAGCGCGCGGGGGGCCGAGCCCGCGCTAGCCGTGCAGCGTCATGTCGAGGGCGTACCTTTGAAGCCATGCCCGAGACCGTCGCTTTGCGCTTTCGTGACTTCGGCTTCGACACGATCGCCGAGCACAACGCTGTCATCGACGTGCACGGCCACGTGTGGTGGGGTTGGTGGGGCCAGCAGGAGGAGCACATCCCACGCATCGCCCTAGGCGAGTTCAAGGCTTCTATCGACGCGCATGGGTCGTTGGAAATCTTCCTCGTCGACTCCGCGCAACAACGGCTCTTCCTCGCGAACCTGACGGAGATTGCGGTCCATCCACTGACCGAGGATTTCGTCGAGCCCGGCGATCGCGAGCTGGTGCCGGAGTACTACCGACCGCGCGAATGCAAGCTGTGGTTTCGATTCGACACCCCCATCGAAGAGCAGCCGCAGGAACGCATCCGGGAGTTCTCCTACGAGGAGGTTCCGCCAGATCAATTCATCAGCGATGCCACCAGCGATGCTTTCGATGGCAAGCGCGTGAGATCGCTACGAGAAATGCTCAACCGCACCCACCGGACGATGTGGTTCCTGCGTGCGGCCCAGCCAGCGGATCCCGACCACGAGGTTCGCCTGATCGCGCCGACGGCGCCATACGCGTTCGTCGGCGGCGTCGCCGAGAGCAACGCTGCGTACCTGACGATCCTTTCGGACCTCCACCTGTCGGAAGACCATCACGCCTTCGCGCTGGCGCCAGAGCTCGGTGCTCCCGACCTTCTGGCGGTCCTGGACGACGACTTGCGGAACAACCTAGGGAGTCTTCCCCCCGCCGGCGTGATCCTTGCGGGCGACCTGACCTGGGAGGGGTCAGCGGAGCAGTTTGAGCACGCTCGCTCATTCGTGAGCAGACTCCGGTCTGCGTGGGAATTGGATCTCCACAGCCAGGTGCTCGCGATCCCGGGGAACCACGACATCACGCATCTCGAGCCAGGCGGCGGCGCCCCCGCCCCTGGTCAAGCGGCCGGTCCCATTGCCGAGTTGGGCTTTCGGGAGTTCGTGTCCCAAGCGCTCAAGTTCCCCGCCAATGACTACCTGTCGATGGGCCGTCGGCTGCTTCTTGGGAACGGTGTCCCGGTGGACGTCCTAGCGCTGAATTCTTGTCGACTGGAGCTGCATGACTACGCGGGCTACGGGTACGTCGGGCGCGATCAGGCGCTCGCTGGATTTGCCGAGATGGGCTGGACCCCTGGACGCGAGCGAGGCCCGCGCTTGCGCATCCTCGTGATACATCACCACGTCCTACCGGTGGCGCCGGTCGAGGATCTAGGCGCCGGGCGCTACAGCCTCACGCTCGACGCAGGGGAGCTACTGCACACCGCCCTCGAGTACGGCGTAGATCTGATCGTGCACGGCCACCAGCATCAGCCATTCCTCGGGACCTTCTCTCGGGCAGCCCCGGCTGCGTCGTTTGGGACTGAGCGAAGCATCGTGGTACACGGGGCCGGCAGCGTCGGCGTCGCGACCGAACATCTAGGTCTGATTGGTCGCAACGCCTACTCCGTCTTGCGAATCGAAAGCGACCACGTGCGCGTTACTGTCCGCGCTCGGAGCGAATATCAGGGCCACGCGTTCAGCGACCTCTGGACGGTGCGCCTAGCTCGCACAGAGCACGGCCTTCGGCCGACCGAGGCGATCAGCGCGTGATCAGGCTCGTCGTATGCGACCTAGACAACACCCTCTATGACTGGGTTGGCTCGTTCGTGCCCGCCTTTGATGCGATGCTCGCCGAACTCGTGCAGTCGACCGGGCACGATGAGCAGGAACTCCTTGATGCGTTCCGTCGGGTACATCAACGCCACGGCACAAGCGAATATGCGCTAGCGGTCGCCGAGCTCGACATCCTCGACGAGCAGCTGACGCTGGCAGACCGTCTGGAGCGGTACGAGCCAGCGTTGGCCGCCTTCCGTAAAGCCCGCCGCGCCACGCTTCGCGCCTATCCTGATGTGCGCCCGACCCTGGAGCGCTTACGCGAAGAGGGCCGCCACATCGTCGCCCATTCCGACGCGATGCGGTCATACGCGCTGGCGCGGCTAGAGCGGCTCGGTCTATCCGACATGTTTGACGGAGTCTGGTGTATGAGTGACCACGAGCTGCCAGCGACGCTGGGCCGCCACGACCTCGCCAGACAAACAGGCCATGAGGCTCGCGAGTTGCGCCGCTGGGGGCGGGACCTTCGCCGAGATGAGGCTAAGCCCGCCCCGCACGTCTTGCGAGAGATCCTCGAGACGGTCGGCGTGAGTCCCGCGGAGACCGTCTACGTCGGCGACAGCCTGACCAAGGACATAGCGCTGGCACAGGCCGCTGGCGTAGCCGACGTCTTCGCAACCTACGGGCGAGCCGCAGACGAGCGCCAGTACCAGCGTCTTGTCGATGTAAGCCATTGGACTCCGGAACAGGTCGTCGTGGAGCGCCGCATGGCGGCTTCCGATACCAGGCCGACTTGGACGATCCACGCGTTTGCTGAACTGCTAGATGTGATCGCGGAGATTGAGGCTGTCCCTAAAGAGACAAGATCGCGCCGTTCTCTCAGTCGCGGCTAGCGAACGCGGACGGCCTGGCTCCGCGGACGCGCAAGTTCGCCGAGCAGCCTCGCTCGCGGAGCGAGCTCCAAATCAAGACGTCTCACCTATCGCCGTCTGGGAAAGTGCGCGGCTCTTGATCGCACCCCGCGCTCGAGCGGAGGCACGTTTTCGCATAAGAAGGACCAGCGAGCAGTGGTGCGCGACCGGGGGCCGTCGGCAGCGATGGGTGCACGAGCGCTGACCCATCTGACCGCGCTCGAACCGGCGGGGGCGGGGGCAGCCTGCTGCTGCCTGGCGGACGCATGGTCGATGGCGCGCTCCTCGCGCCATACCCTCGGCGCGTGACCGATCCAACCGCCATTGACGGCAGAGCTGGCGCGAGCGCCCGGCGCGAGGGTGAGCGCCGCCGAGCCAGGCGCGAAGCGGGCGTCCGCGAGCGCCACCCGCGCATCGGCGGCGCGATCCTCGCGCTGCAGGACGCCCCGCAGCACGAGCGAAGCTGGGCGCGCGGCGCCGGCGGCGAGGCGCTCGTCGAGCAGGCGCTCGTCAAGCACTGCCCAAAGGTTCCTCTTCTGCACGACAGGCGCATCCCGGGCTCGCGGGCGAACATCGACCACATCGCCGTTGCCGCGAGCGGCTTGTGGGTCATCGACACCAAGCGCTACAAGGGCAAGCTCCAGGTCGCCAAGCCGCTGTTCGGCAAGGCGACGTTGAAGGTCGCCGGCCGCGACCAGACCAAGCTCGCCGACGGCCTAGCCAAGCAGGTTGCACTTGTCGCGGCCGCCGTCGCGGACATCGAGCTCGACATCCCCGTGCACGGCTGCTTCTGCTTCGTCCACACCGAGCTGCCGCTCCTCGGCACGCCGACGATCAACGGGTTGAGCATCTTCGGGCGACGCGGGCTGGCGAAGCAACTCAACATGGCCGGCGAGCTATCGGCCGAGCGCGCGCGGATGGTCGCGGCAGCGATCGGCGAGCGCTTCCCGGTGGCGTAAGCGCAGTCCCGGCAAGCGGTTGATAGCCTCCACACAGCGCACCTGAACGCTCACGTTTACATAAGAATCGTTCGCGGACGCTACGCGTCGTGACGCTCAGCGGCCGCTGTCGGGGATCCGGAGCTCGACCCAGGCAAGCCGCTCCGGGTTTGGCCGGCGACCATCCGACGCGTGCGCGTGGCAGAATTGCAAGAGCGATGACGCGGCCAGCACAGATCCACGACTGGGTGTTGCGACGTGCTGGATGGCTGGTCGTGATTGTGGCGTGCGTCTTCTTCGGTGTGCTTGGCTTCGCCAGCCAGCTGACCACGTTCTTGGTCGGCTCATCGTTGGATGAGCCGGGTGGCGGGATTCATCTCGACGGCTTCGTCAACATTGTGCTCGGCGGAGGGTGCATCGTCTTCGCCGTCTGGGCCGCGCGCCGCGCGCTGCGCCCCTCGTAACGAGCGCTCCGCCTGACGCAGAGCCGCCGACACTCGGGCATCTCCGTCAACGTACGTTGACATAACACTTTCGCGCGTGAAATTGTGAGGTTGCGGCCGCCTGGATCCAGGCTGTAGAACGCCACCTTCGTGTCATTGGAAACGCCGCCTTCGTGTCAGCGAGTGGTGCCGCGTCCATGTCAGTGGCGCCCGTCCGGGCGACTCGGTTACTGGCATGCGCTGTAGCGCGGAGAGCGCAGGTCTCGACGACGACCCGCGCTGCCGGGCGGACAGCGCCGCAGCCGCTACTTGACCCCCGCGTGTCGGCGGACCGCTGAGCGCGCGACGCCTCCCGCGCCTTGAATCGGCGGGGTATGTGTCTCTGTCACATAGGGTAGGCAGTGTCCGGTTCTGCCCGGCGCAGCTGGCGGGGCTACGCCCAAAGTGATCGAGGGCTGCCTTGGATTCTCTAACACCCCCCATCTCTGATCGCGCGCTTCGTCCGCCGAAGGAGCTTTTAGTTGCGTGGATGCTGCTGCTGATCGATGCCGGGGAGGACCATGGGTACACGCTGTATCACGGCCTGTTGGCGCGCGGCATCGATCTGCAGGCGACGACGGTGTATCGCTGGCTGGCCAAGTTCGACCGGGACGGCTGGGTGCTGTCGAGCTGGTCTGAACCGATCGACGGGCCGCGGCGCCACGTCTATCGATTGACCGCGGAGGGACGCGCGGCGCTGCGCGAGATGACGGCAGTGATCGCCGCGATGCGCGACCGCCACAGCACGTTCTTGGATGCCCACGCACAAGCTGTCGCGCGCCGCCGCAGCAGCGTCGTCGACGAGGCGGCGACGCCAATCACGCGCGATGCCCCGGTGCCGACACCCGACGTAACGGTCGACTTGCCGCCGGTACCGTCGGCGCAGCGGGGTTTGCGTCCGCACCGCGAGTTGCTGGTCGGGTGGCTGTTGTTGCAGCTGGACGCCGGCGCGACGTACGGCTATGACCTGCGCCGCGCGTTTGATGCTCAGCGTCTGAGTCCCGACCCCGGCGCGATGTACCGCATGCTGCGCCAGTTGGAGGCTGACAAGTGGGTGCAGTCGCGCTGGATGAACCCCGCCGCCGGGCCACGGCGGCGCTTTTATCGCCTCACGGGGCGTGGGCGTCGCAACCTCGACGAGATCGCGCGGCTGATCGCGGCGATCCGTGACGCGCACGAGGCCTACCTGGTGGCCTACGAGCACGCCCGCGACCGCCGTGACGCCGCAGCCGACAGCGAGGTTGACGGCGGTGAGCCCTAGAACGGCGCCTATCGCGGCGCAGCGACCAGAACCGCAGGCGCGGCGCCAATTCACGTTGAACGACCGCGCCGACACGGCGCAGCTTCCTGCTGAGCCGGTTCCTCCCGCAGGCGGCGCGAGAGCCGGTCCCTCACGGCCACGCTGACCGCGAACGGGTCGGCGCGCCGCCTCGCGCGCCGTGATGGCCCCAACAGCCCGTCCGAGAACATTTGCCGAAACGGTCCGCCATACGGCACGGCTCCGCGCGCACGGTGCCCAGCTTCCGGCGTGGTGGTCCACCGCCCGTAAAGTCACGGCCCGGGGTCAGCCGCTGGCTGACGACCACTGTCATTCGACCTTCGTTCTACAGCGGCCGCGGGCTTCGATGCGGACAGCATGTCGACAGGCGACGGCGAGCGTCAGGTGAGCGCACATCGATTGTTAGGTGGCCGCCTTCGCGCGGCGAATCGCGCTCGACCCGCCGCGCCGGGCGCGCTAGCGTTGCGCTCGATGAAGGCGGCGCTGGCGCAGCTGGCACGAGTGATGCTGGGTCTTGCGCTCCTGATCGCTGCGTGGCCGTCGGTGGCAGCGGCGCAGCAGGCGGTGAGCGCGACGGTGACGCGCGTGGTCGATGGTGACACCGTCATTGCTCGCGGCGTCGACGGGACCGAGAGTCCGGTTCGGCTCATCGGCATCGACACGCCGGAGTCCGTAAGGCCGGGAACGGCGGTGGAGTGTGGCGCCCGGGCCGCGGCGCAGACGCTGCGCGAGCTCGTGGAAGGCAAGGCGGTCACGCTGACGAGCGACCCGACACAGGATCGCGTCGATGCGTTCGGCCGGCTGCTGGCGTACGTCGACGTGGGCGCCACCGACGCGGGGGAGGCAATGATCCGCGCCGGCTACTCAAGGGTGTACGTCTTTGAGAGCAGGCCGTTTCAGCGCATCGCGGCCTATCGCCAGGCCGAGCAGGCCGCGAAGAGCCAAGACGCTGGTGTGTGGCGCGACTGCGCCGGCAACTTCCATTCGGCCGAAGAGCCGGTGAAGGACGCCGAGACCGAGCGCACGGAAGCGGCGGAGGCGTTTGTGCGCCGCTACTACTCGCGGGTCAGCCGCCGGCAGTTCGGCCTTGCCTGGAGCATGCTGTCGGCGTCGCAGAAGCGTCGCTTTGGCCGGTACTCGGGTTGGCGTGCCGGCTATCGCCGGTCGCTCGGCACCCGGGTCAACCAGGCAGCCGCCGAGCTGCTGGGTGCTCGAGCCGTGGTTCGCGTCGCGATCCGGTCACGCGATCGTGATGCCTGTTCGGGGCGCGAGGTGCGGCAGTTTTTCCGGGTGCGTTGGGTGCTCAGCCGCACCCGCGGACAGTGGGTTGCGACGTGGATCAACGCCCGCAAGGTCGGCGGCGGGCGCGTCCGCGTCAGCAGATCACAGTGCCCGAGGCCGAAGCCGAAGCCGAAGCCACAGGCCCCGTCCGGCGGGGGGGGCGGCGGTGGCGGGGGAGGGGGCTGTCACCCCAGCTATTCGCCGTGCGTCCCGACCGGCCGCGATTACGACTGCGGCGAGCTCGGTGGCCCGTACACGGTCACGGGCCCCGATGAGTACCGCCTCGACGGCGACAACGATGGCGTCGGCTGCGAGTAGGTCAGCGTCCGCGCGGTCGGGCCACGCAGGCGGGCGAAGCAACTCGCTGGTGAGCTATCTGCCGAGCACGCGCTGATGGTTGCAGCACCGATCGACGAGCGGTTTCGTGTGGCGTAAGCGCAGTCCGGGCGACCGGCGCCGCCACGGCGTCCTACTCGGCGTGCGTTACCTACGTCGGCCCCTGAGGTTGCGCGGCGCGGACGGAGGTGATTGTCGACCTGGTGGCGCGTCCGCGTCTGCCGGTCGCGCTTCCGGCGAGGCGGTCGAAGTGTTCGAGCGCTAGGCCGGAGCCGGTGGCGACACACGTCAAAGCCGATTCGACCACCGTCGTCGTGATCTCTGTCTCGTCGTGGATCAGGTCGGCGAGGCCGCGTAGCAAGGTGCCTCCGCCGGCGAGGACGATGCCGTGTTTGGCGATGTCGGAGGCAAGCTCGGGCGGGGTCTCCTCGAGTGTCTCCATGATCGCGAGCAAGATCGCGCGCAGGGGCTGGCGCAGCGCCTCGCGGACCTCTTCGGTAGATAGCTGCACCTCGGTCGGCAGCCCGGTGACGAGGTGGCGACCGCGCACGCCGAACGTCGTCTCGTCGGCGAGCGGTAGCGCCGAGCCGATCGCGAGCTTGATCGCTTCGGCGGTGCGCGAGCCGATGATCAGCTCGTGCGCGCCGCGGATGTATTGAGCGATCGCCTCGTCCATCTCATAGCCGCCGACGCGCAGCGAGCGCGACACGACGATGCCGCCGAGCGAAAGCACGGCGACCTCGCTGGTGCCACCGCCGATGTCGACGACCATCCGCCCGACCGGCTCCTCGATCGCCAGTCCGGCGCCGATCGCCGCCGCGATCGGCTCTTCGATGAGCTGCACCGCCCGTGCGCCGGCGGCGAGCGCGGCCTGCTCGACGGCGTGCTGCTCGACCTCGGTGACCCCGGAGGGCGCGCAGACGATGAGCCGCGGGTGCGCCCACCGCCGGTCGAGCACGCGTCCGATGAAGTAGCGCAGCATCTGCTCGGTGACCTCGAAGTCGGCGATCACGCCGTGGCGCAGGGGTCGCACGGCGGAGATCGTCGCCGGGGTGCGGCCGATCATCCGCTCGGCCTCGGCGCCGACGGCATGAACCTCGCCGCTGTTGGCATCGATCGCCACCACCGACGGCTCAGACACCACGATCCCCGCGCCGCCGACGTAGACCAGCGTGTTCGCAGTCCCCAGATCGATCGCGATGTCGTGCACCCCGAGCGTCGACGACAACCGCCGCCGCGTCGTGCTGCCCCGCACGCGATCCCGACCGAAGAGCATCCCTCCAGCGTGCCAGACGCACCCGCCGCGCCCTGCACGGAGCCGACCAGCGGCGCAGTCGCGACGATCAGCCTTCAGAGGAGCTACGGCGGCGAGACGGAGACGTACGGCGACCTTCGCGGCGACGCGCGCGCAATCCCGCTGTCGAGAGCCCGAGCCGTTGTGCCCACCAGCGGCTGACGTATCCGGCGTAGATGGCCACCAACAGCCCGGTGGCGCCGGCGGCTTGGAAGTCGGCGCGACTGGGCCCAGCGGGTGGCGTCGCGGCAGATACGGCGCAGCTCGGCTTCGATGAGTTCATCGGTCCAGCGCGCGGGTGGGGGAGGCGGCATGTTGAGCACGGCTGCCCAGTGCGCGCCGCCGCCGGTGCGGTCGACGGCGGCGGCGAGCCCGGGCCGTCCGTGGCGCTTGAGCCACGCCAGCGTGGGGAAGCGCTCCGGATGGTGCTCGCGCAGCAACTGGCGTAGCGCCGCGTGCGTTTCGTCCACGGTGAGCCCTCCACCAGAGCGGTGGGGGATGTACGCGACCCCGAGCTCGAGTGCCCACCGCTCGGCGCCGCCGCGGTCGATGACGGCGCTGTACAGGACCTTGTGGCCGTCGCGTACGAAGGTCCTGTAGGTCGGCCAGCGCTCGAACGCGCGCCTGGCGAACCACGCCTCCAGCTCACGGGCGACCCGATCGTCATCCCACGCCCGATGCTCGGAACCCCTCGACGCCATACGCCGCCACAGGATCGCCGACAAAGCCGAGCGCGACTTCTTCGCATGCACGGCCGCACCTGAGCGCGCGATGCCTGCTGCACTTGACGCAGCCAAGTCCGGCGAGGACGCTTCGGGTGCGGGGGCCGCGAGGATGTGGGGGAGGACAGGACGTGAAGACGACGCTGTCGGTGATCGCGATGCTTGTCGGCCTGGCGCTGGTGCCAAGCGCCGCGAGCGCGGCGACATGCTCGGACTACAGCACGCAAGCTGAGGCGCAACGCGCCGCGGACACGAGGGACTCAGATGGCGACGGGGTCTATTGCGAGAGCCTTCCTTGTCCCTGCGCGACGGGCAGCGGGTCGGGATCACCGTCCGCGCCACCGTCGAAGCCGCCGGTGAAGGTAACCAGGCCCCGGGGCTGCAGCCGACCGAAGAGCGTGCAGCGCCTGCGCTTCAGCGCAGCGAAGTTTCCGAACATCAAGGCGCACGTCGACGCCGCGGTGGCCAAGGGCTGGCCGCGGGTCATGGTGCTCAATCGCCCGGGTTCCGACCAGCGCCGCGACCGCCTGCTCGAGGACATCCCGACGAAGGCCGGGTTTGACCGCGACGAGTATCCGGCGGCGGTCGGGCGTGGGCGCGCGAATGGCAACCAGCGCGGCCTCGTGCGCGGGATCAACCCAATCGGGTGGATGGCCGACGTCATGTACGTGCGCTCCAGCGAGAACCGGTCGCACGGCTCCTCGCTGGGCGCCAAGCTGCGGCGCTTCTGCAACGGCACGCGCTTTCGGTACGTGTTCGGCTAGCACTCAGGGGTGTGGCCGGTAACCCCCGCTGGGGGTTACCGGCGCCAGGCGACGGGCACGCCGCGCGAAGGTCACGCGCCCGCGTCATCGTCAGCGTGTGCGCGTGCTCGCCCCGCATGACGACGCAACTTTGAGAGCGGCCAGCCGACGCGTGGCCAGCGTCCGCTGGAGACATCCCGTACTTCAGTTCGGCTGAGACTGCAGCAGGCAGGCCGCGGGCCATCGCCGCTCTTCGCCGCCCCTTCGAGATTCGCAGGGGGTGACTCCAGCGCGGGCGACGACGTCGAGGTATCGATGCACCGACGCAGCACCCCCGCGTCGCCGCGGCCCCTGGAATGGCAGCCGCTCGTCTCAGCGCGCCAGTGGGCGATCCTCGCCCACGCGCTCAAGGACCATCCAGAGGCACTGGAAGACCTGCGCGTCGTCCTGACCCAATTGTCTCCCGGGGTCCGCAGGGCGCTCATCGCGAACCTGCTGAGCTCGTTGGCGGCAGAAGAGCCTCCGACGCGGGCCGTGTGGGCCGCGCTGGCCGTCACCGGACACGAGGTCAAGCTGTGCTCGGCCGCCGCGCTCGGGCGACTGCACGCCCTCGGCGACGATTCACCCAGTGCAAGTGTGAGGCCGATTCGGCCGCCGGACTAGCCAACGCGCCGTGCGTCCGTAGACTGGACGGGCTTCTCGCCGGCGGTCGCCGATGCCAGTCACCACCCCGACTGAGATCCCGATGAGCCGACCCGCGCACGACCGGTTCGAGCGGGTGATCTCCGCGCACTACGACAGCCTGAAGCATGAGGTTCTCGCGACCGTCCGCGGCAAGCTCGCCGTCGACAACCTGCATCCCGACCCGTCTGACCTCGACGCCGCGTACAACGCGGCGTGGCACGCGCTGTACGAGCACTCGCGCAAGCATGGCAACGAGATCGGCAATCTCGGTGGATGGCTGGCGACGATCACGTATCGGCGCGCGATCGACGACGTCCGAGGCGCACGGATGAAGTACCGCGCGCCGGAGGCCGTCGATGACAGCGCCAGTCGACTGGGGTATGAGCAGGACGTCGACGCTGAGATCACCGATCGCCAGCGCTACCACCAGTGGCTGGTCTCGGTCCGGCTGCGGCTGAATGCGCGCGAGCAGCAGGCGGTGAGCCTGTGCGTCTTGCACGAGCATTCGCGCCGCGATGCCAGCGACATCATGGGCATCGACATCAAGCGCCTGGACAAGATCATGGTCGCCGCCAACAAGAAGCTGGGCGGGCTGCTGGAGGCGATCAACCGCGGCGACTGGTGCGAAGACCAGCGGTCGCTGATCAAGGCCTACGCGTTTGGGCTACACGAGGAGGGTGGCGAACGCCACGCGCTCGCGGTCGCGCACGTGATGGAGTGCCAGGCGTGCGCCGCCTACGTGCGGTCGTTGCGCGGCCTGTCGGTCGTCGTGCCCGCGCCCGCGCTGATGTCGGGCGCGGTGGCCGCGGGCGGCGGCATCGTCGGCGGGCTGAGCGGGCTGTTCAGCGGCGGCGCAAGCGGGGGTGCTGCGGCGGGCGGCGTCGGTACCGCCGCAGCGGGCGGAGGCGGCGCCACGCTGCTCGGCGGGTTGGGCGCAAAGACCGCCGCCCTGTGCGTGACCGCGGTATGCGCTGCCGGCGGAGCGGTCGTCGTCGTCGAGAACACGCCAGATGCCAAGGCGCCGGCCGATCCGCCGTCTGCGAGCGATCCGCCGGCTCGAAGCGTCGTCGCTGCAACGCCTGCGCCAAACAAGATTTCCACGATCCAGGCGACGACCCGTTCCGACAACGGCCGTCCCTCGGGAACCTCGAAGAAGCGCCGTGCGCCAGACCCGACCAGCAACGCTGCGCAGCAGATCGCTGAGCTCGGAATCGAGCCACAGGCGACCACCGCGCCGCCGACGACGCAGGCGCGCGCGGCCTCGGTGCCTCGTGCCCCGACGGCGTCAGAGTTCGGCATCGGGCCGTGAATAGCAACTGCGACCGTGCGCGACGTCTTCACTGATTTCGATGCAGACGCTTCGGCGTGGATCTTCTCGCGGATCGACGGCGTAGTCTTGCCGGCAGGTGACGCTGCAATGGCGCGCGACCCTCGTCGGCAGCACCCACAGCTATGACGATTATCACCACGAAGGGGCGCAGATGAAGCGGATGTTCAGCAACGGGCGCTACGCCAACGTCACGGCGACCTTGGCACTCATCGTCGCCCTCGGTGGCACGAGCTACGCGGCGGTCGTCCTGCCGCGCAACAGCG
>JAUXSD010000112.1 GCA_030681525.1 Solirubrobacteraceae bacterium
CGTCGCTCGTTCACGCTGCCCCGGCGCCACGGGCGACCACACTGACTCACACCCTCGATGCTGCCGTTCGCCCAGGCCGCCGCTCACCGCCGCTGCCGCGAAGCGCATGGCCCTAGCGTCGCGACCATGCACATGCGTGGCGCCCGCTAGCAGGACAGCTATCCCGCCGGCCCGGAGACCGGGGGGAGGCAGCCGGCGGCTACGGCCTCGGCGAGGCTGGGCCAATCGATCGTCACGCGGTCCGGCCGCTTGGCATCGATCGCCACCGGGACCCGCGCGCCGGCGACGGCGAGCGTCCACGCGTACGGTGGTACGAGCTCGCGCTTGAGCAGCACCGTACGTGGCCCGGCGTGCTCGTCGACGCGCAGCTGAAGCCGGCGGTTCTGCGTCGGCATGCCCATCACCTCGACCGGCTCGCAGGTGAGGATCTGCGCGTCGGTGCGAATGCCGTCGCGCAGCCGCTTGCGGTCGATCCGGTTGTCGTCGATGCCGGGTGATAGCGGCGTCTTCAGCGTCTTGATCGCGATGAAGGGCGCGTTGTTGCGCACACCGGACTCGTCGAGCGTCGCCGACCAGTCGATCGCGATCGCACCCTTGAGGTGGCGGGCGAGCACGCGCGCGCCGAGCGGAGCGCGCCACGGGTCGGGAGCCAGCTGCTGGCGCACCGAGGCACGCCGCGGGCCCGCGCTCGTCGCGAGGTCCAAGCCGTAGCTGTACTCGTCGGCGCTGTCTGACTTGCCCACGATGCGGATGGCGTAGATCGTGGCGGGCACCAGCTCGCCCTGCTCGTGCAGGCGCTGGAGCTTCCTGTCGCTGCGGGCAAACGGGGTGAAGACGTTGCCCAGCGCGTCGCCGACGATGTCGTCGAGGAACCCCACCGGCGCAGCCTAGTCCCACCGTCGCGGACCGCGCTAGGGTTGCCGTCCGTGACCGATCCGTCCGCAGCGGCACCGATTGCGCTGACGTCGCTCGCGCACGGCGCGGGCTGCGGCTGCAAGCTGCCGGCCGCGGCGCTGCTGCCGATCGTGCGGGGCCTGCCGGCCGTGGACGAGCCGCGGCTGCTCGTCGGCTCGAACACCGCCGACGACGCGGCGGTGTTCAGGCTGACCGACGAGATCGCGCTCGTGATGACGATCGACTTCTTCACGCCGATCGTCGACGACCCCTACGACTTCGGGCGCATCGCCGCCGCCAACGCGCTGTCGGACGTCTACGCGATGGGGGGCACCCCGCTGGCCGCCATGAACGTCGTCGCCTTCCCGCTCGAGTCGCTCGGCGGGGACGTGCTGCGTGAGATCCTGCGCGGCGGCGCGGATGTCGCGGCGGCCGCCGGGATCGCGGTCGTCGGCGGGCACTCGATCGACGATGCCGAGCCGAAGTACGGGATGTCGGTGACCGGCACGGTGCACCCCGACGAGCTGATCTCCAACGCCGGAGCGCGCGCCGGCGACATGCTCGTGCTGACCAAGCCGCTCGGCGTCGGCGCGATCACGACGGCGCGCAAGCGCGGCCACCGCGACGACGATCTGCTCGCCCGCGGCGTGGCGACGATGACCGCGCTCAACGACACCGCCTCCGCCGCGGCGCGCGCCGCCGGCGCGCACGCGATGACCGACGTCACCGGCTTCGGGCTGCTCGGCCACCTGCACTCGCTGGGGCGCGCGAGCGGCGTCGCGGCGGTCATCGACGCGGCGGCCGTGCCGGCGCTCGACGGCGTGCTGGAACTGCTCGCGGGCGACGACGCGGTCTCGGGCGGCAGCCGCCGCAACCGCGAGTACGCCGAGACCTTCACGTCGTTCGCGGCCGACGTCCCCGAGGCGCGGCGGCGCCTGGTCTGCGACGCCACGACGTCGGGCGGGCTGCTCGTGGCGGTCGCGCCCGGCGCGGCAGCGGCGCTGCCCGGCCCGGTCGTCGGCGAGATCGTCGCCGGCGAGCCCGGCGCCATCTCGGTGCGATGATCGCCCGGCACGGGGCAGATCACCCTGGAGCGGCCCGGGCCCGGTGGCCCATCCGGTCTTCAAAACCGGCGGGGCGCGGCACACCGCGCTGGAAGGTTCGACTCCTTCGCCGTTCCGTATGAGCGACCGCGACCGGCTGCGCGCGCTTCCCTCGGTCGACAAGCTGGCGACCGCGGTCGCGCGCGCCGAGCTGCAGGCGCGGCGCGAGGAGCTGCTCGACGGCGCTGGCGCGGGCGCCGACGCGACCGTCGACCTCGTCGCGCGCGCGCAGGCGCGCCTGCGCCCGCACCTGCGCCGGGTCCTCAACGCGACCGGCGTGATCGTCCACACGAACCTCGGCCGGGCCCCCCTCGCCACCGAGGCGCAGGCGGCGGTGGCCCGCGCGGCGGCCGGCTACTGCAACCTCGAGCTCGACCTCGCCGGCGGCGAGCGCGGCTCGCGCCACGCCCACGTCGAGGCGCTGCTCAAGGAGCTGAGCGGCGCGCAGGCGGCGATGGCGGTCAACAACTGCGCCGCCGCCGTGCTGCTCGCCGCGGCCGCGCTGGCCGGCGGGCGCGACACGATCGTCTCGCGCGGGCAGCTCATCGAGATCGGCGGGGGCTTCCGGATCCCCGAGGTGCTCGCCGCCGCCGGCACGCGGCTCGTCGAGGTCGGCACGACGAACCGCACCCGCCGCGCGGACTACGAGGCGGCGCTGACCGCGGGCGGCGAGCAGGTCGGCGCGATCCTGCGCGCCCACCCGTCGAACTTCCGCACGGTCGGCTTCGTCGAGGAGGTCGAGATCGAGGCGCTCTGCCGGCTCGGCGCGCCGGTCATCGACGATGTCGGCTCGGGCGTCCTGGCGGACGACGTCGAGCTGCTGGCCGACGAGCCGGCCGTGCGCCGCTCCGTGCGGGCCGGGGCCGCGCTCGTGGCGTTCTCCGGCGACAAGCTGCTCGGCGGCCCCCAGGCCGGCGTGCTCGTGGGATCGCGCGCGGCGATCGAGGCCTGCCGCCGCCATCCGATCGCCCGCGCCGTGCGGATCGACAAGCTCTCGCTCGCCGCGCTCGAGGCGACGCTCGCGCTGTACCGCGACCCCGACGCCGCACGGCGCGCGCTGCCGGTGCTGGCGATGCTCGAGGCCGACGCTGCGACGCTGCGGCGCCGCGCCCGGGAGCTGGCCGACGCCACCGGCGGGGCCCTCGTCGAGTCGACCGGCCGCGTCGGCGGCGGCGCGCTGCCGCTGCTCGAGCTACCGGGGCCCGCGGTCGCGATCGACCCCGGCCCGGCCGGCGCCGACGTGCTCGCCGCGGACCTGCGGGCCGGCGAGCCGGCGGTCGTCGGCCGGATCCACGACGGCCGCCTGCTGCTCGACCCGCGCACGCTGACCGACGACGAGGCGCGCGAGGTGGCGAACGCGGTGCGCGCCGCCATGACGTGAGCCCCGGGGTCCCACGCCCCGGCTGACCCCCGTGCCGCACGCCGCCTCAGAGCAGCCGGCCCTGACGCTGGGGACCGCCGGCCACATCGACCACGGCAAGACGGCGCTCGTGCGCGCGCTGACCGGCGTGGACACCGACCGCCTGCCCGAGGAGCACGCGCGCGGCATGTCGATCGAGCTCGGCTTCGCACCCCTGCTGCTGCCGGGCGGGCGGCGCCTCTCGGTGGTCGACGTGCCGGGCCACGAGCGCTTCGTGCGCACGATGGTGGCCGGGGCGACCGGGATCGACCTGTATCTCATGGTCGTCGCCGCCGACGACGGCGTGATGCCGCAGACGCTCGAGCACGCGGAGGTCCTGGCGGCACTGGGGATCGAGCGGGGGGTCGTCGCGATCACCAAGTGCGACCGCGCGGCGCCGCAGCGCGCGGCCGCCGAGGCCGCCGAGCTGCTGCCCGGGGCCGAGGTCGTGGCCTGCTCGGCCCGGACCGGCGACGGCATGGCGGACGTCGCGGCGGCGCTCGAGCGCGCCGCGGAGCGGGTCACGCCGCGCGGCGAGGATCGCCGGGCGAACGCCGCCGTACTGCACGTCGACCGCGTGTTCACGATCCACGGCGCCGGCACGGTCGTCACCGGGACGCTGTGGTCGGGCAGCCTGGCGGCGGGCGACACGCTGGACCTGCTGCCCGCGCGGCGGCGCGTCCGGGTGCGGTCGCTGCAGGTCCACGACGAGCCGGCCGAGCGGGCGTACGCGGGGCAGCGCGTGGCGGTCAACCTCGCCGCGACCGCCCGCAGCGCCGTCGCCCGCGGCGACGCGCTCGCCGACCCCGCGGCGGAGGTCGTGCCGACGCAGATCGTCGACGCGACGCTGGATCTGCACGACGAGCTGCGCGCCCGGCGCGTCATGGTCCACCACGGCACGCGGGCCGTGCCGGCGCGGCTGGTGGCGCTCGGCGCCGGCCTGTGGCAGGCGCGCCTCGAGGCGCCGCTGCTCGCGGCCGCGGGCGACCGGATCGTCGTGCGCTCCGTCGCGCCGCCCGACACGCTCGGCGGCGGCACGGTGCTTGACCCGCGCGCGCGCCGGCATTTCCGTCAGCCTGTCGGCCGGCGACCAGGGTTGCGCCTCCTCGGTCTGGTTGCCGGCGCTGTCCAGGTGCTGGCGGAAATAGCCCTGGCGGTGTACCAGCGTCACGGCGACCATCGGCACCTCGCCATCGGCGGCCGAGCGGATCGTGTCGCCGGCGAGTACGCCCAAGCCGCCGCTGTAGGTCGGAATCGCCTCGTCCAGGCCGATCTCCATCGAGAAGTAGGCAATTGTTTTGGTTGCGGGCATCGTGTGGGTCCAAGGCAGGCTGAAGGCGCAGACTAACCCCGCATCGGTCACACATTCTTGAGCCGTGTCAAGGACGCGTCTGTCGGCGCTTCAGGCACGGTCCGG
>JAUXSD010000131.1 GCA_030681525.1 Solirubrobacteraceae bacterium
GGCGGATCCCCCGGCGGCGTCCGCGCGGGCCGCCACGCCGCCACCCGACGCGCCCACGCTCGCCGGGCTGATCGCCGCCGGCGCCCGCTCCACGCTCGACGACACGCCGCGCCGCCGCCTGCGGTCGGCCCGGCCGGTGAAGGTCCAGCTCGCCGCCGTCGGCGCGGGCACCGTGACCCTGACCGTCACCGCCCGCCGCGGCGGTCGCGCCTACACGGTCGCCCGCGCCCAGACGCGGTTCAGCGGGCCCGGCGCTCGCCGGGTGTCGCTGCGCCTGACGGCCGCCGGCCGGCGCGCGCTGCGCCGCAGCGGCGCGCTGCGGCTGGACCTGCGCGCCGTCGTCGCGCCGCGACACGGCCGCCGGGCGTCGGCCCGCGCCCGCGTGCGCGTCTGACCCCGCGGCCCGAGCCCGCGCTCGCACGACACCCCGGCCGTCCCCGCGCATATCCTGCGCGGCGATGCCCGGCGCACCGGTGAAGATCGCGGTCCTCGGCGGCGGCTATGGCGCGAAGGTCCCGCTGCCCGTGCTGGCCGACATCGCGGAGTTCCATCCCGTCGCCGTCTGGTCCCGGACGCCGCAGCGCGCCGCCGAGCTGGCCGAGCAGCACGGCCTGGAGCTCGGCACGAGCGACGTCGAGGAGCTGCTCGCCCACCCCGGCCTGGAGGCCGTCCACGTCGCCACGCCGGTGGCGACCCACGCCGAGATCGCGATCGCGGCGGCCCGCCGTGGCCTGCACGTGCTCGTCGACAAGCCCGTCGCGCTGGACCTCGCCGAGGGGCGCGCCGTGCGCGACGCGGTCGAGGCGGCCGGCGTCGTCTGCGCCGTCAACTACGGGCGGCGCTTCCAGGCGACGCGCGAGCGCCTGCTGGCCCGCGTCGCCGAGGTCGCGGGCGCGCCGCGGATGGTGTCGATCTCGCTCGTCTTCGACGACCACGCGCTGCCGGAGTCGCGCCCGTTCACGTGGGTGCAGGACGCCGCGCTGGGCGGCGGGCGGCTGCAGGGCTACGGGGTCCACGACCTCGACCTGCTGCTCGCCGCGTTCGGCGAGGTCGACGCGGTCGCGGCGGCCACGGAGGTCGGCGTGGACCGGCGCCGCGACGCCGACGGGACGCCGCGGGCGGTCACCGCCGAGGACGCCTACGTCATCCTCGTCCGCTTTCGCGGCGGCGGCCTGGGGCACATCAGCCTCACCGCCACCGCGCGCCATGGGCGCGGCGACGTCATCGAGGTCCACGGCTCCGAGGGCACCGTCCGGCTCGACGCCGACAAGCGCCTGCACTGGGGTCGCGCGGGCGAGGACCTGCAGGTCGAGGGGCCGCTGAAGGCCGACTCGAAGCAGGCCTACGCCCGCATCGCGCGCAGCTTCCATGCCGCGATCCGCGACGGGAGCGCGCCGGACCCGGATCTCGCCGAGGGGCTGCGGGTGCAGGCGCTGCTGGACGCCGTGCGCCGCGCCGACGCCGAGCGGCGCTGGGTCGAGCCCGAGCCGGTCTGAACCGCGCGTGCCCGCCCGCACGATCACGCTCGTCCGCCACGGGCAGACCGCGAGCTCGGCACGCCACGCCTACTCCGGTCGCTCGGACATCCCGTTGACCGAGACCGGCCGCGAGCAGGCGGCCGCGGCCGCCCGGCGGCTGGCCGGCGCCGGCGTCGACGCCGTGATCAGCAGCCCGCTGATCCGCGCGCACGACACCGGGCGGGCGATCGCCGCCGCCACGGGCGCGCCGCTGCACGTCGACGAGCGCCTGACCGAGGTCGACTACGGCCCGTTCGAGGGACTCGACCGCGCGGAGGCGAGCGCGGCGATCGGCGCCGCGTTCGCGGCCTGGCGAGCCGATCCGTTCGGTGCGCCGGTCCCCGGCATGGAGCCGCTCGCCGACGCGCTCGCGCGCGCCCGCGCCGCTACCGCCGACGCGCTCGCGCACCACGACCGCCCGGTCGTCGTCGGCCACCAGGGCATCCTGCGCATCGTGCTCGTCGCGCTCGGCCGGATCGCGCCCGAGGACTACTTCGCGACGCGCCTGGTCGAGGCGCAGCCGCTCGTCGTCGAGCAGCCGGTCGTCCGCTGACCGCGGCCTCGCCGCCGCGCAGGCTGAGACGCCGGCGGCGGCGATCGCTCGCCGCCGCCACGTGCCCCGCCTCGCGTCGTCGCTGCCCTACCGGATGCCGGCCTTCCAGGCGTCGAACAGACCCCAGGCGTTGCTGCTCGTCGCGTTGTTGCGCGAGTTGAACAGCGCGACGATCTGCACGTCGCCCGGCAGCATCACGAGCTGTGACCCGCAGCCGCGACCCTTGTCGCTGCCGCAGCCGCCGTTCTTCTTGTCGGCGAGGCCGAGACCGCGCGCGGCGGGGTCGATGAAGCCGTTCGCCGGGCCGCCGTTGCCCGTCAGGTCGTCGAAGCCGAGCTCGCCGTCCTTCATCGCCTTGACCGTCGCGCGGCTGACGAAGCGGCCGTGCTCGAGCTTGGCGAGGAACTCGCCGAACTCGCGGGCGTTGATCATCAGGCCGCCCGTCGGGTTGGCGACCGTGCTGACGGGCAGGATGCCCGGCAGCGACTTGTCGAGGAAGTCGTACTTCAGGGCCCGGTTGCCCGTGCGGTAGTTCCAGCCGGCCGCGACGCCCTGGCCGGCGAGCATGTCCAGGACGTAGTCGCCGTACATGTCCAGGATCTCGCCGTAGGCCTTCGTGCCCTTGCCGCAGCCGTGGGTCGCGAGCGCCGCGTCGACCTCGGGCTTGTCGATCAGCCCGGCGAGCAGGAAGCCGAGGTGGACGTAGCTCATGTTCTCGTAGCCCTTCGTCCCGGTCAGGCCGCCCTCGGCCGACTTCTTGAGGAACAGGTAGTGATCCTCGGCCTTGACGGACTCGGCCGGCCGGAAGATCCCCGAACTCATGTCGAGCAGATCCTCGAAGGTCAGCGACATCATGCCGGGGCCGAGCTGCCAGCAGTCCGGATACCAGGGAAAGACCGGCGACTTGACGGACATCCCGCGCTGCGCGAGCCGGCGCATGACCGCGGTCGCCGTGACGAGCTTCGTCGTGCTGGCGACGAGCGACTCCGTCGAGCTCGTGAACGGCATGCTGATGTCGAAGCCGTTCTTGCCCTCGGACAGGTAGGAGTTGCCGCCGCCGCCTGACCGCACGACCTTGCCGCCGCTCGCGATCGCCCAGCCGAAGCCGACGACCTTGCCGTCGAAGTGCTCGTCGAGCCGCTCGGCGATCTCGTCGAGGTCGAGCGCGTAGTCGGCCTCGATCCGGGTCGGGCGCCCGGACGTCTCGCCGCTGAGCCCCATCGCGTAGTCACGGCCGAACTTGAGCGGGACCTGCGCGAACGAGCCGCTGGCGGTCGCGGTGCCCTTGGGCACGTCGAAGTACTCGCCCGTGACGGTGCCGTCAGCCTGGCGCTTGCCGAAGAACACGCTCGCCCAGGCGGGACGCTTGCCGGCCTTCGCCGGGCCCTCGGCCACGCCGAAGGCGCCGGAGCCGTTCTCGCGCCAGTACTGGCGCGACCCGTCGGGCTCCATCGCCGACGAACGGCCGATGTACGCGCCGTCCAGGTCCGAGCGCGACTTGGATTGGAAGCCGGCCTCGCGAGCGCCCGGCCACGGGAAGCTGCCCGGCGCGATCGCGGTGAAGACGTCGGGGCCGAAGTCGCTGCCGCTGCCGCGCACGATCCGATCACCCTGCTTGAAGATCTTCAGGCCGATCGTGCCGACCGTCGTGCGGGTCCCCTTCGCGACGTCGTACCACGCGCCGTTGATGACGTTCTTCGTGCGCGTGCCGCGAAAGACGAACGCGTACTTGCGGCCGGGATGCTCGGCGTAGCCGACGACCTTCGTCCCCTCCGCCCGGAGGTACAGGGCGCCGCCGTCGTCGCCGCGATAGATCTGCGTGAGCTGGGGCGGCAGCTCGCCGGCGGACAGGGGCGGCAGCGGCGCCGGGGCCGGTGGATCGGGCGCCTCCGGCACCGCGAGGACCGGTGGCGGGACCGGCGGTGGCGGGAGCGGCGGCGGCGCGGTGACCGGCGGCGCCGGTGGCGCGGTCGGACCGCCGGGCACCTGCGCCGCGGCATCAGCGGAGCCGGCGAGCAGCGCGGCGCAGATCGCGCCCGCGGCGTAGGCGCGGGCGCCGGCAGGACGGCGGCGCGCACGCCCCTGAGAGATCGTGCGCGCGGCGGTGGTGGGCGTGTCGGTGGTGGGCATCTCGGTTCCTGTCGGGTCGTGCTGCGGATGTTTCGCGCAGCATCCGCGCCGGCCGGCTCAAGCGCATGAGGGACGACCCCTCACGGGCGGGGCCGCCGCCCGAAGCCTGCAAGAGCACGACCGCGCGCCCGAACGTCCTTGACGGCATCCCGGCCGCCATGTGTGCTTGAGCCGTGAAGCTCGAGTTCAAGAACCTGGGGCCGTGGATCTTCGGCGACGAGCAGCTCAAGCGCTTCACCCAGGACTCGCCCGTCATGCCGGACGTGTGGCTCGAGTACGGCGCCCGCCCGACCGGCACGATCGACCTGCTGCTCGAGCCGCACGAGGAGACGACGACCGGCGCGCTCGCGCGGGCGGTGCTCGAGGCCGACCACAGCCCGGACCGCCCGGCCGCGCTCGAGCTCGCCTACAACGGGTCGCACGTCGCCGTCCGCCTGAGCTTCACGCAGATGCTGCGCAGCGTGCTGCCGCTGTCGGAGTGGTGGCAGGAGCACCTGTGGCCGGGCGACACCGAGTCGGTCGCCGCGATCCTCGACGCGCGCCGCGCGGAGATCATCGCCGGGCTGCAGGAGCCGATGCGCGAGCAGGGCCGCCGCCCGACCGACGTCGGCGAGCTGTCGGGCACGCTGATCTGGTTCGCCGGGCTGATCGGACGGATCACGTGGGAGGCGGCGCATCCCGACGACGACCAGCCCGACGACGAGCCCCCCGAGGGGCTGACGTACGACCTGCTCGTCGACCTCGCCGCCGAGACGCTCGGCGACCTGCCGCGCGTCCCGCCGCCCGGTCGCCCGCTGCTGTGGTCGGTCAACCGCAACCGGCCCGCGCGCCCGGCGCTGTGGCGCTCGCGCAACACGATCAAGGCCGACGCCGCGACGCTGCTGTTCAGCCTGCGCTGCAACGACATCTGCTGGGCGGTCATCGACTCCGGCGTCGATGCCACGCACCCCGCCTTCACGCTGCGCGGGCCCGACGGCAAACCGACCGAGAAGTCCCGCGTGCGCGCGACGTACGACTTCACCCGGCTGCGCAGGATCCTGGCGGGCACCGACGCCGAGCGCGACACGCTGGGCGGCGAGGCGGCCCGGCAGCGCAAGGAGATCGAGGCGCGCCTGCGCAGCGGGCAGGCCGTCGACTGGGGCCTGCTGAAGGACCAGCTCGCGATCGACCACGACCCGGCGACGTACGCGCCGCCCAAGCACGAGCACGGCACCCACGTCGCCGGGATCCTCGCCGCCGACTGGCTGGCGACCGACTCCGAGCCCGCGCGCAAGAACGACGTGCGCGGCATCTGCCCGGACATCGGCATCTACGACCTGCGCGTCTTCGACGACAGCGGCGCCGGCGACGAGTTCGCGATCCTCGCCGCGCTGCAGTTCGTGCGCTGGCTGAACGTCAACTCGCCGACGCCCGTCCTGCACGGGGTGAACCTCAGCCTGTCGCTCGACCACGAGGTCGGCTCGTTCGCCTGCGGGCGCACCCCGATCTGCGAGGAGTGCGAGCGGCTGATCGGCAGCGGGACGGTGGTCGTCGCGGCGGCCGGCAACGAAGGGCGCGCGTTCATCTCGATGGCCTCCGGGATGACCGAGGGCTACCGCCAGATGTCGATCACCGACCCCGGCAACGCGAGCGGCGTCATCACCGTCGGCGCGACGCACCGCCACCAGCCGCACACCTACGGCGTGTCGTACTTCTCCAGCCGCGGGCCGACCGGCGACGGGCGCTGCAAGCCCGACCTCGTCGCGCCCGGCGAGAAGATCACCGGCCCGGTGCCCGGCGGCGGCCTGAAGAGCCTCGACGGGACGAGCATGGCCGCGCCGCACGTGTCGGGCGCCGCGGCGCTCATCCTGGCCCGTCACCCCGAGCTGATCGGGCAACCCGCCGAGATCAAGCGCGTGCTGACCGCCACCGCGACCGACCTCGGCCGCGAGCGCTACTTCCAGGGCAGCGGCGTCGTGGACGCGCTGCGCGCGATCCAGTCCGTCTGAGCCCGTTCACGAGGAGCCCGAATCCGCATGATCTTCTCCCTCGAAGCACTCCAGGCCTTCCACGGCGACGCGCTGCTCGTGCACGCCGGGGACGGCGACGCGCCCGTGCTGCTGCTCATCGACGGGGGGCCGTCGCGCACGTACGAGACGAGCCTCGGGCCGCGGCTGGAGGAGCTGCGCGCCGAGCGGGCGGGCGACGGCGCGCTGCGGATCGACCTCGCGATGGTCAGCCACATCGACTCCGACCACGTGGCCGGGATGGTCGACTTCGCCGGTGAGCTCGTCACCGAGCAGCAGGACCACAAGCCGCTGCGCTACGAGGTCGCCACGCTGTGGCACAACTCCTTCGACGACATCCTCGGCAACGACGCGGAGGATCTGCGGGCGGCCGCCGTCGAGGTGCTCTGCGCCCCGCTGGCCGATCGCGTCGGCGACGAGATCCGCGCCGCCGGCCTGGCGGTCGTCGCGAGCGTCGCGGAGGGACGCGAGCTGCGTGACCAGGCCGAGACCCTCGGGTGGAGCATCAACGAGCCGTTCGACGGGCCGGTCGTGCTGCCCGAGAACGGCGTGCGCACGATCACGCTGGGGCCGCTGAAGCTGACCGTCGTCTGCCCCCACGCCGAGCAGCTCGAGAAGCTGCACGACGCCTGGGACAAGTGGCTCGAGCAGCACCCCAAGGACGTCGCCAACCCCGCGGGCGCGGCCCCCAGCCGCGACACGTCGCCCTACAACCTGTCGAGCATCGTCGTGCTGGCCGAGTGCGGCGGCAAGCGGATGCTGCTGACCGGCGACGCGCGCGACGACCACATCCTCGCGGGACTGGACGGCGCCGGCATCGCGCAGGATGGCAAGACGCACGTCGACATCCTCAAGCTGCCCCACCACGGCTCGATCCGCAACATGGGCGCGGAGTTCTTCGAGCGCGTCTCGGCCGATCACTACGTCATCTCGGCCGACGGGCGCCACGGCAACCCGGAGACCGAGACGCTGCGGCTCATCGCCGGCTGCCGCACCGACGACGACTTCGAGATCCATCTGACCAACCGCGTCGGCACGGACGACCTCGAGGCCCGCCTGGACGCCTTCCTGGCCGCGAAGGACAAGTCGGGGCGCGGGTACGGGATGAGCTTCCGCGCCGAGGACGCGCTGTCGCTGCGGATCGACCTGCTCGACGCAGGCTGAGCCGGGCATGGCGGCGCACACGGACCTGCTCACGCGCTTTCAGCCTGTCCTGCGCTATGACTCCAACGAGCAGTTCTTCGCCGACAGCGCGGCCCAGTACACGGTCACCCCCGGCTGCGAGCTGCGCCGCAAGCGCACCGCCACCGGCAACGGCGCCGTCATCGCGCGCGCCGAACCGACGGCCGGCGAGCCGGCGCTGGCGCTCGACTTCCTCGGGCCGAAGACCTACGGCGACGGCCGCGAGGTGCTCGAGGGCGACGTCATCGGCCTGACCGGCAAGGACTACCGGGAGCAGTACCGCCGCCTGCGGACCGCCCATCCGCAGCTCAACAACGTCGTCTACGGCCACGCGATCGAAGCCAACGGGCGCCTCTGGCTGCAGTACTGGCTGTGGTACTTCTACAACGACTACCAGCTGTCGTTCTCGGTCGGCAAGCACGAGGGCGACTGGGAGCTGGTGCAGCTGCGGATGGACGCCGCGGCGGGCCGGCCCGACGTCGCCGTGTACGCCCAGCACCGCTACGGCGAGCTGCGCCGCTGGGAGCAGGTCGAGCGGCTCGGCGACCGGCCCGTGGTCTACGTCGCCCGCGGCTCGCACGCCTCGTACTTCGAGGCGGGCTTTCATCAGACCGAGGCGTGGTACGACCTCGCCGACGGCAAGCGCCGCGCCAAGCGCCGCCCGAAGCTCGAGATCCTCGGGACCGAGGAGCCCGCGTGGCCGCGCTGGCCGGGCCGCTGGGGCGACACGCTGCCGCGCAGCGCGCTGGAGTCCAACAGCCCGACGGGGCCCGGGGCGAAGAAGCAGTGGCGCTCGCCGGACAGGATGCTCGACAACCCGCCGGCGGTGTCCGAGCACGGCGGGGCGGGGCCGCGGGCGCCGCAGATCCGCGCGCTGCGCGCCGGCGGGCGGCTACGCGTCGAATACGACGTGACCGCGCGCCACCCGCGACCGCACACGCTCGTCGTGACCGTGAACTCCGTCGACGAAGGCGCGCCGCCGCAGACGCACACGATCCCGGTGCACTCCGGCGGGCACGGCAAGGTGACGACCGAGATCGTGCTCGACCCGCTCAAGCGCTACGACGTCCACACGAGCACGATCGCCGGCGACCCGCCGGTGCCGTCGCAGACCACCCGCAGCGACATCCCCGCCTTCGGCGAGCAGGCCGCGGCGATGACGCTCGGCCAGCGCGCGCTCAAGGCGCTCAGCCGCGCGTTCGCGTTCATCCGCGGCGACCGGCGAGGCTGACGCCGCCTTGCGGCTGCGGGGACGGGTGGACGGGGTCGTGGCCGTCTGCGCGGTGGTGCTGTTCGGCTTTCCGGCCGCGGTCGTCTGGCTGGCGTCGCGTCAGCCCGTCGTGCCGGCGGCGCAGGGCGCCCTGGTGCCGATGCCGGAGCCCAAGCCGGCGCCCGCGCTGCGCGACGTGCCGGTGCTGACCGGCGCCGCCGGCGCCCGGGACCGGCGCCGGCCGATTGCGGCCGCCGCGCTGCGCACCGCGGTCGACGCGCAGATCGACCGGCTGTTTGACGAGCGCGCCGCAGCGCGGCTGCGGCGCTACCTGCGCGGCCCGCCGATCCGCCCACCGAGCGCCGCGGTGACGCCGTTCTCCGGCGCGTCGTATCCCTATCGCTACGTCGGGCTCGACGGGCTGCTCGATGGCGCCCTGCCCGCCTCACCACGGCCCGCCGAGGCCGCCGCGCAGAGCCGGCTCGGCGCGCTGCTCGCGCTGGCGCAGGACGCCGGCCTGCATCCCAACGCCGGCCGGGTCGCCTACGCGATCCTGGACCGGGCTCGCGCCGCCGGCGCCTGCGACGCCCAGCTCAACCTGGCGTTCCTGCTGGCCGTGTCGACGCAGGCGGGGCCGGAGGACGTCGGACGCGAGTTCGTCCGGGCGGAGGCGGCCTGCCCTTCCGACCCCACCGCGCCGTGGCTCCACGGCCAGTGGCTGTCCGTGCGGGACCGCAACGAGGGCACCGCGGCGCAGCCGGGCTCGCTCGCAGTGTTCGCGCGCCTGCAACGGCGCTTTCCGGGCTCGGCGGCGGGCTGGTCTGGCCAGGCCGACGCGCTGCTGAGGATGGCCTACGACGCCTCGGAGCAGGGTCAGCCGTTCACCGCCCGCAGCCGCTTCGCCCGGGCGCTGGCGCTGTACGAGCGAGCGCGGTCGCTGGACCGCGACCCCGAGCTGGCGGCGGGAGAGGCACGGGCGCTGGCGGGGCGGCAGCGCTACGGGGAGGCATGGCGGGTCCAGGCGCGGGCGGCATGGGCCACCGGGCGACCCG
This sequence comes from Solirubrobacteraceae bacterium, assembly GCA_030681525.1. GTDB lineage: Bacteria > Actinomycetota > Thermoleophilia > Solirubrobacterales > Solirubrobacteraceae > CADCVQ01. Next base: position 9,651 of record JAUXSD010000131.1, read on the forward strand.
CTGCGCTGCAGGCTCGCCTCGTCGAGTACCTCGAAGGCGCGGGGCGGTTTGGCCCCGCGGCGCGGGAGGCGCGGCGGCTGGCGGCCGGCGCGCGCTTCCCGCACGGCACCGCGTTGACCTGGAGCGGCGGGACGGATGACGAGGATTCCCGCGAGCCACTGTCGCTGGGCGCCGGCCGTCTCAGGCCGGTCTCGCTCGTCATCGCGCCGTACGCGCCGTACATGGAGGCCAACGCCCCGGCGGCGGTCGCGGACTACGCGTTCATCCCGGCGTTTCGCGACGCTCCCGGGCTGACGGGGACGGCGCGGTGGTGCCCGGGCTGGGCGAGGGCGCGCGATCTCGTGCTGGCCGGCCGGGCGGCCGCGGCGCTGACCGCGCTGCCCACGTCGTTTCGGGCGGCCCGGCCGGACGAGGACTGCAGCCATCTCGACGAGCACATCCCGTTGCTGCGGGCGGTCGCGCTGGCCGAGGCCGGCCGGCGCGAGCGTGCGATCGCTGCCATGCGTGGCGTCAGCCGGCATGCGCGACGGGCGGAGGCCGGGCTGTACGAGGAGCGTCAGAACCTGTGGCGCTTCGCCGGCCGCTGGGAGGTGGCCGCCCGGCTGACCGATCGCTGGACGCGGGCCACCCCGTGGAACCCGCGGGCCTTCGATCGCGCGGGCGAGGTGGCGTTCCTGCGCGGGGATCACGCCGCGGCGGCGCGGCTGTTCGGCCGGTCCGCGCGCTTGAGGCGCGAGCAGACGACCGCACGGTCGGTCGGGGAGGCGCAGGAGGCGGTCAAGCAGGGCGCCGCGTTGAAGCTGGCCGAGCGAAGTTCGGACGCGCTTCGCGTGCTCGAAAACGCCACGGACATCGCGGCGCGCGCGCTCGCCGAGGCCAACGAGCGGGCGTACGGCAGCGCCGACGCGACCGTGGTACGCGGCTTCCGTTACGACGAGCAGCCGACGGAGATCACTGCCGCGGCCGCCGCCCTGTACCACGCGCACGCGCAGGCCGCGGACGTGCTGTTGCGCCGGCGCCGCTTCGCCGACGCCATCGAGCACTACACGGCGGCGGGCCAGCACGCCGCCGGCGACTACGGCGACGAGTCATTCTCCGTCGAGGCGCTGCGCAACAACCATGCGATCGCGGAGATCTATCGCGGCAACGGCCGCGCGGCCCGCCACCTGGCCAACCGGGCGGTCGCCGCCGATCCGATGAACCCGCTGTTTCTGTCGACCGCGGGCTTCGCCCTCGCACGGCAGGGGCGACCGGTCCAGGCGGGGCGGCGCTACGGCCGCGCCGTGGCCTCGGATCCCACGCTGTATCCGGCCTGGAACGACCTCGGCGTCATGCTGGCCCGGTCCGGCCGCGACGACGACGCGCTGGCCGCCTTCCGGCGGGCCATCGGAGCACGCGACGACTACGCGACGGCGTGGTTCAACCTCGGCGTGCTGCTCGAGCGCCGCGGGCTGCTGCGCGCGGTCGCCGCCCAGGGCGCCCTCGGCCGCGCCTTCGCGCTCGAGCCGGACCTGGCGAAGCGCCGCCGGCAGCTCGTCACCGACGAGCGCCTGTACTTCACCGAGCTCGACCTCGCCAAGCCGCTGCCGCCGGAGTGGGACTTCGCGTCCTCCCAGCAGCAGACCCCGCTGGCCGCCACCGGCCTGACCCTGCTGCTGCTGCTCGGCCTGCAGGGTGCACGGGCGGCCGGCGGGCGCGGCCTGACCGGCGGCGCGAGCAAGTGGCTCGACGCGGCGCGCAGGGTGCTCGCACGCCTGCCGGGCGCGCTCAACAGCTTCGCGCCCGCCGCCGTGGCCGTCGCCGTGACGATCGGCGTCTTTCTCTGGCAGGCGATGCGCGACAGCGAGGATCGGCTCGCCGGCCTCGCGCTGTTCGCGCTCGGCCTGATCGCCCTGATCGCGCTCGTGATGCGCGCGCGGGTGCTGGTCGCGCGGCGCCTCGGGGTCACGCTCGTCCAGCGCGGCTGGCGCCCGGCGATCCTCGTGGCGCTCGCCGCCGCACCGTTCGGCCTGCCCTGGGCGCCGCTGCCGATCGCCGAGACCGACCGCCCCGAGCCGCGCGTGCATCTCGCCGGCCCGGTCGTGGCCGCCGCGACGGGGCTCGTCCTGCTGATCCTGAGCGCGTGGCTGCACGTGCCGCTGACCCGCTCGCTGGGGATCGCCGCGATCATCATGGCGGCGTCGATGCTGACCCCGGTCAAGCCGCTCGACGGCGGCCACCTCGCCGGCGCCACCGGCGCGCTCACCGCCGGGGCGGCGCTCGGCGGCACCGCCCTGCTGGTGGCGCTCGGGCTGCTGTAGCGCCCGCGCCGCGGGCGCCGTTCCGGACCGCGGGTCAGCGCGCCGCGCGGCGCTCGGCCTCGACCGCGTTGCGCACGAGGCAGTCCGCCACATGGTCGTTGACGATCCCCGTCGCCTGCATGAGCGCGTAGGCGGTCGTCGGGCCGACGAAGCGAAAGCCGCGCCGCTTGAGCTCGCGGGCGAGCGCCTTGGACTCGGGCGTCACGGCGGGCATGTCCTGCAGCGTGCGCGGCGGCGGCGGGGGATCGGGTGGGGCGAAGGACCACAGCAGCGCCGCGAGCGTCTCGCCCGCCTCGTGCAGCGCGACGGTCGCGCGGGCGTTGGCGATCGTCGCCTCGATCTTTGCCCGGTTGCGCACGATCCCGGCGTCGGCCATGAGCCGCCCGACGTCGGCGTCGCCGAAGCCCGCCACGACCGCCGGATCGAACCCGGCGAACGCGGCCCGGAAGTTCTCGCGCTTGCGCAGGATCGTGATCCAGGCCAGACCGGACTGAAACGCCTCCAGGCTGATGCGCTCCAACAGCCGGGTCTCGTCGCGCACCGGCCGGCCCCACTCGTCGTCGTGGTAGGCGATGTAGAGCGGATCGGTCGTGGGCCAGCAACGGGTCGGCTCGGTCACGTCCGCGCCTCCGGGTCGTCCGCGGCGTCGGCCCTGCGCTCGTACCCGCGGCAGCGCAGCACGGGCAGGCGCGGGTAGCGCGGATAGCGCTCGTCGTCCTTCCAGCGCCGGCACAGCGAGAACGTCGAGCGCTTCGTGCGCACGACCTGCTGATGGCGACAGGAGTCGCACAGTCCCGCCGGGGGGCTCGGCATGGCGGCAGCGTAGTGACGGCGGCGGCCGGGACCCCGAAAGCGACGCCGCCACCTCCCGCGCGCAGCCCGGAACACCAAAGTGGTTGACCAAGCAACTACAATTCGCCGTCATGGCCACCTTCATCCGACTCCTCGGGTTTCTGCGCGACTACAAGCGCGGCCTCTGGTGGTCGGGCATCCTGGCCGCGCTCGCGATGGTCGCGACGATCGCGATCCCCGCGCTCACCGGCGCCGCGATCGGGGCGATCGAGCGCGGCGACCGCGAGCAGCTGAAGTTCTATGCGCTGGCGATCGCGATCGCCGGATTCCTGCGCCTCGGGCTGACGATCGCGCGGCGGCTGATCGCGGGCCGCCTCTCGCTCGGCGTCGAGCTCGACCTGCGCGACCGCGTCTACACGCACCTGCTCGGCCTGGACCTCGGGTTCTTCGACAGCCATCAGACCGGCCAGCTCATGTCGCGCGCCACGGTCGACCTGCAGGCGGTGCGCTTCTTCCTGGGCTACGGGCTCGTGCTCATCTCCCAGGCGGCGCTGACGCTCGTCTTCGCCGCCATCGCGATGGTCATCGTCGATCCGCTGCTGGCGCTCGTCGCGCTGTCGCCGATCCCGCTCGTCGTCTGGATCGCACAGCGCTACAGCCGCCGCGCGCGGCCGGCGCTGCAGGAGGTCCAGCAGCGCATCGGCGAGCTGACGGTCGACGTCGAGGAGACCGTCGGCGGCGTCCGTGTCGTCAAGGCGTTCGCCGCCGAGGGGCGCCGCGAGCAGCGCTTCCGCCAGAGCGTCGGACGCGTCTTCGAGCAGTCGATGATCGCGACGCGGCTGCGCGCGTTCTACAACCCGTTCATCGCGTTCCTGCCGCAGATCGGCCTCGCGGCGCTGCTGCTCGTCGGGGGGCGCGCCGTGGTCAGCGGGCGCATCACGCTCGGCGAGTTCACGGCCTTCTACGGCTACCTGCTCATGCTGATGGGTCCGATCCGGACGCTCGGCTGGACGCTGGGCCTCGCGCAGCGCGCCAGCGCCTCCGGCGCGCGGCTGTTCGAGCTGCTCGACCGCGCGCCGCGGATCACCGCGGCGCCGGACGCCGTGCCGCTGCCGCCCGGCGACGGCCGCGTCGAGCTGCGCGACGTGACCTTCGTCTACGGCGACGAGCCGGACGCGGAGCCCGCGCTGCGGGACATCTCGCTGACCGTGCAGCCGGGCACGACGCTGGCGCTCGTCGGCGGCACCGGCTCGGGCAAGACGTCGCTCGTCGGGCTCATCGCGCGGATGTACGACCCGTCGGAGGGCGCCGTGCTCGTCGACGGCGCCGACGTGCGGACGGTCGACCCCTCCGAGCTGCGCCGCGAGATCGCCGTCGTCAACGACGACCCGTTTCTCTTCAGCGACACCGTCCACGCCAACATCGCCTACGGCCGCGGCGACGCGTCGCGCGAAGACGTCGTCGCGGCCGCCAGGCGCGCGCAGGCGCACGAGTTCATCAGCGAGCTGCCCGACGGCTACGACACGGTCGTCGGCGAGCGCGGCCTCACGGTCAGCGGCGGGCAGCGCCAGCGGATCGCGATCGCCCGCGCCCTGCTCGCCGAACCGCGCATCCTCGTGCTCGACGACGCCACCTCGTCGATCGACGGCACGACCGAGCGCGAGATCAAGCTGGGTCTCGAGGAGGCGATGGCGGGCCGCACGACGCTGGTCATCGCCCACCGGCTCTCGACGATCGCGCTGGCCGACGAGATCGCGGTGCTCGACGCCGGGCGGCTGATCGATCGCGGCACCCACGACGAGCTCATCCGGCGCTCGCCTTTCTACCGCGAGGTCGTGCAGAAGGGCCTGCCCGACCAGGTCTTCCTCAACCGCAAGCCGCTGGAGCCCGAGGTGGCGGGCCTGTGACGGCGCCGCACAACCCGGCCGGCGTGCGCGACGCGATCAGCGACCAGCTCGCCCCGGACGGCAAGGCGCTCACGACCGCCGAGCTGCGCCGGCGCCTGCGTCAGACCGGCGGGCGCGGGCGCAAGCTGCGGGGCCTGGCCGTGCTGCTGCGGCCCTACCGCCGCCGCGTGATCCTCATGTTCGTCGCGCTGCTGGCGTCGACCGCCGCCGCGCTCGCGCCGCCGCCGCTCATCAAGCTCGCAATCGACGACGGCATCGGGCCGCCGGCCGACCTCGGCACGCTGAACCTCGTCGTCGGCCTGTTCGTGCTCAGCGCGCTCGTGTACTGGGGCGCGTCGTACGCGCAGACCTACCTCGTCGGCTGGGTCGGCCAGCGCGCGCTGCAGGACCTGCGGGTGAAGATCTTCGCCCACCTGCAGTCCCAGCCGGTCGGCTTCTTCGAGCGCCGCCAGGCGGGGCAGCTCATCTCGCGCATGACCAACGACGTGCAGGCGCTCGACTCGCTGGTCACCGACAGCGTCGTGACGCTGTTTCAGAGCACGCTGACGCTCGTCGGCACGATGGCGATCCTGCTGTGGCTCGACGTCGAGCTCGCGCTGCTGACGTTCCTCATCTTCCCGGTGATGGCGCTCGCGTCGCTGGCGTTCCGGGTCGCCTCGGCGGACGCGTACGCCCGGACGCGCACGGCGATCGGCTCGATCACCGCCTACCTGCAGGAGACGCTGTCGGGGATCCGCGTCGTGCGCTCGTTCGGTCAGGAGCCGCGTCACCTCGAGCGCTTCCGCGCGCTGAACACGAGCAACCGCGACGTCAACATGACGACGGTCAACCTCAACGCGGCCTACTTCCCCGCGGTCGAGCTGCTCAGCGCGCTTGCCACCGTGGGGATCGTCGTCTACGGCGGGATGCAGGCGATCGACGGCGACATCACGCCCGGCGTCGTCTTTGCCTTCGTGGCCGCGCTGAACCTGTTCTTCGACCCGATCCAGCAGCTCTCGCACCTCTACACGACCTACCAGGCCGGGATGGCTGCGCTGGACAAGATCTTCGAGCTGCTCGACGAGGAACCCGACCTCGTCGACGCGCCGGACGCCGTCGAGCTCGACCGCCTGCGCGGCGAGATCGAGCTGCGCGACGTCAGCTTCGGCTACGGCGGCGACGAGGGCGAGGACACCGTGTGGGCGCTGCACGAGGTCTCGCTGACGATCCCGCCGGGCCAGACGGTCGCGCTCGTCGGCGCGACGGGCGCCGGCAAGTCGACGATCGCCAAGCTCGTCGCGCGCTTCTACGACCCGACGCGGGGAGCGGTCCTGGTCGACGGCCACGACCTGCGCACGGTCACCCAGGCGTCCCTGCGCCGCCAGTTCGGCGTCGTCCCGCAGGAGGCGTTCCTGTTCAGCGGCACGATCGCCGAGAACATCGCGTTCGGCCGCCCAGACGCCACCCGCGACGAGATCGACGCCGCCGCCCGCGCCGTGGGCGCCGACGAGTTCATCCGGGGACTCGAGCACGGCTACGACACGCCGGTCGGCGAGCGCGGGACACAGCTGTCGGCCGGGCAGCGCCAGCTCGTCGCGTTCGCCCGCGCGCTGGCCGCGGACCCGCGGGTGCTCATCCTCGACGAGGCGACGTCGAACGTCGACCTGCACACCGAGGGCCGGATCGAGGACGGCCTGCGGCGGCTGCTCGCCGGACGCACCGCGGTCGTCATCGCGCACCGGCTCAGCACGATCCGCCAGGCCGGCCGGATCGTCGTGCTCGACGGCGGGCGGATCGTCGAGCAGGGCACGCACGACGAGCTGATCGAAGCGGAGGGCGCGTACTGGCGCCTGTACCGCGACTGGATGGCGCAGGCGGCGGCGTAGCCTGCGGCGGGACCGACGACTGCCGGGCAAGGACTCGAACCTTGAATTCCAGGGCCAGAACCTGGCGAGTTGCCGATTACTCCACCCGGCAAGGCAGCGCGGCGAGTATAGCCACGGCGATCGGCCCGTCCGGGTAGGAGGAGCTCCCATGAGCGAGATGAAGGACCGGATGCTGCGCGGCGAGCTGTACATCGCCGACGACCCCGAGCTGGCCGCCGACAACGCGCGCGCGCAGGCGGTGCTGGACCGCTTCAACGCCACCACCCACGCGGAGTACGACGACCGGCCCGGGCTCCTGCGCGAGCTACTCGGCAGCGTCGGCGAGAACGTCGTGATCAGGCCGCCGTTTCGCTGCGACTACGGCACGTACATCACGATCGGCGCAGGCACGTTCGCCAACTTCGGCTGCGTCATGCTCGACTGCGCGCCGATCACGATCGGCGCGGCCTGCCAGATCGCCACGAACGTCCAGCTGCTGACCCCGACGCACCCGATCGATCCCGGCCCGCGCCGTGCCGCCTGGGAGGCCGCGGAGCCGATCACGCTGGGCGACAACGTCTGGCTCGGCGGCGGCGCGATCGTCTGCCCGGGCGTGTCGATCGGCGCCGACACGGTCGTGGGCGCCGGCGCGGTGGTGACGCGCGACCTGCCTGCGGGCGTCGTGGCGGTCGGCAACCCGGCGCGGGTGCTGCGCGAGATCGGCGACGCCGACCGCGTGCAGGTCCCGCGGCTCGGACGGCGGTGTGTCGAATAAGCCTCGCTTAGACGAGGGTCATCCGCCACACCGACCCTCCAGCCACGCATCCTGACGCGCCCGGTCCGATATCCGGACCCGGCGCGTCACGACCACGCCGAACCCGGCTCGCAGGTCAGCCCGGACGGCCGTTGGGCGCGAACTGCGCGGTGATGTGCGGCTCCAGGCCGGGGTCGAGCACGACGAGCACCTCGTCGCCGGGGCTGATGACGGTGTCGCCCTTGGGCACGAAGCCGGCCTTGCCGCGGGGCAGCACGGAGATGATCAGGCTGCCGTCGGGCAGGTCGATCTCCGACACCGCCAGGCCGGCGGCCGGCGCGCCCTCGGTGACCTCCACCTCGATGATCTCGAGCTTCTCGTCGGGCAGGTCGAGCAGGTGCACGAGGCCGTGGCCGGGCACCTCGTGCTCGATGAGGTTGAGGATGAGGTCGGTGGCCGAGACCGCGGGCTGGATGCCCAGCAGCTTGAAGTGCTGGAGGTTGCGGGGGTTGTTGCAGCGGGCGATGATCCGCTCGCAGAGGTACTTCTCCTTGGCCACCTGGCAGATGAGGATGTTGTCCTCGTCGTCGCCGGTGACCGCCACGACGAGGTCGGCGCGCTGGATGCCGGCGCGCTCGAGGACCCACAGCTCGGTGCCGTCGCCGTACTGGATGGCGTGCTCGAGCTCCTGCTCGATGCGCAGGTAGGCGCGCCGCTCGCCCTCGACGAGCGTGACCTCCTGGCCGTTGCGGATCAGCTCTCGCGCGAGGTTGAGGCCGACCTTGCCGCCGCCGACGACGATGACGTACATCAGGTCGCCGCGATGTCGGTGATGGCCTTCTCGAACATCGCGATGCCGAGCTTGACGGCACAGATCGTGTGCAGGCCCTGCTCGGCGTACCAGTCCGAGCGGGCCGGGTCGAGCACGCGCACGATCACGTGGTCGCAGCCGAAGCGCTTCTGGGCGATCTGCGCGACGAGCAGGTTCGTGTTGTCGCCGCGGGTCGCCGCGATGAAGACGTCGGCCTCCTCGACCCCGGCGGCGAGCAGCGCGTCGATCTCGATCGCGGTGCCGACGGTGAAGCGCCCGCCGGCGTCCTCCCAGGAGGTCGGCTGGCCGGCGTCGAGCCGCTCGTGCGAGAGCGGGTCCTCGTCGAGGACGGAAACGGTGTGGCCCGCGGCGAGTGAGGACTTGGCGACGGCCGAGCCGACCCGGCCGGCCCCGACGACGAGGACCATCATGGGTCGGATGCTAGACGTTCCGGCGCCTACGCAGGCTGCTCGGCGCCGGGCTCGGCCCTCGGCTCGACGTCGCCCGCGGGCGCGGTGAGGATGACGCGGCAGGGCGCCTTGCGCACGACGTACTTCGTGGCCTCGCCGACGAAGTTGTCCAGCGGGCCGCCGATCCCGCCGAGCCGCGCGCCGCCGCGGATCCGCGAGGGCTCCTCGGCGGCGAGGACGATGAGCTCCACGCCACGCCGCTTGGCCTCCTCGACGATTCCCTCGCCGGCGCGCCGTGCGCGGACCGTCGCCGTCGCCACCTCGACGCCGACGTACTCCTCCCCCACCGCCTTGGCGCGGGCCAGCGCCGCCCGCGCAGCCTTGAGCTGGGTGTCGGGCAGGCGCGCGTCGAGCGGCAGCGAGAGCGGCACCTCGAAGACCCAGATCGCCTCGATCGTCGCGCCGTGGCCCTCGCCCTCCTCCGGGTTCTCGGCGGCGGCGAGGCGGCCGGCCGTCTGCACGATGTCGTCGTCCAGCGGCGTGCCGTAGATCGGGACGAGGATCGAGCCGTACTCCGCGCGCACCGGCTCGGACCGCAGCGCGGCCTCCGAGAGCGTGACGCGCGCGAAGAGGGGCATCTCGGCGCTGCGCCGGTAGCCGACGTACAGCGCCGTGCCGGCGGCCATCCAGATCAGGCCGATCGTCCGCGCGCCCTCGTGGAAGACCAGCAGGCTGGCCAGGCCGACCGCGGCCATGACCGCCCCGAGCACCGCCGGCAGCGGCAGGTCGCCGCCGCCGACCCGCACCGACAGCGGGATGCGGTAGGGGCGCGGGCGGTCGGGCTCGCGGTAGCGCAGCACGCAGATCGACACGTGCGCGATGAGGAAGGCGAGCATCGCCCCGAACGCGTAGATGCCGACGAGGAACTCGAGGTCGCGCGGGACCACGAGCGCCATGGCGAGCACGCCGGCCAGCACGATGACCACGTACGGGGTGCCCTGGCCCGGGTGCAGGCGGCCCATCGCGCTCGGGATCTGGCGGTTTCGGGCCAGCGAGTACGACAGGCGCGACAGACCGAGCATGGCGCCGTGCGCCGCGACGACGAGCGTGAGCGTCGCCAGGGCGGCGACGATGTAGCGCAGCGTCTCGGCCAGCCACGGCGGATCGAAGCGCGAGACGAGCGCCAGCACCGGCGCGTTGAGCGCGTCTCCGGTCAGCGGCGACGCGCCCGGCGTGATCGGCAGCGAGGCGACGGCCACGAGCGAGATGCCGACGTAGATCACGAGCACGGAGATCGTCGAGCTGGCGATGAGCCGCTTGAGGCCGCCACGGCTGACGCGCACCTCGCCCGCCAGGCCGGACGCGGACTCCAGGCTCGTGAACGCGACCGCCGACACCGTCAGCGCGAACATGAGGTCGCTCCACTCCGGCGAGGTGCCGAGGTCGATCGTCTGCGTCAGCGCATCGAGGTCGACGACGAGGAACGCGCCGAGCACGATGACCAGCAGCTGCAGGACGACGTCGAGCACGGCGAGCGCCGAGACGCGCTCGATGCCGCGGCTGGCGCTCGCCGCACGGATGTTGCGCGAGGCGACGTAGCCGATGATCGCCAGCGCCACCAGCAGCTCCGGCGCGCCGCCGTTCAGCGGCGACCAGAACGCGGCCATGTAGTTCGTGGCGACGAACGCCGTCACCGCGATGACGATGAGGAAGTCCAGCAGCACCGCCCAGCCGGCGACGAAGCTCCACAGCTCGTTGAACGCGTAGCGCGCGAACACCGTCGAGCCGGCGCGCTCCTGGTGCAGCGAGGCGCCCTCGACGTACGTCATCGCCGTCAGGACGAAGAAGATCCCGGCGCCGAGGAAGACGACGGGGGTCAGGCCGAGCGCGTTCTCGGCGACGATCCCCAGCGAGAAGTAGACCGCCGCGGCGAGCGACGACCAGACGATCGCGAAGAGCGCCGGCGAGCCGAGGCTGCGGCGCAGCACCATCCGCGGCTCGTGGTTGCCCCGATCGGCCACTACAGCCCCCGCCAGGTGAAGTACAGCCGCCCCGCGCCGGCGGCGACGAACAGCAGCCCGAGGATCGTCCCGAGCGCGAGCGGCCCGCCACCGGCCCCGAACGTCCGCACGAGGATCGCGATCCCGAGCACGACCATCGCGGCCGAAAGCGCGAGCGTCGTGCCGCGGTGCAGGCCGCGGCCGGAGGGGCGATCAGGCATTCGGCTCGCTCTCGATGATCACGCGGCAGGGTCGGTCGGCGAGCACGGTCTCCACGGTCTTTCCGAACAGCGTCGTCCCGGTCCGCGGCGGCAGCGGCATGACGAGCGCGTGGGCGCGCATCTCGCGTGCCTCGTCGACGATGAGCCGCCCGCTGCCGCCCGGCCGGACCCGCTCGACGTGGCCGCTCACCCGCCGCCCGCCCTGCAGCCGCGCCTGCTCGATGACCGCGCGCGCGGCGACGTCCTCCTCGGGCAGCTCGGCGTCCAGCGGCGAGGCCTGCGGGACCGTGATGAGCACGAGCACGTGGATGCCCCGGCGCTTGCGGCCGGCGAGCTTCGTCGCGGTGGCGATCGTCGTCGGCGAGTAGTGGCGCGCGTCGAGCGCCACGAGCACCGACTCGTACTCGGCCTCGTTCTGGGTGACGGGTTGCGGCACCGCGACCTGGTGGGTCGAGACGAAGTCCAGCCCCTGCCGGTGGCGGTACAGCAGGTAGCCGCCCATCCCGACCGCCATCCAGGCGATGCCCGCGGCGCCGACCGTGAGGTCCAGCACGCTGACGACGACGAACGACAGCACGGTCCCACCCAGGCCGACGACGGCCAGCGGCGGCAGCTCGTGGCCGCGGACGCGCAGACGCCCGGGGCTGCGATACGGGCGCCGGGCATCGGGCTGGGTCACGCGCAGGCAGATGAGCGACAGGTGCGCCATCGAGAACGACAGCATCGCCCCGAACGCATAGATCTTGCCGAGGAAGTCGGCCTGCCCGGGCAGCAGCGCGAGGATCGCGAAGCCCGAGAAGACGAGGATCCCGACGTACGGCGTGCGGTAGCGCAGGTGCAGCCGGCGCATCGTGTCGGGCAGCTGACGGTACATCCCCATCGAATAGGTCAGCCGCGAGACGCCGAGCACACCCGCGTTCGTCGCGGCGATGAGGATCGTCACGGCGAGCACGCCGACGTAGACCTCGACGCCGCCCTGAAACCAGCCGAGGTCCATGCCCGAGACGACGCCGACGATCGGGTCGTTGGCGTAGCCGCCCTCCTCCGGGCCGACGCCGAGCTGCGTCCGGCACTCGCCGCCGACGCACTCGACGGGCAGCGCCGACAGCGCGACGAGCGGCAGCGTGAAGTAGATGGCGAAGACCGCGATCATCACGCGGCGGATCGCGCCGGGGATCGTCGAGTCGGGGTCGCGCGCCTCGCCGGCCATGTTCGAGATCGTCTCGATGCCGGTGTAGGCGACGGTGCCGATCGGGATCGCCAGCAGGAACTGCGACAGCGTCGGCGTCTCGCCGAAGAAGGAGAGGTTGTCGACGAGGACCTCCGGGCTGAAGACGAGCACGACGCCGAGGCCGACGATCGCCACCTGGCTGAGGAAGTCGACCGCCGCCAGGACGAGGTTGACGCTGACGGCGTCCTTGACGCCCCGCACGTTGACCAGCGCCAGCAGCGCGACGACCCCGGCCGCGAAGGCGATGTCGCCCGGCGACTCGTTGAAGCCCTCCCACAGGAAGCGCCCGGCGTAGTGGGCCGCGAAGAACGCCGAGATGGCGATCGTGATGATGTAGTTGAGCATCTGCGCCCAGGCGGTGAAGAACGACCACAGCTCGTTGAACGCGCGCCGCGCGAACAGCGACGATCCGCCGGCCTCGGGGTACATCGCCGTCGCCTCGGCGTACGTCGTCGCGGTGCAGTAGAACAGCGCGCCGGTGATGAGGAAGACCAGCGGCGTCAGGCCCGCGGCGAGCGCGGCGACGAGCCCGAGGGCGTAGTAGATCGACGAGCCGACGTTGCCGTAAGCGGTCGAGAACAGCGCGTTGACCCCGAGAACGCGCTGCAATCCGTGGAGCTGGCGCTCTGCCATCCGCGGCGGGAGTCTACGCCGGAGCGCGCGGGCGCCCGGCGGGGACTAGGAGACCTGGCGCACGCAGTCGCGGATGCGCTCGCGGGCGGCCGGGTCGGCCAGCTCCACCCAGACCGTGGCGATCGCGCCCTGCCGCTCGACGCTGGCGCCGTCGAAGCGCTCGGCGTTGCGCCGCACCCTGGTCTCGAAGCGCTTCGCCGCCGCCAGGCTGCCGTAGAACGCGATGAAGGCGCTGCCGCGCGGCCCGGCGACGAGGATCTCGTACTCGGGGGCGTCGGGCGTCCCGGGAGGACGCACGCCGCCGGTGGCCCGGTAGCCGTGCCGCGCCAGGCACTCCCGCACCTCGTCGACGGGCCCTGACCGGCCCTGAGCCGGGCCGCCGCCCGGCGAGGTCGGGCTCGCCGGTCCGGTCTGCGTGCCGGCGGCGGGATCCGGCGCCGTCGCCGGCGCCGTTGCCGTCGTGGCCGCCGTGCCGCTGCCCCGGTCCGGCGGCTCGTCGTCGCCGCCGCAGGCGGTCAGCAGCAAGCACGCGGCGAGGGCGGTCGCGGCGAGCGGGCGCACTCAGCTCACCCGCTCGACGAACTCGATGAGCGCCTCGAGCGTGACGTCCCAGCCGAGCGTGTCACCGCCGTCGGGCAGCGCCTCCTGCCAGTCCAGGCCGAAGTCGCGGCGGTCGACGACCGACGACAGCTCGACGCCGACCCGGTTCTCGGGGCTCAGCAGCCCCGGACCGGGCAGCCCGATCTTGCCGCTCGCCGTCACGGTTCTCGTGTGGCCGTGGATCGACAGCTCGCCGGTCGCCGAGATCGCCCGCCGCTCGTCGCCGCTGACGTCCGAGACGACCCAGCGCACGTGCGGGAAGCGCGCGGCGTCGAGGAACTCCGGCGACAGCATCCGCTCGCGGATCACCGGGTTGTTGAGGTCCAGCGACGCGACCGGGACGGTGGCCTCGAGCGTGCCGGCCGACGGGTCGAGCGTGGCGTCGATCTCCCGGAAGCCCGCCCGGTAGTCGCGCGCGCCGAGGTGGCGGACCTTGAAGGTCACCGACGAGAACGGCGGATCGGCGCGCCAGGTTCCGCTGCCCAGATGTTCCTCGAGAAAGCTCACCGGCGGGGACTGTAGTCGGGCAACGCCGGCCGGCTTTGCCACGATGACGCGATGGCGCTCGACTTCCGCACGCTGCGCTACTTCGTGGCCGTCGCCGAGGAGCTGCACTTCACGCGCGCGGCCGAGCGCCTCTACATCGCGCAGCCGGCGCTGTCGGAGCAGATCCGCCGCCTCGAGGGCGAGCTCGGCGTCCAGCTGCTGCGGCGCACCACGCGCAAGGTCGAGCTGACCGCGGCCGGCGAGGAGTTCCTCACGCGGGCGCGCCGGATCCTCGGCGAGGCCGACGCCGCCCTGGCCGACGCCTCGCGCGCCGCGCGCGGCGAGACCGGCAGCATCCGGGTGTCGACGGGGGCAACCGCCGGCGTCGAGCAGGTGCCCCGCGTCCTGCGCGCGTTCCGCGAGGCCCGCCCGCAGGTCGCGCTCGATCTGCGCCAGATCAGCTGGGAGGACCACTCCGGCGGGCTGAACGACGGCTCGGTCGACGCGGCCTTCGTCTGGCTGCCGTTCGAGCACGCGGGCCTGGCGTTCGAGGTGCTGGTGCAGGAGCCGCGCGTGGCCGCGCTCGAGGCCGCCCATCCGCTGACCGCGCACGAGGTGCTGCGGATGGAGCAGCTCGTCGACGAGCCCTGGCCATGGGTCGACACCGACCGGCGCGCGCTGGACTTCTGGACCTGCGTGGACTATCGCGGCGGCGAGGCGGCCCGCCGCGGCCCGACGATCAGCTCGATGGAGGGCATTCTCGAGGGCGTTCGCGCCGGGCTCTGCGTCGCGGCGATCCCGCGCTCGCACGCGCAGGTGTCCGCCTGGCCGGGGATCGAGTTCCGGCCGGTCGCGGACCTCGCGCCGGCGTCGCTGGCGCTGGGCTGGCGCGTCGCCGACGAGACGCCGGTCGTCCAGGCGCTCGTCGAGATCGCCCGGCGCGTCGCGGCCGAGGCGGGCGCCCGCGGCGATTCATCGGACCCACCCGATTGATCGCCGGCCAGTCCGTCTTTCCCTTGCGGCGCGCGATCGGCGACCGTGGCGAGGCACCCGAGACAAGGAGCTTCCGATGGCCACCACGACACACCCGACCGTCCCGACCGTCCCGTCCGTCCCGCCCTTCGCCCTCCCGCCCGGCGGCGGTGACGCGCGCTGGTACCTCGGCGCGCTGTTGGAGTGGAAGGCCCGCGCCGGCGCGACCGGCGGCGCGTTCTCGCTCGTCGAGGTCACCGTCCAGCCCGGCACCGAGCCACCGCTGCACGTCCACGCGCACGAGGACGAGGCCTACATCGTGCTCAACGGGCGGATCACCTTCCAGGTCGGCGACGAGCGCGTCGACGCCGAGCCCGGCAGCTTCGTGTTCCTCCCGCGCGGCGTGCCGCACGGCTTCGCGGTGCGCAGCGAGGTCGCGCGCGCCGTGCTGCTGCTGACGCCCGGCGGCCTGGAGAGATTCTTCGACGGCTGGAGCGAGCCCGCGCGCGAGCGCACGCTGCCGCCCCTGCCCGACGGCCCGCCCGACGTCGCGGGCCTGACCCGCGACCTCGCCGCCCGCGGCGTCGAGGTCGTCGGCCCGCCGCTGCCCGCCCTGCTCTAAACACGCGCGCTCAGCACGACGCCGTCGCGTGACGGCTGAGCCAGCCATCGTGGATGCCTGGGTGCGCCGGCGAGGAGGGCACAGTGCGGGTCCTCCTCGTCGGTGCGGCCAGGCGCCGCGAGGGCGGCTCAGGCGTTACGCGACCAGCGGGATGATGAGGATGGCCACGATGTTCGCGACCTTGATCATCGGGTTGATCGCGGGGCCGGAGGTGTCCTTGTAGGGATCGCCGACCGTGTCGCCCGTGATCGAGGCCTCGTGGGCGAGCGTGCCCTTGCCGCCGAACTCGCCCTCCTCGATGAGCTTCTTGGCGTTGTCCCAGGCGCCGCCGCCGGCGGTCATCGAGACGGCCATGAACAGGCCGACGACGATCACGCCGATGAGCAGGCCGCCGAGCGCCTCGACGCTGAGCAGGCCGATGATCAGCGTGAAGACGATCGGGATCAGCGACGGGATGATCATCTCGCGCTGCGCGGTCTTCGTGACGATGTCCACGCAGCGGGCGTAGTCGGGCTTCTCGGTGTTGTCCATGATCCCGGGGTGCTCCTTGAACTGCCGGCGCACCTCCTCGACCACGGCGCCGCCGGCGCGACCGACGGCCTCCATCGACAGCGCCGCAAACAGGTAGACCATCATGCCGCCGATGAGCAGGCCGATGAGCACCTCGGGCTTGTCGAGCAGGAACTGGATCGGCTCCTCGCCGTTCTCCGCCAGCTCGGCGTTGAGCTCGATCTTGAACGCGGCGAACAACACGAGCGCGGCGAGGACGGCGGAGCCGATCGCGTAGCCCTTCGTGACGGCCTTCGTCGTGTTGCCGACCGCGTCGAGCGGGTCGGTCACGGCGCGGACCTCCTCGGGCATCTCCGCCATCTCGGCGATGCCGCCGGCGTTGTCGGTGATCGGCCCGAAGGCGTCGAGGGCGACGATCAGCCCGCAGAGGCCGAGCTGCGCCATGACGGCGACGCCGATGCCGTAGATCCCGCCGAGCTCGTAGGCGCCGTAGATGCCGAGCGCCAGCACGATGGCCGGCAGCGCGGTGGCCTGCATGCCCTGGGAGAGGCCGGAGATGATGTTCGTCGCATGCCCGGTCTGCGAGGCCTCGGCGGTCTTCTTGACCGGGTTGAAGCGCGTCGACGTGTAGTAGTCGGTGATCAGGAACAGCAGCGCGGTGACGGCGAGGCCGATCAGCGAGCAGAGGTACAGGTCGCCGGTGGAGGGCGCGAAGACGTCGACGTCGGCCGTCGCGGTCGTCAGCCCGTCCATCATCCACTTCGTGACCGGGTAGAAGGCGATCGCGGCGATGACGCCGGAGGCGATCAGGCCCTGGTAGAGGGCGCGCTCGACGTTGCCGGCGGCCGACTTGACGGCGAACGTGCCGAGGATCGAGGCGAGGATCGCCACGCCGCCGAGCACGAGCGGGTACAGCGCGACCTGCGTCGCGTTGTCGCCGGCGAACGTCAGGACGCCGAGCAGCATGACCGCCACGGCCGTCACGACGTAGGTCTCGAAGAGGTCGGCGGCCATGCCGGCGCAGTCGCCGACGTTGTCGCCCACGTTGTCGGCGATCACGGCGGGGTTGCGCGGGTCGTCCTCGGGGATGCCGGCCTCGACCTTGCCGACGAGGTCGGCGCCGACGTCGGCGCCCTTCGTGAAGATGCCGCCGCCCAGACGGGCGAAGACGGAGATCAGCGAGCCGCCGAAGCCGAGGCCGATGAGCGCGTCGACGGCCTCCTTCTGCGACGTGTCGAAGAGCGCGGTCAGCAGGCCGTAGTAGCCGGCGACGCCGAGCAGCGCCAGGCCGACGACGAGCATGCCGGTGATCGCGCCGCCGCGAAACGCGGCGTTCAGCGCGGGCGGGATGCCGTCGCGGGCGGCTTCGGCGACGCGGCAGTTGGCCCGCACCGAGACGTTCATCCCGATGAAGCCGGCCGCCGCGGAGAGCAGGCCGCCGAGCGCGAAGCCGACGGCGACCTCGATGCTCTGCAACGGGATGAGGACGATGAACAGCAGTACGCCGACGATGCCGATCGTCGTGTACTGGCGGCGCAGGTACGCGGAGGCGCCTTCCTGGACGGCCTTCGAGATCTCGACCATGCGCTCGTTGCCCGGCGACAGCGCCAGCAGCGAGCGTGTGGTCAGCGCGCCGTAGAGCACTGCGAGGCCACCGCACAGCAGCGCGACGACGACCCCATGGTCCATCAGGAAATCACTCAAGGGAAACTGCCTCCGTAAATCTTTGGTGCTGCGGACCTAGCCCACCGCGTGGCGGGTGTCAATGGCCGACAGCCACGGGAAACGCGCGCGGATACTAACCGGACGGGCCGACGGCGCGCCCCCTGCCCGGTCAGCGTCAGCCTACTGCCCGGGCACCCAGAGCCTGCTGCCGCCGCCCGGCGGGGTCTCGGGCTTCTGCGGCTCGCCGGGACGCGGGGCGTCCGGCGGCGGCGTGGCGCCCGAGCGGGCGTACGCGAGCTGCAGCTGCGCGAGGGCGTCGCGGATCTGCTTGGCGTCCGGTCCGAGGCCCGGCTCGACGAACGGCAGCAGCGCCCGGGTGGCGTCGATCGCCTGGCGGACCTGCTCGAAGTCGGGCTCCTCCTCGGCCCCGGTCAGGCCGGCCTTGCGGGCGGCGAGGTTCAGCAGCGACACGACGGTCTGCACGAGGACGTCGTCGACGCGCAGACGGGCGATCTCGGCCTCGTACGCGGCGCGCAGCTCCTCCTCGCTGAGATCACCGAGGTCGGCCTCGTCGAAGCCGGGGTCGCCTGGATCGGCAGTCATGCGGGCACCTCCTGGGCGTAGGTCGTCATCGTCTCGCGCACGGTGTCAGCGTAGACCTCGCGCAGATCGGCCCCCTCCAGCAGCGCCGCGCGCTGGCGCTGGGCGCCCGTCGGGCCCTCCAGCGCGACGTCGATGCGCGCCTCGGCCCGGACCGGCGCGCTCCACGCCCACAGCTCTTCGACCGCCGCGCGCGCCGGGACCTCCACCCCGCGGCCGAGGTCGATCATGCGCCCGTCGAGGCCGTAGCGGATCGCGCGCCACACGTTCTCCTCGATGAGCCGGTGCGGCGGGTCCTCGAACGGGACCCCCTCGTCGACGTCGCGCAGCGCCTGCCCCACGCAGGCCACGACGAGCGACGCCAGGCCCTCGGATTCGGCGGCCGTGATCTGGGCGTCGCAGATGCGCACCTCGACGGTGCCGAAGGAGGCGTGCGGGCGGATCGACCACCACACCTGCGTGTACTCGACGATCGAGTTCGTGGCGATCAGCAGCTCGAGGTAGTCGCGAAACGCCCGCCAGCCGCCGAACGCGTCCGGGACCCCGCAGCGCGGAAAGGACTTCGTGAAGGTCTGGCTGCGGGCGGAGTGCAGGCGGGTGTCCTGGCCCTCGAGAAACGGCGAGCTGGCGCTGACCGCCAGCAGCAGCGGCAGCACCGGGCGCAGCCGGTCGCAGACCGCCACCGCACGATCGGCGCCGCGCACCCCCACGTGGACGTGCAGCGAGAACGTGTTGTTGCGCCGCGCCACGTAGCCCAGGCCGTCGACGACGCGGCGGTAGTGGTCGGTGTCGATGTTGCGCTGCTCGCGGTAGTCGGCCCAGGGATGCGTGCCGGTCGAGCCCAGCGCGATCCCGCGGTTGGCGGCGAGCGTGAACAGCCGGCGGCGGCGGTCGCGCTGGTGGGCGATCGCGTCGCGCAGGTCCTCGCCGCGGCCGGAGACGATCTCGATCTCCGAGGAGATCAACTCGCCGGTGATCGCGTCGTGCAGCACCGGGTCGAGCTCCGCCGCCGTGTCGCGCAGCTCCTCGAAGCGCGGCACGAGGTCCAGCGTGCCGGGATCGAGCACCGCGAACTCCTCCTCCAGGCCCACGGTCAGGTCCGTGGACGCGGCGAACATCTCCTCCGTGTTGTCGAGGTCGATGGGCATCCTTGTATGTATCTTGCGCCAGGAGGCGGCTTCTACGTCAAGTAGAAGTACAGCGCGTACAGCAGATCGACCGCCGGAGACGAAGTGTGGACGGTCACCTCCGGCGGCACCTGCAGCAGCGCCTCGGAGTAGTTGAAGATGATCTTCACGCCGGCCTCGACGAGGTCGTCGGCGATCGACTGCGCGGCGGCGGTGGGCACCGCGAGCACGCCGACGACGATGTCCTCGAACTCGACCATCGACTTCAGCTCCGACGAGTGGCGCACGGTCGTGGCGCCGACCTTCTGGCCGATCTTGCGCTTGTCGGTGTCGAAGATCGCCACGACGCGGAAGCCGTGGTCGGCGAAGATGTCCGACGACGCGATCGCCTGGCCGAGGTGGCCCGCCCCGAACAGCGCGATGTTGTGCTGGCCGGACGTGCGCAGGATCTTGCGGATCTGCGAGACGAGCGCGTCGACGTTGTAGCCGACGCCGCGCTTGCCGAACTTCCCGAAGCCCGAGAAGTCGCGCCGGATCTGCGTCGGGTTGACGTGCGTGTAGTCGCTCAGCTCACGCGAGGAGATCGTCTCCTTGCCCATCTTCTTGGCCTGCGTGAGGACCTGCAGGTAGCGCGAAAGCCGCGCCGCGACGCCGAGCGAGAGGCGCTGACCGCCTCCGATTGCGCCGTCGCGTGCAGCCGGGTCAGCCGCCGTGGGAGCGCGTTCGCCGGTCGTCATCGACGGCGCACTTTACTCAGAAGCCGGCGCAGCGCGGCTTCATCCACAAACAGCTCGAAGCGCTCGACGCCGTCGAGCACGACGACGGGGATGCGCTCGAGATAGGTCGCGTGCAACCCGTCGTCGGTCGTGATGTCGACCTCCGTGAAGCGGGCGCCGGCCCGCTCGAGAACGTCGCGCGCGTCGTCGCAGAGATGACATCCGGGCTTGCCCAGGAGCAGCAGCCCGGGGCCCAGGCCGGCCGTGCTCACGCGAGCGCCCGCTCGCCCGAGGCGTACGCGTCGAGCCCGAGATAGGCCGCAAACGGCTGGGCCGCGACGAAGCGCGCGGCCGAGCCGATCATCGCGGCGTTGTCGGTGCACAGCTCGCGCGGCGGGATCCCGACGGTGGCGCCGAGCGCCGCCAGCCGCGCGCGCAGCGGGCCGTTCGCGGCGACGCCTCCGCCCACCGCCAGCCGGGTGAGGCCGGTCTGCGCCAGCGCCTGCTCGCAGCGGGCGGCGAGCGCCTCGACGACCGCGTGTTGAAAGCTCGCCGCGAGGTCGGCGGCGCGCTCGCGGGCTCCGTCGGCCCCGAGCTCACGCACCTTGTACAGCAGGGAGGTCTTCACGCCGGCGAACGAGAAGTCCAGGCCGGCGAGGTTGCGGGCGACCGGGAACGCGAACGCCTGCGCGTCGCCGTCGCGGGCCAGGCGCTCGAGCGCGGGGCCACCGGGAAACGGCAGCCCGAGCAGGCGCGCGCCCTTGTCGAAGGCCTCGCCGGCGGCGTCGTCGAGCGTGCGGCCCAGCACCGCGAAGCCGTCGTGGTCCTCGACGCGGGCCAGCAGCGTGTGGCCGCCGCTGGCGATGAGGCAGACGAACGGCGGCTCCAGGATCGGGCCGGCGGCACCGGCCACGCGCAGGAAGTTCGCGGCGACGTGGCCCTGCAGGTGGTCGACCGCCGCGAGCGGCAGGCCGCGCGAGGCGGCCAGGCCCTTCGCCGTGGCGACGCCGACGAGCAGCGCTCCGACGAGGCCGGGCCCCTGCGTGACCGCGACCAGATCGATGTCGTCGAGCGTCGCGTCCGCGCGGCGCAGGGCGTCGTCGACGACGGCGTTGACCAGCTCGAGGTGGTGGCGCGAGGCGATCTCGGGCACCACGCCGCCGTACTCGTCGTGGATGCCCTGCGACGAGATGACGTTCGAGCGCATCTCGCCGTCGCCCGTGACGACGGCCGCGCACGTGTCGTCGCAGCTCGTCTCGAGCGCGAGGATGAGCGTCATCGGGGCGCCGGCGGAGCCGCGTTGGGGACGTCGTCGAAGCGTCCGGCCAGGGTCGACTGCGTGCGCCACATGATGACCGCGTCCTCGCCGTTGTCCTGGTAGTAGCGCCGCCGCCGGCCGGCCGCGCGAAAGCCGAAGCGCTGGTAGAGCTCGATCGCGCCGGTGTTGGACTCGCGCACCTCGAGCGTGAAGCGCGCGCCCTTGCCGTCGATGCGGCGCAGCAGGTCGGTCAGGAGCTTGCCCGCGACGCCCTGGCGGCGGCAGTCCGGGTCCACGGCCACGTTCATGATGTGCCAGACCGTGTCGTAGCGCGAGCAGATGAGAAAGCCGATCATCCGGTCGCCGCGCAACGCGGCGAGGCAGACGCTGGCCGGCTTGGACAGCTCGAGCACGAACATCGCCAGCGACCACGGCGTCGGGAACGCGCGCCGCTCGATCGCGATGAGCTCGGGCAGGTCCGCGTAGGTCAGGCGGCGGATCTCGAGGGGTCCCTCGGCGGTCGCGGGCGGTGGGTCCGTCATGTCAGCGGGCGGCGGGGCTGGTGGCGGGCGAGCACGGCGTCGGGCAGGCGCAGGTAGTCCGGGACGACCAGGTCGCGCACGACGCCGGGCGGGGCCAGCAGCGCGAGCCCGCAGACCGCCCGGCCGCTGACTCGGTGCTCTGCACGATCGTCCGGTGGAACACGGCAACCGGCGCCTTCCAGGTCGGTTCGAAATCGTAGCGCCCCGTCCCCCACGGCCAGCCAGCGTCCGCCTTCCGCGGCGACCCGCTCCGCCAGCGCGGCGGGCGCCAGCGCGGCCTGCGCGACGACCGGCTCTCCCCCGCGCCAGCCGGCCGCGAACGCCTCACCGCGGCGGGCGTCGATCACCGCCAGGACGCCGCTGCCGGCGGGCGCCGCGGGCTCGGCGGCCAGCGCCAGCGCGCGCAGCGTCGAGACGCCGACGAGCTCCGCGCCGCTGCCCTGCGCGAGCGCGCGGGCGGTCGCGACGCCGATCCGCAGACCGGTGAACGTGCCCGGCCCGACCCCGACGGCGATGCGGTCGACGTCCGCGAAGCGCAGGCCGGCCGACTCCAGCAGCTCGGCGGCGAGCGCCAGCAGCTGCGCGGCGTGACCCGGGCGCTCGCCGGCCGCGGGCTCGTGGCGGCGCTCGCGCGCGTCCGCGGGGCGCCTGTCGTCGAGCAGCGCGACGGCGGTGGCGGACGTCGCGGTGTCCAGGCCGAGGACGATCACGGCTGCGCGGGCGGTGCGGATGGGCGGGTGTCGCGCACGACGACGAGACGGCGGTCCCCGCCGCGGTGCTCGAGGCGCACCTGCGCGACCACCCGCTCGGGGTCCAGGCCTGCGGGCGTGCCGACCTCCGGCCACTCGACGAAGGCCACGCGGTCGGGGCCGAGCTCGTCGGCCAGCAGCGCGGGGTCCTCGTCGGCGAGGTCGCCGAGCCGGTAGAGGTCCAGGTGCGAGACCGGTACGTCGCCGTCGTAGCGCCGGGCGATCGTGAACGTGGGGCTGGTCACTGCGCCGGCGACGCCGAGCGCGCGGCAGGCGCCGCGGACGAACGTCGTCTTGCCGGCCCCGAGCTCTCCGGAGACGAGCACGACGTCGCCGGGGCGCAGGTGCTCGGCGAGCTGGGCGGCGAGCGCCTCCGTCTCTTCGGGTGCGGTGGTTTCAGTAGTCGTCGGCATCGACGGTGCGCAGACGCAGCCCGGCACCGAGAAGCGACATTGCGAGGCCGGCCAGGAACAGCATGCGCGGATCCGAGCCCGTGTCCGGAAGGTCGGTGGCGGGCGCGTCCTGCGGCGTGGGGGTCTCGCCGGGCAGCGGGACGGGCGGCGTCGTCGAGACCCCGGCCCCGTCCTCGGGGATCGTCGCGTTCTGCGCCGCGGCCGAGGCCGGGACGGCCAGCATCAGCACCGCGAGCGGCACGAGTACGAGGCGACGGCAGGACCACGGCACCCCGCGCACTCTAATGCCTATGGCGGCGCACGCCCGGGTGCCATTCGTCACCGGCAACGGCGGGCCTGGCTGCGGTAGCGTCGCGCCCGTGCTCAGCCCCGCTCAGGTCTCCCTGCTGCAGGCCTGCACGCGCGTCCTCGTCGCGCCGGCGCGGGTCGTGATGACCGGCAGCGTGTCGCCGGATGCGGTCGAGGCGATCCAGGGCGAGGCCGGCCCGGGCGTCGAGGTGCTCGTCGTCGAGCCCGGCGAGGTCGCGCGCGTCGACGGCTCGATCGACGTGCTCTTCATCGGCCCGGCCGCGCCCTACAGCGTGGCCGCCGAGCTGCTGCACCGCTGGGCGGGACGGGTGGCCCCGGGCGGGCTGCTGTTCGTCCACGGGGCCTTCGCGGCACCGCCGCTGACCGCCGCGCTGCTGCGCACGATCGGCTCGTCGCGCGGCTGGCGCTACTACGGGCGCGAGGGCGAGCTGGCGGAGTACGTGCGGGCCGACCTCTCGCACGGCGAGCGCATGCTCGACGCGATGGCCCAGGTCGCGCAGGTCGGCTACCTCGCGCGGCGGGTGGCGCGGCGGAGGCTGGCGTCGCGTCACGATGCGTAACGCACGCGCCGCCCGCATTACATTGAAGGCATGAAGCACACCCCGATCGACGCTCCCGTCAAGAAGACCGACGAGGAGTGGCGCGCGGAGCTGACGCCCGCGCAGTACGACATCCTCCGGCGCGCCGGCACCGAGCGCGCCTTCACCGGCCCCTACGTCGACGAGAAGACCCCCGGCGTGTACACCTGCGCGGGCTGCGGCGCCGAGCTGTTCTCCTCCGAGACGAAGTTCGACTCCGGCACGGGCTGGCCGAGCTTCACCGATCCCGCCGTCGCCGCGGCCGTGACCCTGCGCGACGACAACAGCCTGTTCATGCGCCGGACCGAGGTCCTGTGCAGCCGGTGCGGCGGCCACCTGGGCCACGTGTTCCCGGACGGGCCGGGCGAGAGCGGGCAGCGCTACTGCATCAACGGCTGCGCGCTGGAGCTCAAGCCGGCGCCCGGTGAGTAGCTGCGACCGCCGCTCCCGGCGGGTTGCACGCAGGGTCGGGCGCTCCTGTGGGTAGGCCGATGGTCTGACCCGCCTGAAAGGAGCGCCCCCCATGCAGTACTGGTTCGCGACCTCGACGGAGGAGTACACCCCGTCGCAGATGCTCGAGCAGGCCAAGGCCGCCGACCGCGCGGGCTTTGACGGGCTCGGCACCTCGGACCATTTCGCCCCGTGGTTCCCCGACGGCGAGGGCACGCAGGCGTGGGTGTACCTCGGTGCGCTCGGCCAGGTCACCCAGAAGCCGATCGGCACCGCCGTGACGCCGATCGTGCACCACTACCACCCGGGACTGGTGGCGCAGGCGTTCATGTCGCTGGAGGAGCTCTACCCGGGGCGGGTCTTCCTCGGCGTCGGCTCGGGCGAGTCGGTCAACGAGACGCCGCTGGGGATGGACTGGCCGCCGTACGAGGAGCAGCGCCGCCGCCTGGAGACCGGCCTGGAGGCGATCACGCGGCTGTGGAGCGGCGAGACCGTGACGATGGACGCCGGCTGGTTCAAGCTCAAGGACGCGCGGCTGTGGACGCGCGCGCAGACGCGGCCGAAGCTCTACATCTCCGCCTTCGGCCCGCAGTCGGCCGAGATCGCGGCGCGCTTCGGCGACGGGCTGTGGACGCTCGGCGACCCGGAGAAGGCGCCGGCGATCATCGAGGCCTACCGCGCGGCCTGCGACGACCACGGCCGCGAGCCGGGCGAGATCATCTTCCAGGCGGGCTTCGCCTGGGCCGACGACGATCGCGCCGCGATCGAGGGCGCGCGCCACTGGAAGCCGACCCAGCTGCCCGAGCTCTACGTCGACGACATCGCCGACCAGGACGACATGCAGCGCCGCGCCGACGCGCAGATGAGCGACGAGGAGTTCGCGCACGAGGGCTTCCTCATCTCGGCCGATCCGGAGGAGCACGTCGAGCGCATCCGCGAGATGGAGCGCGCAGGGGCGACGATCATCTGCCTGCAGCTGATCGGCCGCGCCGACCCGTTCGGCTCGATCCGGACCTACGGCGAGCGCGTGCTGCCGGTGCTGCGCTCCAGCGCCGTGGGCGCGTAGCGCCTCGCAAGTCTTTGCCGTCCTGGCGGCACGCTGGGCGACTGCGTGAGGTTCGTCGCGACGGGCGGCAAGGAACGCTAGAACAGCCCGAGCTGGCGGTCGTCCGGCGCGTCGGTGGCGGGCGGCTGGTAGCTCTCGACGGGCTGCAGCGCCGCGGGCACCGGCAGCGACGGCTCGGGCCCGGGGTCCGGCTCGGTCTCG
>JAUXSD010000143.1 GCA_030681525.1 Solirubrobacteraceae bacterium
CTGCAGGAACACCGGCAGGCCCCAGATCGGCAATTCGGAGAGCGGCTTGCCGAACGCGGTCTTGGGCAGGAACCAGTAGCCGGTGCGCAGGCTCAGATCGCACGAGGCGCCGACGCGCGCCGCTTCGCAAGCGATGTCGCAGCCGGAGTTGCCGCCGCCGATGACGAGAACGCGCTTGCCCTGCAGCTGCTTGGGGTCCTTGTAGTCCCCCGAATGGATCAGCGTGCCAGTAAAGCGTCCGCGATACTGCGGCAGCCGCTTGTCCCAGTGGTGGCCATTGCAGACGACGATGCCCTTGTAGGTGCGCTCCTCGCCGTTCTCGAACGTCACCTGCCAGCTCTCGTCGGCGAGCGGCATGGCGCGCGTCACCTTGCGGCGCAGCTCGAGGCTGTCGGTGAGGCCGCGATCGTGCGCGAAGTTTTCGAGATAGCGCAGCATCTGCGAGCTGCTGGGAAAATCGGGGTAGTGTGCCGGCATCGGGTAGTCGGTGTAGCCGGTCGACTTCTTGGAGGAAACAATGTGCACGCCCTGGTAGACGCCGTGGCGCCAGAGGCCGCCGACGCCGTCGCTGGCATCGACGAGGTCGAATGCGATGCCGCGATGCTTGAGGGCGGCAGCCATCGCTAAGCCGACGGGCCCCGCACCGATGATAAGCAACCTATCGGTTTTCGATGCCGTGCGACGCATGCCCCGTTCCAGCAATAGCACCTGAAAAATTGGACCTTGGCTTAGACCCTGAAAGCGCGGGCGTCCACTACCGCCTGCCGCCATTTCCAAGCATAACGCGCCCCCCGCTGTCTGCGATCAGGAGCAGGCGGTTAAGTGCGAAAATGTCGCAAGCTCGGCAGCGCTCTGATTATTCAGCCGCAATTACGGATGGCTGCGCGGTGAGTCCGAGCTGGCGCTTGGCCTCGTCGCGCAGGAGGTCGATCGGTTTCAACTTTCCGTCGGCCTCGAAGTGCCAGTACGTCCAGCCGTTGCAGGCGCTCTTGCCTTGCGCAATGGCGCCCAGGCGGTGGATCGACCCCTGATTGCCGCCCCACGTCAACGAGCCGTCGGCCTTCACCTCGGCACGGATGCGCTTGCGCGCGTCGAGCAGCGTGGCGCCGGGCTCGACCAGCCGCATCTCGACGATGGTGCCGAACGGCACGCGCGGCTCGGCGCGCTTGGAGCGCACCGTCTCCAGCGCCGACAGCGGCAGCGGCTGCACGCGTGCAAGGCGCTCCTCGGCGGCCTTGGCATAGTCGGGGTCGCGCTCGATGCCGATGAAGCGGCGGCCGAGCTGCTTAGCGACGGCGCCCGTCGTGCCGGTGCCGAAGAAGGGATCGAGCACGACGTCGCCGGGTTTGGACGAAGCGAGCAGCACGCGCTGCAGCAGCGCCTCGGGTTTCTGCGTCGGATGTGCCTTGCGGCCGCCGTCGTCCTTCAGGCGCTCGGGCCCCGAGCAGATCGGGAACAGCCAGTCCGATCGCATCTGCAGGTCGTCGTTGAGCGCCTTCAAGCTTTCATAGTTGAACGTCGCGCGCGCACGCTGGTCGCGCGCCGCCCAGATCAGCGTCTCATGCGCGTTGGTGAAGCGCTTGCCGCGGAAGTTCGGCATCGGGTTCACCTTGCGCCAGATGACGTCGTTCTGGATCCAGAAGCCGAGGTCCTGCAGCGCGACGCCGAGGCGGAAGATGTTGTGATACGAGCCGATCACCCAGATGGCGCCGTCCGGCTTGAGGATGCGGCGGCATTCAGTGAGCCACGCACGCGAGAAGGCGTCGTATTCGGCGAAGCTGGAGAACTTGTCCCAATCGTCATCGACGCCGTCGACGCGCGTATTGTTCGGCCGCATCAGGTCGTTGGCGAGCTGCAGATTGTACGGCGGGTCGGCGAAGACGAGATCGACCGAATGCGCGGGCAGCTTCTTGAGGGCCGCGATGCAATCACCGACGATGACGCGATTGGCCGAGGCGGCCGCGGGCGAACGACGCAAAACCATGTGAACGCAACTTTCGCAACAGGGGGAAGCACGCGCTCCGGCAAGCTGGCGAGCCCGACGTAGCGGATGGATTCTAGCTGTGCGGGGAGTCCGTTGGGAAGCGATTTATCGGTTGCCGATGCAGAAACGAGTCCTGCCAATGGCTTGGCGCCATTAGTGGATTCTACACCACTTCGTCTTCTTCGACGATCAGGCCGAGGGCGAGCTGCACGGCGCGGAACGAGCGCCGGTGATGCACCGTCACGCCGAGCCGCTTGATGGCGTCATGGTGCTCGACGGTGCCGTAGCCCTTGTGGCGCTCAAAGCCGTAGCCGGGATGCTTCTGTGCCAACGTCACCATCAGGCGGTCGCGCGTCACCTTGGCGATGATCGAAGCCGCGGCGATCGACAGGCAGCGCGCATCGCCCTTGATGACGGTCCGCGACGG
Organism: Solirubrobacteraceae bacterium; assembly: GCA_030681525.1. Taxonomy (GTDB): domain Bacteria; phylum Actinomycetota; class Thermoleophilia; order Solirubrobacterales; family Solirubrobacteraceae; genus CADCVQ01. The sequence continues at coordinate 2,412 of JAUXSD010000143.1, forward strand.
ACACTTGAGGTCGGGCGCGCGGTTGCCGTCGATAGCGACGAGCTTCGGCGTCTGCGGCAGCTGCGCGACGGCCTGCGCCATCGCCCACATGGTGGCGTGCAGGATGTTGAGGCGGTCGATGCGTTTCACGTCGGCGATACCGACGCCGACGATGGCCGTCGCCCGGATGCGCACGTAGAGAAACTCGCGCGCTTCCTCGTCGAGCACTTTGGAATCGTTGATGCCGTCGGGGATGCGGTCGGGATCGAGAATGACGGCGGCGGCGACGACCGGGCCGGCGAGCGGGCCGCGCCCGGCCTCATCGACGCCGGCCACGGGGCCGCCGTGCAGCTGCAGCTCAGCAGCCTCCAGCTCGAAGGTCGGTCGCGGGCGCGATTCAGCGGCAGCATTCCCCATGATGGAGAAGGTTTGACTGCGCCGGCGGCGAAGTCAAAGCGCCCAGGACGTGCGCGCTGAGGAAAACCGTCAGAAAAGCGGCATTTGTTGCCCGGCGAGCACGGGACGCTGGAACAGGTCGGTCCGCAGCTCCGTGCGGTCGGCATTGAAGCCAAGTCGTTTCAGCGCCAGGCGGAAGCGCATGGCGATCTGATCGGCGTAGGGCCCGGTGCCGCGCTGGCGCACGCCCCATTCGGACGTGTAGTCACGGCCGCCGTGCATCGACTGCATCAGGTGCATGACGCGTTCCGCGCGGTCGGGGAATTCTGAGGCCAGCCACTCGCGGAACAACACACTGATCTCCAGCGGCAGCCGCAGCATCACGTAGCCGGCCGAACGGGCGCCGGCTTCCTTCGCGCCTTCGAGGATGCGCTCGATCTCCGGATCGGTGAGGCCGGGGATGATCGGCGCCACCATCACCGTTGTGGGG
>JAUXSD010000153.1 GCA_030681525.1 Solirubrobacteraceae bacterium
GGAGATGCGCGAGAAGCTCAAGCTCGGCATGTCAAAACAGCAGGTGCGTTATGTGATGGGCACGCCGATGGTCAGCGATGCCTTTCACGGCAACCGCTGGGACTATATATATCGCTTGGAGCAGCGCGGCGAATTGGTCGAAAAGCAACGGCTGACGCTTTATTTTGAAGGCGATAATCTGGTGCGCATGGATGATGGCAGCCAGCCCGTGCAAGCTGCACCGGCGATTGCGCAGCCGCCGGTTGCAACCACGCAGCCACAACCCGTTGCCAAGGCCGATCCCTCTGCGGATGTGCTGAAAAGCGTACAGGCCTGGTCGGCGGCCTGGTCGGCCAAGAATGTAAACGGCTATCTGGCCGCGTATATGCCGGACTACAAGCCGCAGGGTATGAGCCGCAAGGCGTGGGAAAAACAGCGTCTGGAGCGCATCAGCAAACCCAAGGTAATCGAGGTCGAACTGAGTGAAATCAGCGTCAGCGTGCAGGATGACAGTCATGCATCCGCTTCATTCGCGCAGCGCTACCGCTCCGATCTCTACCGGGATAGCACGCGCAAAACGCTGCAACTGAAAAAGGTCGGCGATGTATGGCTGATCGACTCCGAACAGGCCGCCAAGTAAAGGATAGAACATGGGCAAAATCAAGATTGCTATCGCCGGCAGCGGTGGACGCATGGGGCGCGCCTTGCTGGAAGGTGTGGCGCAAGCCGATGATCTGGTGTTGCACGCCGCGCTGGAATACAGCGGCAGCGCGCTGCTCGGCAAAGATGCCGGGGAGTTCTCCGGCGCGGCCTGTGGCGTAAAAATCAGTGCGGATGCGGAGGCTGCGTTGCAAGGCGCGGATGTGCTGATCGATTTCACTCGCCCCGAAGGCACGCTGCATCACCTCGATATCTGCCGCAGGCTGGGCGTAAACATGGTGATCGGCACGACCGGTTTTAACGCGCAACAAAAGGCGCAACTCGGTGTGGCGGCGCAGCATATCGGCATCGTGTTCGCGCCCAACATGAGCGTCGGTGTGAATCTGGTGTTCAAGCTGCTGGAAACCGCTTCGCGCGTGCTGGCGCACGGTTACGACATCGAGATCATCGAGGCGCACCACCGCCACAAGGTGGACGCGCCATCCGGCACTGCGCTGGGCATGGGTGAGGTCGTTGCGCGTACCTTGGGGCGCGATCTGGCGCAATGTGCGGTATATGGCCGCGAAGGCGTGACCGGCGAACGTGATCCTTCCACCATCGGCTTTGCTACGGTGCGCGGCGGCGACATCGTCGGCGACCATACCGTGCTTTACGCCGGCATCGGCGAGCGTATCGAAATTACCCACAAGGCCAGCAGCCGCGCTACCTTCGCGTTGGGTGCACTGCGTGCCGCAAGGTATTTGAAAGCCAATCCGGCAGGGCTTTACGACATGCAGGATGTGTTGGAGTTGAAATAAGCAGATTTTCCATTGGCGGGCGGGTTGGCGGCGCACTGCCGGATTGCACCAACAAAAAGTATTTGCAGTATGTTGCCGGAGCGGGCTGCGTCATTATCGAATTTCGGGTGCTGTGAAAGGCGTTAAAAGGCCAATTGAGAAATCGATATTTTTCGCGCCCCGATGATAGATAGCACTGAAATACCTTGGTGGAAAAAATAGGTAATTAATTGGATTTGTTTAGCTTTTAAACAAACGGGCATGTGCAGCGAGTGCAGAAATAATGCTGCAAAGAATACTTGATAAAAACACTCGTTATTTATGCTTGACACATCCTGCCGGTTGGGACAAAATTCAAGGGCGCGTCAAATTGTCGCAGAGCAATTGCGTGAAGCACGCCGCAAATATAATACAAACGGAGGTTATTCTATGGAATCATCCAAAATAGGGGGCGCGCCAGTGCCCTTTATGCAGCAGATGCTGCACAACAAAATGTTATTGTTGACCATGTTTATAGCCGTCAGTGCCGTGGCTTACTTCGGCATCGGTCTTTACATGCTGCTCAGGCATTAAACCAGCGTTTTGATTTAAAATTTTCCAGTTTGCCTTTAAAGCGGCAGCTGGAATAGTAGTGTGTGTAAGTAGGTGAAAATTTGTTTTTTCAGGTTGTTTTGTATCAACTATCAATGGCGCCAGCCATCAATTATCAAAGGGAGGAGTAAGCGATGTCAGAACCAACTTCAAGTGGTGCAAGCCCCCATTTCATGCAGACTATGCTTGATAACCAGTGGCTTATGTTGGCACTGGGTGTGATAACACCTATGGTGCTTTATACGCTGTGGGGTCTGTGGGACGTGATGAACATACCGGTAGCTCCGTAATAACGCCGCACCTGTTTAATTAAATTAAAGGAGAAATACAGCTATGGGAACGTCTTATACCCCCCCAACAAACCCCGATTGGTGGCGTGAACCAATCGAACGCACCGAAATATGGTGGATTGTGCTTGCGTTTGCATGGTGTCTGTTCATGTTCGGCTGGATGGTCGGCTGGCACTTTGTCGGGCCGCAAAATATGAGCAACGAAGCTTATAAAACGACCCCTGAGGCGTTTTCTAAGAAAGTTGCCGACATGCAGGCGAAGTACACCGTCCGCAAGGATGAGGCTACCGGTGAAGACGTAGTGGCTCCACCACCTGGCAGTGATGT
>JAUXSD010000170.1 GCA_030681525.1 Solirubrobacteraceae bacterium
GGCGCGGCCGCCGGCTCGTCCGCCGCATCACCGGCCATCCGCTTCAGCGCCCGCGCCGACTCGCGGTCCACCGCGTCCTTCATCGCCATCCCGAAGACGGCCAGCAGCGACTCCGAGGCCAGCGGGTGCAGGCGCTCGAGCGCCTCCTGCACCTCCGGCCAGCCGTCGCTGGGTCGCCCGGCACGCTCGAACGGCGTCCAGACCGTCTCGAGGAAGAGGTCGACGTACGCCTGCGCCAAGCGGTCGGCGTGCTCGCGCACGTCGGCGGTGAACTCCAGCGAGCGCTCGAGCGGCACGCCGAGGCGCTGCAGCTCCTGGCCGGCCTTGGCCAGCCGCGGGCTGAGGACCTCGAAGCGCCCGTCGGGCAGCTGGCGCACGAGGCCGATCGCCAGCGCCTTCATGAGGTGCCGGGGATCGGCGGTGCCCCACAGCGCGATGAGGTCGGCGATCCCCACGTTGGCCGGCTCCTCGTCGCCGAACGGCTGCGCCAGTGCGTGCTTGAAGCGCAGCACCTCGCGGCTCGACCCGCCCGCGCCCTCGATGAGCCGTTTGATGAGATCGAGGTTGAAGCCCTCCTGCTGCAGCTCCTGGATGAGCTCCAGCCGGGCGACGTGCTCCTTGCCGTAGTAGCCGGTCCGGCCGCGCAGCGTCGGCGGCGGCAGCAGCCCACGAGACTGGTGGGCGCGGACGTTGCGCACGGTCATGCCGATCTTGCGAGCGAGCTCGTCGATCGTCAGATCGTTGTCATCGTCTGATGTCACATAGGAAACGATAGCCCGTTGACACAGCGCCGCAATGTGGGTGAGATAGCCGGGTGTCGCCGATCGTTCCCAAGTTCGAGATCTCCGAGGACGACGCGGAGGGTGAAGCCCACGTCCTCGCGCTCCACGGCGAGATCCACGTCACGACGGCGCCGCGCCTGGCCGAGCACCTGACGAACGCGATCGAGAGCGGCAAGACGGCGATCGTGCTCGACATGTCCGGCGTCGAGTTCATCGACTCGACCGGGCTGAGCGTGCTGCTCAACGCGCTGCGGTTCGCCGGTCAGCGCCAGGGCCGGCTCGTGCTCGTCTGCACGAACCCGACCGTGCTGCGGCTCTTTCAGATCACCGGCCTGGAGGGCACGTTCGACATGTTCGACGATCGCGCCGAGGCGATCGCGTACGTCACGCAGCCGGCCTAGCCCCCGCGCGAGCTAGGCCGCGGGCAGCTCGGCGGGCGCGCCGAACGGAGCCAGCACGGCGGGCAGCCCGATCGAGCCGTCGTCGCGCTGGCCGTTCTCCAGCAGCGCGATGAGCGTCCGGCTCACGGCGATCGCGGTGCCGTTGAGCGTGTGCAGCACCTCCGGCTTGCCGCCCTCGGGACGCAGCCTGATCTCCAGCCGCCGGGCCTGGAAGTCGGTCGTGTTCGACGTGGAGGTGACCTCGCGGTAGCGGCCCTGCCCCGGCAGCCAGGCCTCGATGTCGTATTTCTTGGCGGCGCTCGGCCCGAGGTCGTCGACGGCGATGTTCACGACCCGGTAGGGCACCTCGAGCTCGCCGAAGATCTCCTCCTCGATCGCCAGCAGCCGCTCGTGCTCCGCCGCGCTCGCCGGCGGCTCGACGAACGAGAACATCTCGACCTTGTCGAACTGGTGCACGCGGAAGATGCCGCGCGTGTCCTTGCCGGCCGCGCCGGCCTCGCGGCGAAAGCACGGCGAGAACCCCGCGTAGCGCAGCGGCAGGTCGGCGGCGTCGATGATCTCGCCGGCGTGCATCGACGCCAGCGCGACCTCGCTCGTGCCGGCGAGGTAGAGATCGTCCTCGGGCAGGTGGTAGATCTGCTGCTCGGTGTCGGGCAGCATGCCGGTGCCGTAGAGCGCGTGCTCGCGCACGAGCACGGGCGGGATGACCGGCTCGAAGCCGTGGCCGCGCAGCTTGTGCAGCGCCCATTGCACGAGCGCCAGCTCGAGCATCACGAGGTCGCCGCGCAGGATCGGGAAGCGCGCGCCGGAGATGCGCGCCCCGCGCTCCATATCGATCCGCTCGCCCGCCAGCTCGAGGTGGTCGCGCCCCTCCAGGCGGCGCGACGCCTCGCCCACGAAGCGCAGCACCTCGTCGTCGGGCTCGGCGGCGGTCGGGTCGGGCAGGTTGGGCAGCGTGCGCAGGACCTCCTGCAGCTCGGCCTCGGCTTCGCGCGCCTGCTCGCCGCGCGCCTTGACCTCGGCCGACAGGACCTTGAGATGCTCGAGCGTGCCGCCGACGTCGCGCCCCTCGCGCTTGCCGGCGGCGACCTCCTCGGAGGCGGACTTCTGCTCGGCGCGCAGCGCCTCGGCGGCCTGCGCCGCCTCGCGCCAGCGTGCGTCGAGGGCGATGACGCGGTCGAGGCGCTCGACGGCGTGCGGCCCGCGGCGCGCGAGCGCCCCCCGGACCGCGTCGGGGTCCCGGCGGATCAGCCGCAGGTCGAGCATCGCCGGCTACTCGGCGCCGACGGTCTCCGGCCCGGGAGCACCAAGCTTGTCGGTGGCGTCGCCTCCGCCGCCGCCGGCGTACTTCGCGAGAAACCTCGCGACCGCCTGTGCCTCTTCGCCGGTGACGATGTTCTCGGGCATGATCGCGCCGGAGAAGCCGCCGTTCTGGATCGCGAAGAGGACGTCGCCGACGGTCTCCTTGCGGTCGTCGAAGTTCGGACCGTCCTCGCGTTCGCGGTCCGTCACGTCGAACGTGGAGCCCTGCGTCCCGGCCACGCCGAGCGTGTGGCAGGCGCCGCAGCGCTCGACGAAGATCTTCGCCCCGTCGTGGTCGGGATCGTCGGCGGCGAGCTCGATGCTCTGCGAGCCGCAGCCGGCGGTGAGGGCGGCCGCTGCGGCGAGGCAGACGGCGATCAGAAGACGGGGGGCCATGGGCGGCGCAGATCATACGGAACAATGCCTCGGGCGATGTCGCGCTCGATCCTCCCGTCCGCCGTGCTCGCCGTCCTCGCCCTCGCGCTCGGCGGGTGCGGCGACGACGACGCGTTCCGCACCGATCGGCCGATCCTGCGGCTGACGCTCGACGAGTACCGGATCGTTCCGCAGCGCATCGTCGTCAAGCCGGGCCGGATGAAGTTCGACGTGCGCAACACCGGCAAGCACGCGACGCACAACCTCGCGGTGCAGATCCCGGAGGGCCCCGACGGCCGGCCGGTCGAGCTCGCCCGCACCGAGACGATGCAGCCCGGCGAACGCGGCGAGCCGATCAAGGTGACGCTGCTGGCGGGCCGCGAGTACCGCCTCGTGTGCACGATCGCCAACCACGACGACCTCGGCCAGTACGGCACGGTCGAGGTGCAGCGATGAGCGCGCTCGCACCGTGACGCTCCCGCCCGATCCGTCCGCCGACCCTCCGTCCGATCCCGCCCGCGTGTACCGCGACGCGATCGGCTGCTTCGCCACCGGCGTCACGGTCGTGACCGCGACCGGGCCCGACGGCCCCGCCGGCATGACGACGAACGCCGTCGCGTCGCTGTCGCTCGACCCGCGACTGCTGCTCGTCTGCTTCGAGCGCCGCTCGCGCACGCTCGAGGTCGTGCGGGCCGCGCGCCGCTTCGCGATCAACATCCTGCGCGCGAGCGACGAGGAGCTGGCGGCGGTGTTCGCGTCGAAGGCGGTCGGGCCGCAGAAGTTCGCCGCGGTGACCGGGCACCGACCGCTGAGCGGTCGGATCGACGAGCATGACGGGACGGCGGGCAGACCGCGAAGCGGTTGGTCTGAGGAGCACGGCGTGCCGGTGCTCGACCGCGCGCTGGCCTGGATCGCCTGCGACCTGCTCGAGCTGCGCCCCGGCGGCGACCACGAGATCGGCATCGGCCGGGTGCTCGGCACCGGCGCCGGCGAGCCCGGCGAGCCGCTCGTGTTCTTCGGCGGGCGCTACACGACGATCCGGCACGATGGTGGGGCGGGCGCTGTTGCGCCCGGCGCCGGGCCGCGCTCGCGGGATTAGGATCAGCCCGGAGATGGGGAGAAACGGCCCCGTCCATCCATCGGAGGCCCGAATGTCCGCTCTGCGCCGTGCTCTCGCCGTTCTGTGCCTCGGGGCGCTGGGGACCGCCGCCGCCGCGCCGGCCGGCGCCGCCACCCTCACCACGGCCGCCTGCGTCCCCTACGTCCGCGATCAGCCGACGATGACGATCATCGGGACCGGGTTCACCCCGGGCGGGTCGGTGACGCTCGCCTCGGCCACCAAGTCGAAGCCGGCCCCGGCGCCGTTTGCCACGAGCACGGTCCTGCCCAACGGGAACTTCGTGACGAGGACGATGCCGCCGCCCTTCAGCTCGCGCAGACGAACCCAGGAGTCGTTCACGCTCGTCGGCCTCGACGCGACGAACCCGGCGGCGTTCGGGACGACGCTGTTCGAGGTCGTGCGCTTCGGGCTTACGACGAGCCCGATGCCGCGGCTGCCGACGTCGCGGGTCCGCTACACCGCGCGCGGCTTCACCCCCGGCAAGCGGGTGTACGTCCACTTCCGCTTTCGCGGCGTCACGCGCCGCACGGTCTCGCTCGGCGTCGCGAAGGGCCCGTGCGGGATCGCCTCCCGGCGGATGCGTGCGCTGCCGACGCAGGCCCTCTACGGCCCGTGGACGACCTACACCAACCAGTTCCGGACGGCCCCGCGCAAGAAGCCCTACTGGCAGGACGCCTTCGAGATCTGCCGGGGCCGCTGCTAGATGGTCAGGTGATCAGCGCCGCGCGCAGCGCGAGAAACGCCACGACGAGCGCCGCGAGCGCCATGACGCCGAGCTCGCGGCGCATGATCGCCAGCACGACCGAGCGCTGCTCGGCGGTGGGCAGCGTGCCCACCGCCTGGGCGTCGGGCAGGTCGCGGTTCTCGAGCACCTGCTCGGCGGATGCGACGCGCAGCTGCTCGGCAATCAGCCCGATCGCGACGGGCAGCAACGCGTAGAGCCAGTACAGGTCGTCCGCGGGGTCGTAGCCCATGGCGAACAGCACGCCGGCGACGGCGGCCTGGACGAACGCGACGCCCTGCCCGGCCCGCAGCAGCGGCCAGGCGGCGTCGCTGGGCTGCACGCTCCACCAGCGCCAGGCGGCGAAGCTGCCCGCCACGAGGTTGACCGCCAGCACCGCCCAGGCGGCGATCCCGGCGATCGCCGGCTCATCCATGGGGTATCACGGGCGGACGGGTCACGAAGTGCGTAGCTGATAGAAAGACAACCGTGCTCAACACGTATCTGCCGGCGATCGTCTTTGTCGGCCTCGGAACGGTCGTGGGCATCACGTTCGCGCTGCTCAACACGTTCTTCGGTCCGCGGCGCGCCGTGCCGCACAAGAGCGACCCGTACGAGTGCGGCCTGCCCTCCGAGGTCAAGCAGGGCTTCCGCTTCGGCATCAGCTTCTACCTCATCGCGATGCTGTTCATCCTGTTCGACATCGAGGTCATCTTCCTCTATCCGGTGGCGATCCAGCTCAAGGCCTTCGGGACCTTCGCGCTCATCGAGATCACCGTGTTCATCACGCTGCTCATGGCCGCCTTCGTCTACGTCTGGAGAAGGGGGGCGCTCGAATGGAGGTGAAGCGCGAGAAGCTCGCGATCGCGTCGGCGAGCACCGATCTGTCCAAGGAGGACTTCCGCATCCGCCAGCTGCGCGCCCGCGACATGCTGCGCGGCGACCTCGGCGACGAGGACCTCGAGAAGTACGTCGAGGAGCGCGTGCTCACGACGACGCTCGACAAGGCCGTCGCCTGGGCGCGCTCCAACGCCCTGTTTCCGGCCACGTTCGGGCTGGCCTGCTGCGCCATCGAGATGATGTCGATCGTGGCCGCCCGCGTCGACGTCGCGCGCTTCGGCTTCGAGGCGTTCCGCGCCTCACCGCGCCAGGCCGACCTGCTCATCCTCTCCGGGCGCGTCTCGATCAAGATGGCGCCGGTCGTGCGCCGCATCTACGACCAGATGCTCGAGCCGAAGTGGGCGATCGCGATGGGCGCCTGCTCGAGCTCGATGGGCGTCTTCAACAACTACGCGATCGTGCCCGCCGACAAGTTCATGCCGGTCGACGTGCACGTGCCGGGCTGCCCGCCGCGGCCCGAGGCGCTCATGCACGGGATCCTCAAGCTGCGCAAGATGATCCAGGAGGACCCCGACCTGGGCTGGCGCGCGGGCCATCAGGCCTACGGCACCGAGGAGATCCTGCCCGGCGAGGGCCAGGAGACCGCGGTCAACGTCTTCCGCCAGTCGCCCGGGGGCGGCGCGGGTGCCTGACGCGGTCGGCCTGGAGCTCCTCGCCCAGGAGCTGCGCGAGGCCGATCCCGCGTCGGTCGTGGACACCCTCTACTTCCGCGACAAGGCCCAGATCATCGTCAACTCGGCGATGATCGTCGCCGTCCTCGAGCAGCTGCGCGCGAAGGGCTTCGGCTTGCTGGCCTCCGTCCACGGGGTGGACTACTACCCGGAGGAGCCGCGCCTGGGCGTCCACTACGAGATGCTCGACATGGACACCGTCGATCGCCTGACGGTGAAGTTGCGCGTGCCGCTCGACAGCCCCAACGTGCCGTCGGTGACGCCGACCTGGCCGACCGCCAACCACCAGGAGCGCGAGGTCTACGACATGTTCGGCGTGATCTTCACCGGCCACCCCGACATGCGCCGCATCCTCATGCCCGAGGACTACGAGGGCCATCCGCAGCGGCGCGACTTCCCGATCGGCGGCGAGCCGATCCTGTTCACGATCGACGAGGCCGAGGGGACGGCGTACACGCAATGAGCACCGACGTCACGCGCACCGACGGCCCCTCCGAGTACCGCCGGATGGAGGACTCGATCACGATGGCGCCGCTCGAGCGCCTCGGCACGAACGATATGGACCACGAGCTGCTCACGCTCAACATGGGTCCGCACCACCCGGCGACGCACGGCGTGCTGCGCCTGCTCGTGACGCTCGAGGGCGAGGTCGTGCGCGACCTCAAGCCGATCATCGGCTACGTCCACACCGGCATCGAGAAGACCGCCGAGGACAAGTCCTACTGGAAGGCGATCCCCGTCGTCGAGCGGATGGACTACCTCGCCTACTACTTCAACGCCTACGCGTTCTGCGGCGCGACCGAGACGCTGCTGGAGGTCGAGATCCCGCCGCGGGCGCAGTACCTGCGGGTCATCCACCTGGAGCTCAACCGGATCATGAGCCACCTCGTGTGGCTCGGCACGAGCGCGCTGGACCTCGGCGCGATGTCGATGTTCTGGTACTGCTTTCGCGACCGCGAGCTGATCCTCGACCTCTTCGAGCAGTCCAGCGGCCAGCGCATGCACACGCGCTACATCCAGGTCGGCGGCGTCGCCGAGGACATCCCGCGCGGCTTTGCGGAGAAGCTCAAGCAGTTCACCGATCAGATGCCGACGCGCGTCGACCAGTACAACGACCTGCTCGCGCACAACGAGATCGTCCTGCAGCGCCTGCGCGGCATCTGCCCGCTCGCCGAGGAGGAGCTGCTCAAGCTCGGCGTCACCGGCCCGCTGCTGCGCGCCGCCGGCAACCCGTGGGACCTGCGCAAGGCGCAGCCGTACTCCTCCTACGACCATTTCGAGTTCAAGATCCCGGTCGGCACCGAGGGCGACAACTGGGATCGCTTCGCGGTGCGCGTCGCGGAGATCAAGGAGTCGGTGAAGATCATCGAGCAGGCGATGGACGGCCTGCCCGAGGGTCGCTGGATCACCGACGACCGCAAGGTCGCGCTCCCGCCGCGCCACGAGCTGGCGACGTCGATGGAGGCGCTGATCCATCACTTCAAGCTCGTCACCGAGGGCTTCCGCGTGCCGCCCGGCGAGGTCTATTTTCCCATCGAGTCGCCGCGCGGCGAGCTCGGCTGCTTCGTGCGCTCCGACGGGTCGTCGAAGCCCGCGCGCGTGCACATGCGCGACCCCTCGTTCGTCAACCTGCAGGCGACCGCGCCGATGACCGAGGGCTCATACATCGCCGACCTCATCGCCACGCTGGCGATGCTCGACCCGGTCCTCGGGGGCATCGACCGGTGATCGGCCGCAAGAAGAGGCGCGCGATTGCCGCCGAGACCGCCGAGGCCATCGGCGGTGCGACCGCGGCGATCGACCGCCAGCGCCGCGGCCAGCCCGCGCCGGTCGCGCCGCAGCGCGAGGTCGTGCGCTTCGGCCACGGCTCGCGCGTGCCGGGCTGGGACGACGCGGTCGACCTCGCGAAGAACCCCGCCGAGATCCCCGACCCGTCCACCACGCCCGTCCCCGCGAAGCTGCGCGCCGAGATCGAGGCGCACATGGCCAAGTACCCGGACTTTCGCAGCGCGTCGATCCCGGCCCTGGCCGCGGCGCAGCGCGTCCACGGCTGGTGCTCGCCGGAGGCGATCTGGCAGACCGCCTGCGTCATGCGCCTGACGCCCGGCTACCTCATCTCCGTCGCGTCCTTCTACGACATGCTCGAGACGCACCCCGTCGGGCGCCACGCGATCTACGTCTGCACGAACATCTCGTGCTCGCTGTGCGGCGCCGACGAGCTGCTCGAGCGCCTCGCGCAGGTGGTCGGCGACGACCCCGACTTCAACGTGCGCCACTTCGAGTGCCTCGGCGCCTGCGACATCGCCCCGATGGCCTCCGTCGACGGGATCTACGTCGGGCCGATCTCGCTCGACGAGGTGCCGGTGCTCGTCGAGCAGGTCCGCGAGGGCACCCCGCCGCTGCCCGGCAAGCAGCTGCATCTGCGCAAGAGCACCGATCCCGGGGCGGCGCGCGCGCTGCCGGCCGCCACGGCGGCGGATCCCGGCGCGGCGCGCGCGACCCCGGGCGCGGTCAACCCCGTTTCGCCCACGCACAGCCACGGCGCGCCGATGGGCGGCGAGCCGACCGGCCCGCCGGCCCCGATCGAACGCCCGCCCGCGACCGAGGACGACGCATGACCAGTCCGACCATCCTCTTCGCCGGGATCGACGAGCCCGGCCTGCACAAGCTCGACGTCTACCGCCGCCGCGGCGGCTACGAGGCGATGCGCAAGGTGCTGACCTCGATGACGCCCGCCGAGGTGACCGACGAGCTCATGGCGTCGGGCCTGCGCGGGCGCGGCGGCGCGGGCTTTCCCAGCGGCAAGAAGATCTCGTTCATCCCGAAGGCGGACGTCGACAAGTACCTCGTCTGCAACGCCGACGAGTCCGAGCCCGGGACGTTCAAGGACCGCGAGCTCATGCAGAAGTGCCCGCACATGCTCATCGAGGGCATGGTCATCGCCGCCTACGCCGCGGGCGCCAACCGTTCGTTCATCTACATCCGCGGCGAGTACGCCGAGCAGGCCGACATCATCGACGCGGCGCTCGTCGAGGCCGAGCAGGCGGGCCTTCTCGGCGACGACATCCTCGGCTCGGGCTTCGGCCTGTCGCTCGTGCTGCACCGCGGCGCCGGCGCGTACATCTGCGGCGAGGAGACCGGGCTGCTGGACTCGCTGGAGGGCAAGCGCGGCAACCCGCGCCTGAAGCCGCCGTTTCCGGCCAACCAGGGCCTCTACCAGGGCCCGACGGTCATCAACAACGTCGAGACGCTCATGACGATGCCGCACATCATCCAGATGGGCGGCGCGGAGTACGCAAAGATCGGCGTCGAGAACTCCTCGGGCACGAAGCTCGTCTCGGTCAGCGGCAACGTCCAGCGCCCCGGCAACTACGAGATCGAGCTCGGCATGCCCTCGCGGGAGATCATCTACGACCTCGCCGGCGGGCCGCCCGAGGGGCGCGAGGTGAAGTTCTGGTTCCCCGGCGGCTCCTCCTCGCCCGTGCTGACGAAGGACGACCTCGACATCCCCTACGACTTCGACTCCCTCGCGAAGGCCAAGTCGATGCTCGGCTCCGGGGCGATCATCGTCGTCGACGACTCCGTGCCGGTCGTCAGCGTCGCGCTGAAGCTCGCGAAGTTCTACAAGCACGAGTCCTGCGGCAAGTGCACGCCGTGTCGCGAGGGCACGCGCTGGACGGTCTCGATGCTCGAGCGCGTCGACCAGGGCCTCGCCACGCCGATGGACCTCGACATCATGGCCTCCGTCCAGGAGCAGATCATCGGCAACTGCCTCTGCGTGCTGGGCGACGCGATGGCGATGCCGATCGGCTCGATGGTGGCGAAGTTCCGCGACGAGTTCGAGGCCCACATCGAGGCCGCCCGCGGTCGCAACGAGTGGGCCGGCGAAGGTCCCGCCGACGCCGACCCGGTGCTCATCCAAGGGGCCACGGGTGCCTAGGCCCGAGCCGGACACGATCGCCTTCACGGTCGACGGTCTCGAGGTCAACGCGCCAGCCGGCATGATGCTCGCCGACGCCGCGAAGTTCGGCGACGTCGAGATCCCCGTGTTCTGCTACGAGCCCAAGCTCGGCGCGCCGGTCGGCGCGTGTCGCATGTGCCTCGTCGAGATCGAGGGCATCCCGAAGCTGCAGACGGCCTGCTCGACGCCGGTCAAGGACGGGATGGTCGTCAACACGCAGACCGACCGCGTCAAGGAGGCCCAGGAGGCGATCCTGGAGTTTCTGCTCATCAACCACCCGCTCGACTGTCCGGTCTGCGACAAGGGCGGCGAGTGCCCGCTGCAGGACATCACGTTCGGCTGGGGCCCGGGGCGCTCGCGCTTCATCGAGCCCAAGCGCCACTTCGTCAAGCCGCTCGCGCTGTCGCCGCTCATCGCGATCGACCGCGAGCGCTGCATCCTGTGCTACCGCTGCGTGCGCTTCAGCCAGGAGATCGCCGAGGACTACCAGCTCGTCCTGCAGGAGCGCAGCGCCGACACCTACGTCTCGACGTTCGACGGCCACCCCTACGTCGCGCCGTTCAGCGGCAACATCATCGAGCTGTGCCCGGTCGGCGCGCTGACCTCGACGCCCTACCGCTTCCGGGCGCGGCCGTGGGACATCGAGGGCTCGGGCTCGGTCTGCACGCTGTGCCCGGCGCAGTGCAACGTCGAGTTCACCGTCCGCGACGAGCGCGTCCTGCGCGTCATGTCGCGCCAGCACGACGGCGTCGACGACGGCTGGCTGTGCGACAAGGGCCGCTTCGCCTACCAGTCGGTGCACATCGACTCCCGCGTCACCCATCCGTTGCTGCGCGTCGACGGCGAGCTCGTGCCGGTCGGCTGGGACCGCGCCCTGGACGAGGCCGCGGCGCGGCTGAACGCGGCCGGCGCAGCGAGCGGCGCGATCGCCGGCGGCGAGACGACCAACGAGGAGGGCTGGCTGCTGCAGGAGCTCATGCGCGGCGCGCTCGGCTCGCCGAACGTCGACTCGCGCCACGGCGGCATGCTGCCGCGCGAGTTGCACGCCGCGCTGCACAGCCCCTCGCTGCAGGCAATCGTGCCGGACCTCGAGTTCGCCCACGCCGTGCTCGTGCTCGACTGCGAACCCGTCGACGACGCACCCATCCTGGACCTGCGCATCCGCAAGGGCGTGCGGCGCAACGCCGTCCGTCTCGCCGTCGCCACCTCGCGACCGTCCTCGCTGGATCCCAACGCCGCGGTCGTCGCGCGCTACGCGCCCGGCGCGGGCGAAGCGTTCTGCGCGGCGCTGAACGCCGCGCTCGGCGGCGGCGGGACCGTGGCGGAGCTCGCCGCGGCGGCCGGGGCCGACGCGGCGCAGGTCGGTGCGCTGGCCGAACTGCTCTCGTCGGCGGGCGAGGACGTCGTCATCGTCTACGGCGAGCGCCTGACGCACGGCACCCGCGGCGGCCACGCCGCCCGCGCGCTGCTGAACGTCGCCGGGCGCGTCGTCACCGCCGATCACACCGGCTCGGGCCTGCTCGAGCTGCCGGCCGGCACCAACGGCCGCGGCCTGCGCGAGGTCGGGATGCTGCCCAACGCCGCGCCCGGCGTCGCGCCGGTCAGCCCGGTCGGCCTCGACAGCGACGGGATCGGCGCCGCCGCCGCCGTCGGCGACCTCGGCGCCCTGTATCTCATGCACGTCGACCCGCTGCGCGACCTGCCCAACCGCCGCAGCTGGCGCACCGCGCTCGAGCAGACCGAGACCGTCATTGCGCACGCCGCCGTGCTCAGCGAGGGGCTGTGGGAGTTCGCCGACATCGTCTTCCCGGCCGAGTCCTACGCCGAGAAGGAGGGCACGATCACGCACCCCGACGGGCGCGTGCAGCGGCTGCGTCCGGCGATCAAGCGCCCCGACGCCGTGCGCGCGGAGTGGAACGTCGTCGCGGACCTCGCCGCCCGCCTCGGGCACGACCTCGCGGTGCTGAGCGGGCCGATGGCGTCGGCCAAGCTCTTCGAGGCCGTCCCGTTCTACGCCGGGCTGACGCTCGATCAGCTCGGCGGGCGCGGCGTGCGCTGGACCGAGCGCCCCGCCGCCGCCGGCTGGCCGGTCGCCGACACCGGGCCCTTCGGCCTGGAGGTGCCGCCGCACGCACCGACCCCGAACGGCAACCTGCGGCTGGGCACGTTCCGCTCGATCTGGGCGGCGCCCGAGGTCGAGCTGTCGCCCGCGCTGAAGTTCCTGCGCCACGCCCAGCGCGCCGAGCTCAACCCGGCCGACGCCGAGCGCCTGGGCATCGCCCACGGCGGCCGCGTGGCGGTCGGCGCCGACGGCGCCAGCGTCAGCGCGGTGGCCGTGCTGCGCACCGCCGTGCCCGAGGGCTCGGTCTTCCTCGAGGCGGGGATCGCCGCGGACTCCGCCTCCGAGCTCGACGGCGGCGGGCTCGTGGAGGTCGCGCCGCAGTGACCTCGACGCTCGCGCTCGTCGGCTACGCCGAGGAGTGGTACATCCAGATCCTCAAGTCGGTCGTGATCTTCGCCGTCGCGGTGCAGATCGTGCCGGTCGTGCTGCTGGCCGAGCGCAAGCTGCTGGGCCGCTTCCAGCACCGCTACGGGCCCAATCGCGTCGGCCCCTTCGGCATGGCCCAGCCGCTGGCGGACATCATCAAGCTCGCCACGAAGGAGCCCTTCCAGCCCTCGACGGCGATCGGCTTCCTCTACGCGCTGGCGCCGATCATCTCGCTGCTGACCGCGCTGGCGGCGTTCGCGATCCTGCCGTTCGGTGACGTCGCGAACATCTTCGGCACCGACGTCGGACTGTACGGCCTCGACGTCGAGATCGGTGTGCTCTACGTCTTCGCCTTCGGCGCGATCGCCTTCTACGGGCTCATGCTCGGCGGCTGGGCGAGCGGCTCGAAGTACTCGTTCCTCGGCGCGATGCGCGCCGCGGCGCAGCTCATCTCCTACGAGGTCGCGATGGGCCTGTCGCTGCTCGGCGTGATCATGATGGCCGGCACGCTGTCGCTGCCGGCGATCGTCGAGGCGCAGTCGACGATGTGGTACGCGGTGCCGCAGTTCGTCGGCTTCGTGATCTTCGTGATCGCGGCCTTCGCGGAGACCAACCGCGTGCCGTTCGACCTGCCCGAGGCCGACGCGGAACTCGTCGCGGGCTACAACACCGAGTACGGCGGCTCGAAGTTCGCCGCCTACTTCTTCGCGGAGTACGTGAACATCCTCGTCGTCTCGGGCCTCGCGGTGACGCTGTTCCTCGGCGGCTGGCAGCTGCCGTTCATCGACCCGCCCGGCTTCTTCGACCCCTTCGTCGTGCTCGGCAAGATGTTCCTGTTCGTGTTCCTGTTCGTGTGGATCCGCGCGACGCTGCCGCGGCTGCGCTACGACCAGCTCATGAGCTTCGGCTGGAAGGTCCTGCTCCCGCTGGCGACGCTCAACGCGCTGGTCACCGCGGTCGTGGTCGTGGCGGTTTCATGACAAGGTTGTGGCGATGACCTGGACCCCCGGAGACGAGATGCTCATCGTGCAGCGCGCGCCCCAGCCGGGCGCGGCGGGCGGCACGGCCCGCGCGTTCGGCGAGACGCTGCGCGGCCTGAAGACGACGATGGCGCGCCTCTTCGAGGGCCCGCAGACGATCTCCTATCCCGAGGAGAAGGTGCCGGTCTACCCGCGCTTTCGCGGCCGCCACCGGCTGCACCGCTTCGAGGACACCGGGCTGGAGAAGTGCGTCGGCTGCTCGCTGTGCGCGGCGGCCTGCCCGGCGGACTGCATCCGCGTCGTCGCCGCCGAGAACACGCCGGAGAACCGCGTCAGCGCCGGCGAGCGCTACGCCGCCGTCTACGAGATCAACCTCGCGCGCTGCATCTTCTGCGGCTACTGCGAGGTGGCCTGCCCGTTCGACGCCATCACGATGGGCCACGACTACGAGATGTCGGCCTACAACCGCACCGACCTGATCTTCACGAAGGAGATGCTGCTCGACGAGCCGCTCGAGCGCACGCCGCTGCGCGGCGAGGGCGAGTAGCGCCGGCGCGCACGCCGGCCCCCGGCGCCTGCGCGCTACGGCGCCGGCCGCGCGCGGGCTGGACCCCGTAGCTTCAGCTCCGCGTACGAGCTGACGCTGGAACCGGTCCGCGTCAGCTTGGCGACGACCGTGATCGCACGCCCACGCGCGAGCTTGCGCCGCATCTTCGCGTTGACACGCACGCGGACGGCCGTACGCCGGGCGGCCGGGACGGCGAACGAGGCGCGGCCGACGCGCGCCGCCAGGTTGCGACTCGCCGTCGTCCGGGGCATGCGCGTCGACAGCGTGACCACGCCGCGGCACGACACCGCGCTGGCCCTGCAGTCCATCGAGACGCGTGCCACGCCGCCGGTCGTGACCTTTGCTCTGGTCGAGCCAAGGGTCGCCGCCACGGGGCGGCGGGCGGTCGGCGTCAGGGGCGTCTGGATGACGATCGGCGCGAGCGGGATCAGGACGGGCGCCACCGGGGCGAGGACGGGCGCCGCGGGGACGACCGTGTTCGAGGCGGCCGACGACGACCCGGTGCCGACCCCGTTGGTGGCGGTCACGGTGAAGGAATAGGCCCGCCCGTTGATGAGGCCGCCCAAGGAGATGGGGCTGCCCTCCATGAACATGCGTCGCTCGCCGCCGGGCGAGGCGGTCACGGTGTAGAACGCGATCGGCGAGCCCTCGGCCGACGGCGGGGTGAACGTCAGCGTGGCCTGAGCGTCGCCCGCGACGGCGGCGACGCTGCCGGGGGCGGCCGGCGGCCCGATGGGCATCGACGCGTCGGAGGCATCCGACGCCAGGCCCTCGCCGACGTCGTTGGTCGCCGTGACCGTGAACGTGTAGCTCGTGCCGTTCGCGAGCCCGCCGATCGTGACCGGGCTGCCGGTGCTCGACGCCGTCGCCCCGCCCGGTGACGCCGTCACGTTGTACGACGTGATCGCCGCGCCGTTGGCGTCCGGCGCCGTGAACGTGACGTATGCGTCCCCGTCGCCGGCGACCGCCGCGACGTCCGTCGGCGCCCCAGGCAGGCCGGCCGGTGTCACCGCGTCGGACGGGTCCGAGGCGGTGCCCTCGCCGACGTCGTTCGTCGCGGTGACCGTGAAGGTGTAGGCCGTGCCGTTCAACAGGCCGCCGACGGTGATGGGGCTGCCGGTGCTCGACGCGCTTGCGTGGCCCGGCGACGCCGTCACGGTGTACGACGTGATCGGCGACCCGTCCGCCGAGGGCGCCGCGAAGCTCACCGTGGCCTGCTCGTCGCCGCGCGCCGCCGACACGCCCATGGGAGCGGCCGGCACGCCGGCGGGGGTCGCCGCGTTCGAGGCCGCCGATGCCGGCCCCTCGCCGACGGCGTTCGTCGCCGTGACGGTGAACGTGTAGCTCGTGCCGTTCGACAGGCCGCTCACGGCCACCGGGCCGGCGCCGCCCGATGCCGTCGCGCCACCCGGCGACGCCGTCACCGTGTAGGACGAGATCGGCGACCCGTTGGCGTACGGCGCCGCGAAGCTGACCGTCGCCGTGTCGTCGCCCCGCGTCGCCGACACGCTCGTGGGCGCGCTGGGCAGCCCGGCCGGCGTCGCCGCGTTGGAAGGAGCCGAAGGCGCGCCCGCGCCGACGGCGTTCGTCGCGGTGACCCGGAACGTGTAGCTCGTGCCGTTCGACAGGCCGGTGACGGCGAGCGGACCGGCGCCGCCCGTCGCCGTCGCGCCGCCCGGCGACGCCGTCACCGTGTAGGACGTGATCGGCGATCCGTTGGCCGACGGCGCCGCGAAGCTCACCGTCGCCTGCTCGTCACCGCGCGTCGCCGACACACCGGTCGGCGCGGCCGGCACGCCGGCCGGCGTCGCCGCCTCGGACGGCGCGGAGGCCGCCCCCGCTCCGATCGGGTTGCGAGGGGTGACCGTGAAGGTGTAGTCCGTGCCGTTCGTCAGCCCGCCCACGGTGATCGGGCCGCCGCTGCCTGACGCCGTGGCGCCGCCCGGTGATGCCGTCACCGTGTACGACACCGGCGAGCAGTGTGCGGCGCCGGGGGTGAACGTGACCGTGGCCTGCCGATCGCCTCGGTTCGCCGAGACACCGGCGACCGCGTCGGGCACGCCCGACGACGTTGCGCCGGCCTGCGCTGTGACGCCGCCGCCGATGGTCCCGCCCTCGCACGTCAGCGTGCCGCCGGATTGGACCGTCACGTGGCCGGTCGCGGTGCCCGTCACCCGCGCCGTCGCTCCATCGCGCACCATGATGGGCGCTGCGACCGTGCCGCTCACGAGGAGCGTCCCCTGCTCGATGTCCGTCGTTGCGCTGTTGGTGCTGGTGCCCGACAGGGTGAGCGTGCCGGCGCCCCGCTTGATCAGGGGCCCGTTGCCGCTCAGTGCGGAGGCGAGCGTGACGTCGCTGGCCTGCGTGTCGAGCGTCGCGCCGCCGTCGCCGAGCGCCGCCAGGCGCGATGACACGTCGGTCGCCGTGCCCGTGGCCCAGCGCAGGCCGCCGCCGTCGAGCGTCACGCTGCCCGTACCGAGGTTCGAGAGCGACGCAAAGTCGATGATCCCGCCGCGGACGCTCGTCCCGCCCGCGAAGGTGTTCGCCGCCGAGAGCGTGAGTGTCCCCGCGCCCGTCTTCCTCAGCCGGCCGGGCCCACTCAGCACAGAACCGAAGGTGACGTCGTTGGCCTGCGTGTCCACCGTCGCGCTGTTCACACCCAGCGGGGCGAGCCGCGCGGACACGTCGCTCGTCGTGCCGGCCGCCCAGCGCAGCCCGCCGCCGTCCAGCGTCACGTCGCCCGTGCCGAACCGCGCCGGCTCGTCGAAGGTCAGGAGCCCGCCGGTGACCGTCGTGCCGCCGCTCAAGCTGTTGGGCGCCCCGAGCGTGACCGTGCCGTTGCCCTGCTTGGCGAGGTTGCCCGGGCCCGACAGCGCCGCGCCGAGAGTGCCGTCGGAGCCCTGGTCGACGAGCACCGTCGCGTTGTCGACGATCGTGCCCTGGAGGCTCGTGGTCGTGCCGCGCAGTGTTCCGGCGCTCACCGTCGTGGCGCCCGAGTAGCTGTTGGCGGCGGCGAGCGTCAGCGTGCCCGCCCCGGTCTTCGTGAGCGTGCCGGTGCCGCTGATCGTCGACGCGAGGGTCGGGTCGTTGCCGTTCGTGTCGAACGTCGCGCCGCCTGCGGCCAGCGCCTCGAGGCGTGGCGAGACGTCGGTCGTCGTGCCCTCGCGCCACTGCAGACCGCCGCCGTCGAGCGTCACGGTGCCCGTGCCGAGGTTGGCGAGCGAGCCGAAGTTCAGCAGGCCGCCGGTGACCACCGATCCGCCCGAGTAGCCGTTGGCGGCCGACAGCGTCAGCAGGCCGGCTCCCGTCTTGGCGATCTTGTAGCTGCCGCTGGCGCCGGCGCCCTGCTGGTCGAGGATCGTGTCCGAGATCGCCTGCGCCCGGCCGGCGGCGGGCGAGAAGGTCACCGTGCCGTTGCCCTGCAGGAACATGCCGGCGCCCAGCGCGGCGCCGCCGTTCGCGCCGTAGCCGCCGCCCGGGTGCCCGGCGCCCGCCCCGCCGGAGACGCTGTTGGCGCCGACCGGACCCGATCCGCCGAACGTCAGGCTGCCGCCGTCCTGCACGAAGACCGCACCGCCCGCTCCGAGACCGCCGCCACCGTAGCCGTTGTAGTAGTCGCGGACGTTGGTGCCCGCGCCGCCGCCGAAGCCCGCCACCGTGTACTGCGCGTTGCCGGAGCCGTACGCGCCGATGCCGCCCCCGCCGCCGCCGAAGCCGCCCGCGCTGTGGCCGCCGTTGCTGCTGCCCGCGCCCTGGCCGCCGCCGCCGCCGAAGCCGCCGTTGCCGGCGTAGCGCCCGGAGCTCGCGCCGCCGCTGCCGCCGCCGAAGCCGCCGTCGCCGCCGAAGTCGACGCCGCCGTTGTGCCCGATCGAGCTGCTGCCGGGGGTGCCGCCGATGCCGCCCCCACCGCCGCCGCCGGCGTCGTAGTAGGGGCTGTCGTCGGTGCCGCCACCACCGCCGCCGCCGCCCGGGCCGCCGCCGGCCCCGCCGCCGAAGGCGCCGTACGTGGTGGCGCCGCCGGCCCCGCCGCCCGCCGCCCCGGGAAAGATCCCGGCGCCCCCGGCCGTGCCCCAGGTGCCGGATACGAATCCGCCACCGGCGGCGCCCGCCCCCAGGCCGCCGCCGCCATCCGAGCCGTCGCTCGGACGGTTGCTGGTCGCGGCGCCGCCGTCGCCGCCCATCCCGCCACCGCCGCCATCGATACCCGTGGAGCCGTTGCCGCCGCGTGCCGCGTTGTTCTGCAGGGTCACATCGGTCGTCGTCACGGTGGCGTTCGTCGCCACGAAGAGCGCCCCGCCCAGTCCCGCTCCACCGCCGCCACCGGCCCCGCCGTCGCCGCCCTTGGCGTTGGTGTGCGCGATGACGAGGTCCGAGATGGACACGGCGATCGTGCCGCTGAGCGCCATCACGAAGAGCCCGCGGTACTGGTCGCCGCCCGAGAGGGTGAAGCCGCCGCCGAGGATGCCGATGCTGCGCTGGACGACCGGCAGATCACCGGTGGTCAGCGTGATGCCGGCCGTGAACGTGATCGTGTCGCCGGTCTGGGCGCCGGTGGCGACGTTCGTCGGGTCAAGCGCCGTACGCAGGGCGGCCTCGGAGGAGACCGGGTGGTCCAACGACCAGGCCGGCGCGGCGAGCACCAACATCGCCGTGAGGAGGAGCCCGCAATGCGCGAGCAGCCGCACGGGCGCAGGGCGGGGCGATGACCGGCGAGACGCAGCGAACCGTACGGGCACAGGGGCTCCCTCGAAAGTGCTGCGTGCATGGTCTGCGGCCGGACCGGCTTGTCTGCCGGGCGCAGTCCGGGTCTATCGACAGCGCGCTCGTATAGCTGTAGACGGTCGTCGCGCCAGGTGATCAGGACGCGGCACAGGCCGGTCGGACCTCATGGAGATCGCTCGGGATCGCCGCCGTCGTCCTCCGGCAGGTGATCCGGATGATCCGCCGGGATCTCCGGCTCGCCGTCCCACATGCGCTCCATCTTCAGCATCTCGCGCTCGCGGGCCCACTCGAGCTCGAGGTCGTCGTCGCGCTTCCAGCCCGTCTGGTGCAGGTGCAGGTAGACGTGATCGGCGGAGATCGGCGCGTTGATGTCGCCGACGCGCTCGACGAACTCCGCGCGGCGCCGGCCGAAGTCCTCCTCGAGGCGCAGCGACCAGCCGTCCTGCGCCGGGGCGCCGAGGTCGGCGCCGTCCTCGTCGCGCAGCGAGCGCGCCGCCGCGCCGGCCGGCAGCGCGGTGAAGGCCGCCTCCAGCGGCGCGCGGATCGACCACTCGTCGTTCGTCAGCGCGATCCGGATCTCCAGCAGCGGCTCGGCGGCGCGGTGCACGCGCAGGTCGATCCAGTAGCGATGCGGGTCGCGCACGCGCAATTCGATCCAGGTGTGTCCCGACTCGGCGACCGGCTCGGCGCCGCCCTCGCGCAGCGCGACGAGCACCGCGTCCTCGAGCTCGGGCGGCAGGGTCAGGTAGTAGCTCGCCGACTCGCGACCCATGCCGTGAACGTACCCGCCGCCGTGGCTCGGGACCCGCGGCGCGATGACCCCTTCGCCGGCTGTGGCACATGCAGACCCCACGCAGGCCGAAGAAGAGATGGCCCGCCCTCGCAACCCGACGAGTCCCAGGTTGTTAGGTTCAAGCGAAGCCGGTTCGTCACCGGTCATCGAGATCGGCGCGAGGCGCCGGTCGTTGGAGGAGAGATCACATGGCCAGCTGGAGCAAGGCGCGCACGCCGCTGCCGATCGCGCTCGCCCTCGTCTCGATGGTCGTCGCGGCCGCACTCGCGACGCCGGCGTTCGGTGCGACCGCGACGACCCCCTACGACGAGATCGCGGTCGACTCGCCCGATCCTCAGGACACCGGTCGCTGGGCGGAGCGGATCGTCATGGCCGGCGACATCGACGACGACGGCGTCAACGACTTCTTCGTCGCCGCCCCGAGCCACACGATCGGCGCCGACAACAACGCCGGCCGCGTGTACCTCATGAGCGGGCGGACGCGCGGCGTGCTGTACCGGATCGACTCGCCCGAGCCGCAGGCCGACGCGCAGTTCGGCTTCTACATCTCGGCGTTCGGCGACGCCAACGGCGACGGCGAGCTCGACCTCGCGGTCGGCACCGACTCCCAGGACGTGGGCCCGAACGTCAACCAGGGCCGCGCGTGGATCTTCAACGGCGAGACCGGTGCGCTGCTGCACACGCTCGACAACCCCGATCCGCAGCCCGACAGCCGGTTCGGCTCGAGGATCGGCTCGGCCGGCGACGTCACGGCGGACGGACGCCTCGACGTGATCGTCGGCGCGTCGAACAACGACGTGCCCGCCGGTTGCGCCGTGGGCGCCACGGCGGAGACGATCCCGGCCGGGTGCTACCGCAACATCGGCCAGGCCTACATCTTCGACGGCGCCAGCGGCGGCCTCGTACGCACGCTCAACGTGCCCGTCGAGGATCGACCCGGGGGCAGCTGCTTCGCCAGCTGCGGCGGGTTCGGCATCGCCGTCCAGAGTCCCGGTGACACGAACGCCAACGGCGTCGCCGACCAGCTCGTCGGCGCGTCGAACCTGACCACGCCGCTCGGTGTGGGAGCCGGTCGGATGTACGTCTTCGAGGGCGCGACCGGCACCCTGCGTCTGCGCGTCGACCCGCCCGAGCCCCAGCCGGGCTCCAACTTCAGCTTTCAGGACGCCACGCCGGGCTCTCCGGGCGACGTCAACGGCGACGGCCGCGCTGACCTCTACGCCAACGGCTTCACGCACAACGGGCCCGCCGGACCGGGGCAGGGGCGCGCGTGGATCTTCAACGGGATCACCGGCGCGCTGATCCGTCCGCTGGACGACCCGGCGCCGACCGAGGGCGGCCAGTTCGGCTGGTCGGTGGCGGTGACCGACTACAACCAGGACGGGGTGCCCGACCAGTTCATCGGCCAGTCGCCGCACCACGTGGCGCAGGCCATCGACAACGGCGGCGCGTACGTGATGGACGGGCGCAACGGCCAGCTGCTGCGGGCCTTCGAGCTGCCGGCGGTCGATGCGCCGCAGGGCACCACCACGCCGGCGGGACCGCGGCTGGGGTGGACGGTCGCCGCGGCCGGGGACCTCAACGGCGACGGCGAGCCCGACTACATCGGCGGCGCGCCCTTCACCGACGTCGGCGCCAACGCCGACCAGGGCCGGGCGTGGATCTTCCTCTCGAACACGACGGTGCCGCCGATAGCGGGGCCGGGACCGGGACCGGGACCCGGACCCGGACCGAGCCCGGCGGCCGGGCTGGCGACGGCGAAGCTGTCGCTGGCACGCGCGCGGATCTGGCGTCGTGATCGCGTGCTGGACGTGTTCGCCCCGATCACCAGCCTGGCGTCGGGCCGGGTCAACGTGGAACTGCACGCCGCCGGCCGGCGCTACCGCTTCACCGAGGCGGTCAACTCGCGCGACGGTCGGATTCGCTTCCGTCAGCGGATCCCGAAGGCGCAGGCGGATCTGGGAACGGGCATCCTGACGATCGCCTACCGCGGTGACGCCGACACGCGCCCGCAGACCGTGCGCCTGCGCGCCGCGTCGCAGCGCGCCGACCTGCGCCTGCAGCGTCCGACGATCGTCGACGGGCGGCTGCGGGCGTCGGGCACGATCTCCGCCCGCGCACGCGGGGTCGTGCGCGTCCAGATGGAGTACGTCGTCGGCGCCAGAACGACCACGTTGCAGTTCAAGGCGCGCATCGCCAACGGCCGGTGGTCGCTCAACCAGGCGCTGTCGCAGACGGTCCGCAACGGGATCGCGCAGCGCAGCGGAACGGTGCACTCCTACACGCTGTTCACCGGGTACATGCCGCGCCGCGTGCGCGGCGAGATGCGCTCGTTCCAGATCCTCGGCTCGCGCTAGCGCAAGCCGCAGGAGCAATCGCAGCGAGCCCTCCCGGCGTCAGGCCGGGAGGGCCGCGTCGTGGGTCGGTTCGCCCACGTTCGCGCCTCCTGAGATCGCTGAACCGCAGGCGTGACCGACCCCGGCGGGGATGGCAGGGCTCCCCGTCGCCCCACGACAGATAGATTGCGCGCTTCATGGGAGAGGTGCTGTTCTTCGTGGCCGGGATCGGGGCCGTGGCGGGAGCGATCGGGGTCGTCGCCGTACGCAACCCGTTCTACTCCGTCCTGGCGCTCGTCTCGCACCTGTTGTGCCTCGCGGCGCTGTTTTTGCTGCTGCGCGCGGAGTTCGTCGCCGCGGCCCAGGTCGTCGTCTACGCGGGCGCCGTCATGGTGCTCTACGTCTTCGTCGTCGCCTACATCGGCGGCCAGGACGAGCCGCTCGGCCCGCGCGCGGGACACGGCCTCAAGCTCGCGTCCGCCGTCTTCGGCGGGTTGCTGTTCATCGAGCTGTGCATCGCCACGCTCGGCTCGGGCCTGTCGCTGATCGACTCGGGCGGCGAGGTCGTGCAGCCGAGCTTCGGCTCGCCCGCCGAGATCGGCGCGCTGCTGCTGACGAAGTTCCTGCTGCCGTTCGAGGTCGCCTCCTTCCTCCTGCTCATCGCGGCCGTCGGCGCCGTCGTGCTCGCCCGCCGCCGCGGCGGCCTCACCGCCGCCGAGGACCAGGCGCGCTACAGCGCGATGGACATGCTGCGCCCCGCGTACACCGGCACGATGGCCGAGGGCGTCGGCGGCCCGCGGCCCGGCGCGGGCGCGCGTGCGGCGCTGCCGGCCAAGGACACGACCGCTGACGAGCCCGCCGGCCCGCCCGCCGACGAGCCTGCCGAGGACGGCGCCTGATGGCGATCGGCTGGTACCTCGCGGTCTCCGCGCTGATCTTCACGATCGGCGCCGCCGGCGTGCTCACCCGCCGTAGCCCGCTCGTCATCCTGCTCTGCCTCGAGCTCATGCTCAACGCGGCGAACCTCGCGCTCATCGCCTTC
>JAUXSD010000173.1 GCA_030681525.1 Solirubrobacteraceae bacterium
CGTCAAGCCGGTGTCGCCAGAGCGGCTGGAAGTCTCGATCAAGAGCGCGCTGAAGATCGAAGCGCTGGCTGGCGAGATCTGCCGCATCAAGAAGAAGGTCGAAGGCACGCTGACGTTCGCCGACCTCGTCGTGCGCGGCGAAGGCATGGAGCGCGTCGTCGCGCTCGGCAAGCGCACGGCCGCCTCCAACATTCCGGTGCTCATCGAAGGCGAGTCCGGCGTCGGCAAGGAGCTCATCGCCCGCGCCATCCAGGGTGAGAGCGAACGCGCCGGCAAGCCGTTCGTCGTCGTCAACTGCGGCGCCATCCCCGAGAACCTCGTCGAGAGCACGCTGTTCGGCCATGAGAAGGGCTCGTTCACAGGCGCCGTCGACAAGCGAGTCGGCAAGTTCCAGGAAGCCGACGGCGGTACGTTGTTCCTCGACGAAGTCGGCGAGCTGCCGCTCGAGGCGCAGGTGAAGCTGCTGCGCGCGCTTCAAGACGGCGAGATCGATCCGGTCGGCTCGAAGAAGTCGGTCAACGTCAACTTCCGCCTGATCTCGGCGACCAATCGCAACATGATCCAGCTGGTGCGCGACGGAAAGTTCCGCGAGGATCTCTACTACCGCCTCAACGTCTTCCCCGTGTGGGTGCCGCCGCTGCGCGAGCGCCTCGGCGACGTCGCTGAGCTGGCGCAGCACTTCATGGCACGCTTTGCCGCCGAGGAAGGCAAACGCATCAGTGGCATCAGCGATGACGCCCTGCGTCTTATCAAGAGCTATCCCTGGCCCGGCAACGTGCGTCAGCTCGAGAACGCGGTATTCCGCGCTGTCGTGCTGGCCGATGGCGCCGAGCTGACGGTCGCCGAGTTCCCGCAGATCGCGGCCCACGTCACGGGCTTCGATACGGCGGTTCCGGCTGCTCCTCCTCCGGCGCCGAGGGCGGGTTCCTTCAAGGGCCCGGCGGTTCTCGGTGCCGAGGACATCATTCCGCAGACCATGGAAATCCGCGCGAACGGGGCCGACAGTGCGCTCGGCATTCCGGTCGTCACGGAAGCCGGTGACATCCGACCGCTGGACGAGATCGAAGCCGATATGATCCGTCTCGCCCTCGGTCGCTATC
>JAUXSD010000175.1 GCA_030681525.1 Solirubrobacteraceae bacterium
GGCTGCGCGCCGTCTACGCGCTGCTGGCGCCCCCGGTCGCCGAGCGCGTGATCTTCGACCTAGGCCTCTCGCGCCCGATGGGCTACTACCCGGGCGCGGTCTTCGAGGTCTACGACCCCGCCCTCGGCGCGCCGATCGGCGGTGGCGGCCGCTACGACGACCTGCTCGGGCGCTTCGGCCGCCCGCTGCCGGCGGTCGGCTTCGCGCTGACGATCGACGCGCTGCACGTCGCGCTCGCGGGGGAGGAGCAGCGGTGAGCCCGGGCGCTGATCTCACGATCGCCGTGCCGCGCGGCGCGCTCATGCGCGAGACGCTCGACCTCCTCGAGTCGATCGGCCTGGACTGCGCCGAGGTGCGCAACAACGACCGCAAGCTCCTCTTCGCCGACGTCGGCATCGTCACGATGCGCCCGTCCGACGTGCCGACCTATGTCGAGGCGGGCGCCGCCGACGTCGGGATCACCGGCAAGGACGTCCTCGCCGAGCAGCCCGACCGCGAGGTCTACGAGCTGCTCGACCTCGGCTACGGCAAGTGCACGATGGTGCTCGCCACCGTCGACGGGCCCGACCCGTCCGTCGAGGCGCTGCGCCGGCTGGGCGTCATGCGGGTCGCCACGAAGTACTACAAGACCGCCGCCGCGTACTTCGAGGCGACCGGCCGGCAGGCCGAGATCGTCGAGGTCAAGGGCTCGGTCGAGCTGGCGCCGCTGACCGGCCTCGTCGAGGCGATCGTCGACCTCACCGCGACCGGCACGACGCTGCGCGAGAACAACCTCGTCATCCGCGAGGAGATCTTCGTCTCGACCGCGCGGCTCATCGCCAACCCGGTCTCCCACAAGCTCAAGGCGGCGGCGATCGACGCGATGCTGGAGAAGCTGCGTGCGCATTGAGCGCGTCGCGGTGGGCGGCGACCCGGTGGCCGCGGCGGCCGCGGTGCGCGCGCTGGCGCCCGCGCCCGCGTCGGTGAGCGAGGCCGTCGCGGAGATCGTCGGCGCCGTCCGCGACGGCGGTGACCGCGCGCTGCGTGAGCTCGTGGCGCGCTTCGACCTGGGCGGGGCGTCCGGGGTGGGCGGGGACGGGTCCCTGCGCGTCCCCGTCGCCGAGCTCGACGCCGGACTGCTGCCCGACGACGTGCGGGCCGGCCTGGAGGTCGCGATCACGAACGTCGCGCTCGTCGCCGACGCGGCGATCGGCGAGGACGTCGCCGTCACCCTGCCGCAGGGCCAGCGGGTCGTGCTGCGCGAGGTCCCCGTCCGCCGCGCGGCGATCTACGTCCCGAGCGGCCAGGCGCCCTACCCGTCGGTGGTCGTCATGGGGGTCGTCACCGCGCGCGCAGCCGGCGTCGAGGAGGTCGTGGTGCTCACGGCGCCGCCGATCGACCCGGTGGTTCGCGGCGCCTGCGCGCTGTGCGGCGTGCACGAGGTCTACGCGATGGGCGGCGCGCACGGGATCGCGGCGGTCGCCTACGGAACGGAGACGATCGAGCGCGTCGACGTGGTCGCGGGGCCGGGCAGCCTGTTCGCGCAGGAGGCCAAGCGCCAGGTCTCCGACAGCGTCGGCATCGACGGCTTCTACGGGCCCAGCGACGTGCTCGTCTTCGCCGACGCGTCCGCCGACCCGCAGCTCATTGCCCTCGACCTCCTGGCCCAGGGCGAGCACGGTCCCGGCGCGCCGGTCGTCGCGGTATCCGGCTCGGCGCCGCTGCTGCACGAGGTCGCCGACGCGCTCGAGACGCTCGGCCCCGGCCGCCCGCGCTCCGACCCAGCGGCCTTCGTGCTCGTCCACGCCGAGTCGCTGCTCGAGGGATTGCGCTTCTGCGAGGCCTTCGCCCCGGAGCACCTCGAGCTCGTCGGCCCCGCCGTCGAGCGGCTGGCGCCGCGCGTGCGCTCGGCGGGCTGCGTCTTCGTCGGGGCGGCGGGCGCGACGGCGTTCGGCGACTACGTCGCCGGTTCGAACCACTGCCTGCCGACCGGCGGCTCGGCGCGCTACGCCTCGGGCCTGTCGCCGCGGGCGTTCCGGCGCCGGATGAGCGAGGTCCACATCGGCGACGCCGGCGCCGCGCTCGCCGCCGCCGGGGCGCCGATCGCGCGGGCCGAGGGATTCACCATGCACGCCGAGTCGATGGTGGCGCGCGTGGGGGAGAATGCGCCGTCATGACCGACGTGAGCCGCACCGCCCAGCGCCAGCGCCGCACCGGCGAGACCGACATCACGCTCGAGCTCGCGCTCGACGGAAGCGGCGCCGGCCGCCGTGACACGGGCGTCGGCTTCCTGGACCACATGCTCGACCTGCTCGCGCGCCACGGGCGGCTGGACCTCACCGTGCAGGCCAAGGGCGACCTGCAGACCGGCTCGCATCACACCGTCGAGGACGTCGGCATCGTGCTCGGCCAGGCGCTCGACGCCGCGCTCGGCGACCGCCGCGGGATCTTCCGCTACGGGCACGCCGTCGTGCCGATGGACGAGGCGCGCGCGATGTGCGCGATCGACGTCTCCGGCCGCGCGTTCGTCGCGCTGCATGACGGTGGCCTGCCGGCGGGCGAGACCGGCGGCTTCGAGCACGAGCTGCTCGAGGAGTTCTTCCGCGCTGTCGCCGGCAACGCGCGGCTGACGCTGCACCTCGAGGTCCAGGCCGGCACGAACGCCCATCACATGATCGAGGCGTCGTTCAAGGCCTTTGCCCGCGCGCTGCGCGCGGCGATCGCGCTCGACCCGAGCGAGACCGGCGTGCCCTCGACGAAGGGGACGCTGACCGGATGACGGCCGCGCGATGACCGCGATCGCGATGGTCGACTACGGGATGGGCAACCGTCGCTCGGTGGCCAAGGCCTTCGAGCACGTCGGCACGCCGATCGCGCAGACCTCCGACCCCGACGAGCTGCGCGCGGCCGACGGGCTGGTGGTGCCCGGCGTCGGCGCCTTCCCCGAGGCGATGCGCCGCCTGCGCGCGCTCGGCCTCGACGACGTCGTGCGCGCCCACGCGCAGGCCGGCAAGCCGGTCATCGGCCTGTGCCTCGGGATGCAGCTGCTCTTCGAGCGCTCGGTCGAGCACGAGGGCGCCGACGGGCTGGGGCTGCTGGCCGGGCAGGTCGTGCGGCTCGATCCGCGCGGGCTGAAGCTGCCGCACATCGGCTGGAACTCGGTGCGCTGGGAGCGCCCCTCGGCGCTCTGCGACGGCCTGCCGGACCCGGCCGCCTTCTACCACGTGCACACGTTCGTCGCCGAGCCCGACGACCCGTCGATCGTGCTCGGCCGCGGCGACTACGGCTCGCCGTTCGTCTCGTTCGTCGCGTCGGGCAACGTCTTCGGCGCGCAGTGCCATCCCGAGAAGTCCTCGACCCACGGGCTCGCGCTGCTGCGCAACTTCGTCGGCATCTGCGCGTCCGTCCACGCGTGATCCTGCTTCCCGCGATCGACATCGCCGGCGGCCGCGCGGTGCGGCTCGTGCAGGGCGACTTCGACGCCGAGACCGTCTACGCCGACAGCCCGCTGGAGGCCGCCCGCGCGTGGGTCGACGCGGGCGCACGGTATCTGCACATGGTCGACCTCGACGGCGCCCGGACGGGCTCGCCGCAGAGCCTCGACCACCTCGCGCGCGTCGTGCAGGAGCTCGACGTGCCGGTGCAGTACGGCGGCGGGCTGCGCTCGATCGACGCGGTCGCCGGTGCGATCGAGGCCGGCGCCTCGCGCGCGATCCTCGGCACGGCCGCGTTCGCCGACATCGACTTCCTCGACGAGGCGGTCGCCCGCTACGGCAAGCGGATCGTCGTCAGCGTCGACACGCGCGGCGGCTTCGTGTCGACCGCCGGCTGGACGGAGACGACGACGCTGCCGGCCGACGCCGCGATCGAGCGCCTGCAGGATCGCGGCGTGCGCACCTTCGTCTACACCGACGTCGACAAGGACGGGCTGCTGGGCGGGCCCGACCTCGACGCCGTGTGCCGCATCGCCGCCGTCGTGCGCGGGCGCTTCATGTACTCGGGCGGGATCGGCCAGCTCGCGGACCTCCACGCGCTGGCCGGCCTGCGCCAGGTCAACCTCAGCGGCGTGATCGCCGGCAAGGCGCTCTACGAGCGCAGGTTCACCGTCGCCGCGGGCATCGCCGCCCTGTCCGGCGAAGCCGCCTAGACAGCTGCGCCGGGCGCCGCGATCGGGTCGCGCGCCACCGCGCCGGGCTGCGCCACGAGCGCCAGCGGCGCGATGCCCAGGCGCGCGGCGGTCTGCGCCCACTCCGTCGCGGCCTGCGGGTCCTGCCGGGCACGATCGATCGCGGCGAACGGCTCCACGGCCTGCTCGCCACGGTGGCAGACGATCGCCTGACCCGGGACGCTCTCGATCTCCCAGCCGTCGCGGCGCAGCGCGGCGAGCACGAGCCGTCCGAGCGCGAAGCGCCAGAACCCGTTGAGCTCGTCGATGCCGACCTCGTCGGGACCGACGCCGAGCGTCGA
The DNA here is from genome assembly GCA_030681525.1 of Solirubrobacteraceae bacterium. Taxonomy (GTDB): domain Bacteria; phylum Actinomycetota; class Thermoleophilia; order Solirubrobacterales; family Solirubrobacteraceae; genus CADCVQ01. The sequence continues at coordinate 4,447 of JAUXSD010000175.1, forward strand.
GCGCAACGAGCGCAGCGCGTCGTCGTCGGGCGCGGTCGCGGCGGCGACGTCGGCGATCGTCAGCCGCGTGAACGCCGCGCCGTGCCGCGCGGCGATGGCATCGCCCTCGTCGGCGTGCAGGCGCCCGGCCTGCGCCCAGTCGATCGGCTCCAGGTGCGCGGTGACCTCGTCGCCGAAGGTCGCCTGCAGCAACTCGCGCTCGAGCCCGTCGAGGTCGCGCAGGAGCGCCGCGGCGCTGTCCTGCGGCGCGGGCGGCGAGACCTCGCCCGTGGGCTCGGCGCCGATCGCCCGCAGCCGGTCGGCCAGCGTCGGATGGCTGTCGTACGGGTCGGTCTCGCCCTCCGCGATCTCCGCGGCCACGATCGTGTCGACCTGAGCGCGGATCTCGTGGTCCGCGAGGAAGCGGTGAAAGCCGGCGACGATCGGCGGGCGGTGGCCGCTCTCCAGCGCATAGGCGACGTCGTCGCGCCAGTAGGCGGAGTAGGCCGGCGCGGCGGCGGTCAGCGCGCGCAGCGTCTGCGCGTTGGCCTGCACGCCCGCGACGCGGACGGCGACCTGGTCGGCGGCGAACTCCTCGCGGCGGGAGATCGCGTTCGTCAGCCGCAGAAACAGCTTGGCGTAGAGCAGAAACGGTGCGCGGACGACGACGCGCTGAAACCACGAGTCCTCGTTGTCGAGGGCGCCGACGGTCCTCAGCACCGCGACGCGCGTGCGCCAGATCCACGGTGACAGCCGGGTGTCGCCCCCGACGTAATGGCCGTACTCGTGGGCGACCACCGCGCGCAGCTGGCGCGGGGTGAGCGCGGCGAGCAGCGGGAGGCCGAGCAGCATGACGCGGCGCCGCCCGCCCAGGAGGCCGGCCGGCACCTCTACGACGCCCGCGTTGACGTCCGCGTCCAGATAGACGGTGGGCACCGGCTCGCCGACGGCATCGGCGACCGCCGCCAGCTCGGCGTGCAGCGCGGGCTGCGCGCTCGGCGTCAGCTCGGGGCCCGGCGCGACGAAGCGCCGGCGGCTCGGCACGAGCGCGCGCAGGATCGTCACGCCGGCGACGGCCAGCGCGATCGTGGCGAAGATGTTGCCGTGTCCGCTGCTCATCCAGAGCGCGATCGGCCCGGCGAGGAGCGTGACGGCGATGCCGAGGGCGAGCGTGTAGAAGCCGACGGTCAGCGCGATCGCGGCGAGGGCGCGACCCAGCAGCGAGGGTGGGATGTTCGGAGGCACGGGATCTCCCGGTGATCGTGTGAGGTCAGGTCGGGCCGTCGACTTCCCCGTGGCTTCGACGACGGCTCCCTGGCCGTATCGGCACGTCCGCCGCCGATGTTGAGCCGTGCCTTCTACGCTCACCGGGTGCACCTCAAGCGCGTCATACCCTGCCTCGACGTCGACGCCGGCCGCGTCGTCAAGGGCACGAACTTCGTCGACATCCGCGACGCCGGCGATCCCGTCGAGCTCGCGGCGCTCTACGATGCCGAGGGCGCCGACGAGCTCGTCTTCCTCGACATCACGGCGACGAGCGACAAGCGCGACACGGTCGTCGAGCTGGCGCGGCGCGTCGCCGACGAGTGCTTCATCCCGTTCACGATCGGCGGCGGGATCCGCTCGGTGGCCGACGCCCAGGGCGTGCTCGACGCCGGCGCCGACAAGGTGGCGGTCAACTCGGCCGCGGTCGCCCGGCCGGAGCTCATCGGCGAGCTGGCCGACGTGTTCGGAGCGCAGTGCGTCGTGCTGGCGATCGACGCCAAGGCCCGCGCCGACGGATCCGGCTGGGAGGTGTTCGTCGCGGGCGGGCGCACGCCCACCGGCATCGACGCGGTGCAGTGGGCGCGCGACGGGGTGGAACGGGGGGCGGGCGAGATCCTGCTGACGAGCATGGACCGCGACGGGACGAACGACGGCTACGACCTCGCGCTCACGCGCGCGGTGGCCGAGGCCGTCCCCGTGCCGGTCATCGCCTCGGGCGGGGCGGGCACGCTCGCCCATCTCGCGGCTGCGCTGCAGGCCGGCGCCGACGCGGCGCTGGCGGCCTCGATCTTTCACTACGGCACGTTCCGCGTCCGCGAGGCCAAGGAGCACCTCGCCGCGGCGGGCATCGCCGTGCGCCGGTAGCCCGCGGGGCGCGCCGCGCGGTTTCAGCGCCGCCGCGTGTGGGTGTGGCAGTGGTTGTGGCGCAGGACGATCCGCTTGCCGCGGACCTCGTAGGCGTGGCGGTGCTCATGGCAGCTGCGCCGGTAGCCGAGCCGCGCGCTATGGCGGTGGCCGTGCTTCCCGAAGCGGTACTTGAGCTGGCGCTCATGGCGCGCGGCGGCCCGCGCCCGGGCCCGCTGTGCCGCCCGCGCGCGCGCCGCCGCCCGCTGCGCGCGCGTCTGCTGGCGCGCTGTGCGCGCCGTCGCTCGATCGAACGGCCGGCCCCGCGGATCGAGCGCGAACAGCGACGTGTACGCGGTGAAGTAGACGCGCCGCCCGTCGCTGATCGCCGGGTTGAACGCGCCGCGGCTCGTCTTCCACAGCGTCTTGCCGGTGCGCGCCCCGAGCGCCCAGGTGGAGCGCCGCCCGAGGTCGGAGACGAAGACCGTGTCCCCGATGAGCGTCGCGGCACCGGAGATCTTCGTCCCCAGGCGGCGGATCCAGCGCGGCGCCCCGGTGCGCGCGTTCAGCGCGTAGAAGCGGCCGTCGTAGGAGCCGATGTAGACGGTCGGCCGTCCGCCCCGCGCCTGGCCGACCGCCGGCGACGCGTAGACGTAGCCGCCCGTGCGGCGGCTCCACGCGAGCTTGCCGTCGGCGCTCGACAGCGAGTAGATCGTGCCGTTCGTGCTGCCGATGTAGACGCGGCCGTACTCGACGGCGGCCGACGAGTAGAAGTTCCCGCCGCCGAGGCCGAGCGGACCGCCGCCCGGCGCCGTCGACCAGATCTTCTTGCCGTCGGTGCGCCGGATCGCGTGGACGCGGCCGCCGTAGTCGCCGAAGTACAGCTTGCCGGAATCGAGCGCGATCGCGCCCTTGACGGCGCCGGCGGCCTTGGCGCGCCAGCGCACCACGCCGTCGCGCGCGCGGATGGAGTAGACCGTGCCGTCCTCGCTGCCGATGTAGATGCGGCCGTGGTCGATCAGCGGGGAGGACTCCGAGCGGCTGGGCAGCCGGCGTGACCAGCGCGTGCTGCCCGTCCTGGCCTTGATGGCGATGATCCGCCCGGCGTTCTCGCCCTTGGCGCGGCTCAACAGGACGGCGTAGATCGTGCCGTCGTGGCAGGCCGGCGCGGCGGCGGCGAGGTAGCCGAGCTTGCGCCGCCAGCTCACACGGCCGGTCGCGCGCGAGATCGCGTAGAGCGCGCCGTTGTTCTTGAGCAGGTACAGGCGCCGGCCGCAGAGGACCGGCGAGAACTCCAGCAGCACGCTGCCGCGCCGCGCCCAGGCCTGGCGGTAGGGCGGCCGCGGGGCCCGGCGCAACGGCAGGTGGTGCGTGCGCGCCTTCGAGTAGCCGTAGAACGGCCAGCTGAAGCCGTCGTCGGACGGATGGTCGTCGGCACGAGGTGCTTTGGCGGGCGCGGAAGGGGTGTCCTCGTTCGTATCGACGAATCCGACGTCCGGATTGAAGACGTCTTCCTCATTGCGGTCGAACGCCACCAGGGCGCCCGCGACACAGAGCACGAGCAGGACAGCCCCGATCGCGAGCCGCGGAAGCGGACGCTCGCCGCGGGGCGAAGGGCTCACCCCGGCCATGGTAGAGGCCGGGCGCGCGGCGCTCGCCGCTTGCGCCGTGCCCGCCGGGTGGGCGGAGGACCGGTTACCCGGGAGACTGTCGCGATGGACGACCTGCGCCAGCACCTGCGCGAGCTGCCGTGCGGCGCGCGGCTGCTCGACGCCGCCGCGGGGACGGCCGGCGTGCACCTCGTCGGCGGCGCCGTCCGCGACCTGGTGCTGGGGCGCCCGCCGCGCGAGCTGGACGTCGTCGTCGAAGGCGACGTGACCGAGCTCGCCGCGCGGCTCGGCGACCGCGCGGTCGCGCACGAGCGCTTCGGCACCGCCACGGTTCGCGACGGCGACTGTCGCTGGGACCTCGCGGCGGCGCGCGCCGAGAGCTACACGCGCCCCGGCGCGCTGCCCGACGTGCGCCCGGCCGGGATCGAGCAGGACCTGCAGCGGCGCGACGTGACGGTCAACGCGCTCGCCCTCGATCTCGCGACCGGCGCGCTGCGCGCCGTGCCGCACGCCGAGGAGGATCTCGCCGCCGGCCGGCTGCGCGTCCTGCACGACGCGAGCTTCGCCGACGACCCGACGCGCCTGTGGCGGGTGGCGCGCTACGCGGCGCGCCTGGGGTTCGAGCTCGAGGAGCACACCGCGCAGCTCGCGCGCGACGCCGTCCGCGCCGGCGTGCTCGACACCGTCTCGGGCGCGCGGATCGGCAACGAGCTGCGTCTCGCGCTCGTCGAGCCCGATCCGACGGCGGCGCTGGTCGCCGCGGCGGCGCTCGGCCTCGCGCCGTGGCTGGCGCCCGACCGGGCGCTGACCGAGCGCGCGCTGGAGCTGCTGCCCGCCGGCGAGGGACGGCGCGACCTGCTCGTGCTCGCCGCGTCGCTGGCCGTGCCCGCCGACCCCCTGCTCGCCGAACTGCACTTCAGCGCCGCCGAGCGCGCGATCGTGCGGGCCGGCCGCGAGGCGCCCGCGCTCGACGACCCGCCCCGCGCCGCCTCCGAGCTCGCGCGCGCGCTGCGCGGCCTTCCGGTCGAAGCGGTGGCGCTGGCCGGCGCGCGCG
>JAUXSD010000181.1 GCA_030681525.1 Solirubrobacteraceae bacterium
TCGCTGAGCAGGTACGGGCGGCCGTTGATGCGCAGCTCGCGTGTCGTCGGGTCCAGCGTGTGGAAGAGGCGGTCGCGGACGCCGACCTCGGCGCCGGTGAGACGGTTCAGCAGCGTCGATTTGCCGGCGTTCGTGTAGCCCGCCAGCGCGATCTGCGGCAGGTGCGCGCGCTCGCGCTCGGCGCGCATCGTGGCGCGTGACGCGGCCACGCCGGTCAGCTTGCGGCGCAGCGCCGTGATCCGGTTGCGGGCCAGCCGGCGGTCGGTCTCGATCTGCGACTCGCCCGGTCCGCGGGCGCCGATGCCCGGCGTGGCGGCGCTCGCGCCGAGGCGCTCGAGATGCGTCCACAGGCCGCGCATCCGGGCCATGTTGTACTCGAGCTGGGCGAGCTCGACCTGGAGCTTGCCCTCCGCGCTGTGCGCGTGCCCGGCGAAGATGTCGAGGATCACCGAGGTGCGGTCGACGACCGGCATGCCGAGCTCCTCCTCGAGATTGCGCTCCTGGCGCGGGCTGAGCTCGTCGTCGCACGCGATGACGTTGGCGTCGGCCTCCTTCGCGGCCTGCTTGACCTCGAGCAGCTTGCCCGGCCCGAGATACGTGTTGGGGTGGGGCTTCTCGCGGTGCTGGACCATCTGCCCGACGACCGCGACGCCGGCCGTGCGCAGCAGCTCGCGCAGCTCGGAGAGGTCCTCGCCCTCCTCGAGCGCGGCGATGCAGAACGCGCGCTGCTTCGCGCGTCCCTGGCCCGCCTCGTCCTCGCTGCGGCGCTCGCCGGTCCGGCCGTTTCGCGATTGCTGCATGCGTTCCAGTCTAGAGCCCCCCGCGGCCGGGTCGGGGCAGATTCGAACCCGTTTGCCTAGGCTTTTCGGCGTGAGCTTCGCCATCCAGCGCGCCGGCATCGAGCGCCTCGACGACCTCGCGCCGCTGTGGATCGCCATGCAGGAGCACCACGAGGCGGTGGCGCCGGCCGCGCTCACCGCCGACGTCGCGCCGTTTCGCGAGCACGCGGAGTCCTGGCGCCGGCGGCGGGCGAGCTACGCGTCGTGGTTCGGGGCGGGCGACGCCGTCCTGCACGTCGCCGAGGACGGCGACGGCGAGCTGGCCGGCTACGCGATGGTGCGCCTCGGCGGCGGCTGGTCGCAGCTCGCGACGCCCGAGGCGATGGCCGAGCTCGAGTCGCTCAGCATCAGCCGAGCGCACCGCGGCCGTGGCCTGGGCAGCCGGCTCATCGCCGCCGTGCACGACGATCTGCGCGAACGCGGCATCGACCTGCTCACGCTCGCGGTGTTCGCGGGCAACGAGCCCGCCGCTCGCCTCTACGCGCGCTTCGGCATGCAGCCGGTTCTCACACACATGATCGGACGCGTGCCGAGCTGACCCCGGCCGGCTCCCTGCAGTTCGGCCGCGGTGGCGTGCACCGCATCCAGCGCCGGTGCGACGAGCGGGTGACGACCGCCCGGCGGCAGCAGGGCGTAGACGTCGCGGGTCGGCGCGGCGCCGGCGATCGGCCGCAGGACGAGGTCCTCAAACGCCTCGGCCAGCAGCTGCGGGACGAGCGTCACGACCAGGCCGCGTGCGATCAGGGCGCGGATGGCGAGCTGGTCGCGGGTGATCGAGACGAGGTTCGGCTCAAAACCCGCGGCGCGACAGGCCCCGACGATCAGCCCGTCGCCGGAGGCGGCGGACCAGTCCTCGTCGCGCAGCTCGGCCAGCGGCACCTCGCTGCGCTCGGCCAGCCGGTGCCCCGGCGCCAGCGCCACCATGAACTGCTCGCGGAACAGGTCGCGGCGTTCCAGCCCCGCGGGCTCGCGGCGCGGGCGGGCAGACTCCTGGAATGCGATCGCGAGGTGCAGCTCGCCCGACCGCAGGCGGGCCGGCAGGTCGTCCGTGCCCTCGTCGACGACGACATTCGTGCCGGGATGGCTGGCGCGCAGGCGCGCGATGGCGGCCGGGACAAGCGCCGCGAGCGCGGTCGGGAACGCGCCGATGCGCAGCCGCGCGCGGCGCCCCTCGACGGCGGTCGCCAGCTGCGCCTCGGCCAGCGCAAAGCGCTCGGCGATCGCGTCGGCGTGCTCGAGCAGGATCTCGCCCTCGCGGGTGAGCCGCAGGCCGCCCGGCGCGCGGTCGAGCAGACGCGCGCCGAGCTGGCGCTCCAGCAGCGCGACCTGGTTGGAGACCGACGGCTGCGACAGCGCGAGCTCCTCGGCGGCGCGCGAGAACGAACGCTGATGTGCGACCGCGCGGAACGTGAGCACGCGTCGTGGTTCCATAGTGTGTGACTATAGCTGTGCCGAAACCATGATTGGACACTATGGTGATCGAGGCGGAGACTGGATGCATGTTGTTCATCGCCTACATCAGCCAGGCCCAGATGCGCCGCTCGCTGCAGGGCGCCCTCGCCACCGATCCCGTCGTGCCCGAGCGCCGGCGCCGGCGCCGCCGTGCGCAGCGCGCGAGCTCACCCCGGCCGCGCGACCTCCCGCCCCCCGCCTGCGGCGTGAGGCGAAGCAGCATCGCGGTGTAGGTCCGGCTCGTGGCGAGCATGTCCTGCATGTGTGCGTCGGTGATCTGCGACATGACGCCGGCGGCGTCGGCGGGCCGGGTCGAAGAGACGGCGGGCGCTGCCATGGTGCTCCTCTCGGATCGTTCGCTCGTCGGGTGCTGCCGTGCCGGTCAGCCCGTCCGGGCGCCGGCGTGCTCGGCGAACCAGCCGAGCACGTCCTTCCAGCCGGCGTCATAGCCGGCGATGAAGTCGATCGCGCCGGGCACCCGGTCGAAGCCGGTGTGCTCCAGACGCACGAGGGCGCCGCCCTCCGCGGTCGGGTCGAAGGTGATCTCGAGCGCGGTCGCGGCGCCGGGCGGCCAGCCGGCCTGCGTCCAGGTCAGCCCCAGCCGGCGGCCGGGCTCCCAGATGCTGACGCGGCCGACCTCCATGCCGCCGCTCTGCACGTCGTACACCTCGACGAACCGCCCGCCCACGCCGTCGATGGTTATCGCCACTGAAGACTCGTGTAGGTCCGACGGCTCGGGGCGTCAAGCCCGACCGACCCGTCCGTGGCGCGCGGGTCAGGCGACGGCGCTTCAGGCCAGGGCGACGCGCGCCGGCGGCGGCAGCGGCTCGTAGCGCGGCAGCAGGTCCTCCACGGGCAGCACGATGACGCCCTCGCGCACGTCGCCCGTCCACATCCCGCCGCCGTTGGCCAGCGTGTAGGCGACGTACGCCGCGGCGCAGGCGTCGAGCTCGTCGAGCGTGCGATGCCACAGGCCGCCGTCCTCGTCGATGACGCCGCGCGCGCGCAGGGCCGCGATGCGCTGCTGCAGGCCCCACGGCGTGCGCTTCGGCGGCGGGCGATGGCCGAGCATCGAGCAGAACACGGCGTCGGGGTACGTCTCGCAGAGGCGCCCGTGGCGCAGCGCGCCACTCTCGATCGCGCCCTGCACGACGCCCTCGTCGTCGGGCTGGAACAGCCCGAGCGGAGCGAGCGCGGCGAACATCTCGAAGCCGACGCCGATCCAGCGCTCCCATGCCGCGAGCGCCTGGCTGGCCGAGGGCACGGGGTACAGCGGCAGTCGGCGGCGAAAAAGCAGCGCGTCGCAGACGCGATGGCGCTCGAAGCGTCCGTCGGGCAGGCCGAGTTCCTCGCGCAGCGGGGCGCCCGGGGCCAGGAGGTCGAGGCGATGCCCGGACGGGGCGTCGACCGCCGCGACCGCCTCGCCGCCGAAGCCGAGCACGGTCGCCGCGACCGCGCCGACGGTGCCGGGCACGTAGAAGGTCGCCACCAGCTCGATGCCGCCGCCGTCGACGGCGCGCCGTTCGTGCAGCGTGCAGAGCTGCTGGTTGGACGCCGAGGCCGAGATGTCGATCCCGCAGTAACGCATGGGCTCAGGCTAGTGTCGCGAGACGCGTCATCCGTCGGCCGCACAGCTGCGCGCGCGTGCGACGACCTCGGGCTTGGAATCGGCCTCCTCGACGTAGGCGACCGCGCCGGCGACGCTCGGATCGGCGATGACCTCGGCCAGCCCGGGATCGGGCCCGCCGGCGCTGAACGAGTAGAAGATCCGCCAGTCGTCGCCCTTGGCCGAAACCGTGTCCTCGCGTACCGCGGTCGTCGGCGCCGCCGCGGCGGCGAAGGACAGCTCGGTCGCCCGCGTCGCGATCCTCGCCCCGGCCTCACGCCAGCAGCGCGCGTAGAACGCCGCCCGCTCGGGCTCCGCGACGATCGTGGTCGACCGCGGCACGGCCTCCAGGCGCCAGCCGTCGTCGGTCTTGATGAAGCCGATGCCGCGCGTGCGCCCGCCGCTCTGCGTCGCCAGCGACGCGCGGTCGTCGCGCAGGGTCAGCGCGCCGTCGCTGGCCGGCGTGCCGGCATCGATGTTGAGGATCCGCTCGGCGCACGGCCCCGCGAGCTGGCGGCGCGCGTGGTCGGTCAGCAGCCGGCAGGCGCGGGCGCCGTCGTCGGCGGCCAGCGCGCGGCGAAACTCCTGCGCGACCGCCCGCACCTCGTCCTCCTCGGAGGTGCCGCACGCCGCCAGGCCGGCGCCGCAGGCGCAGGCCAGCGCGACGGCGAGGGCGCTGCGGGGACAAGGCGCCACGGCGGCCCTCAGCCCGCCAGCCGGCCGAGCCGCTCGACGGCCTCGAGCAGCCGGTCGTCGGGCGTCGTGAGCGAGATCCGGAAGAAGCCCTCCCCGTTCGGGCCGTAGGCGCCGCCCGGCGAGACGACGACCGCCGCTTCCTCGAGCACGTGCTCGCAGTAGGCGGCGGCGCTGTCGAAGCCGGCCGGCACCGGCGCCCAGACGTAGATCGTCCCCTTGGGCGGCGTGACGTCGACGCCGATCTTCCTCAGCGCATCGACGACGAGGTCGCGGCGGCGCGTGTAGAGCGCGTTCATCTCCTTGACGTCGCCGTCGGCGTCGGGGCTCAGCGCGGCGATACCGGCAAGCTGGACAGCCTCGAAGAGCCCGGAGTCGATGTTCGTCTTCAGCTTCCAGTAGGCCGCGATCGCGTCGGCGTTGCCGACGATCGCCGCGCAGCGCCAGCCGGTCATGTTGTAGCCCTTCGACCACGAGAAGACCTCGACGCCGACCTCCTTGGCGCCCGGCGTCGCGAGGAACGACGGTGCGCGGTAGCCGTCGTAGGTCGTCTCGGAGTAGGCGTTGTCGTGCACGGCGAGGATCTCGTGGGTCCGCGCGAAGTCGACGGCCTCCGCGAAGAAGCCGGGCCGCACGACCGCGCCGGTCGGGTTGTTGGGGTAGTTGAAGAACATGAGCTTGGCCCGGGCCCGATCGGCCTCGGAGATCGCTGACAGGTCCGGCGTGAAGCCGTGCTCGGGCAGCAGCGGCATGAGCACCGGATCGCCGCCGGCGATCAGCGGGCCACCCGTGTAGACGGGGTACCCCGGATCGGCGCTCAGCGCCGCGTCCCCGGGGTCGAGGAACGCGAGGTTGAGGTTGAAGATGCACTCCTTGGCGCCGATCGCCGGCATGACCTCCGTGTCGGGATCGAGCTCCACGTCGAAGCGGCGCATGTAGAAGTCCGACACGGCCTGGCGGAAGTCCGGGCGGCCCCGGTTGGAGGGGTAGCGATGCGTCTCGGGCTCGGTGACCGCCTCCTGCATCGCGTCGACGATGAGCGCGGGCGTCGGGCGGTCCGGGTCGCCGATCCCCAGCGAGATGACGTCGATGCCCGCGGCGCGCTTCGCGGCGGTCTTGCGCGCGAGCTCGGCGAACAGGTAGGGCGGGATGAGGTCGAGGCGCTGGCTGGGCTTCACAGGTTCTCCAGTTCGGTGCAGAAGTCGTCGGCGAGCTCGCCGCGGTACACGGGCCGCGCCCAGCCGGTCAGGTCGTAGTGCAGGTCCTCCGCCACGTCGACGGTCAGCTCGCCGCCGTCGAGGCGCACGGTCACCGGCGAATCGCCGCCGCGCAGGACGTAGGCGATCGCGGCACCGCTGGCGCCGGTGCCCGAGGACATCGTCTCCCCGACGCCGCGCTCGTAGATCCGAGCGCGGATGACGCCCGGCGCGAGCTCGGCGAACCAGGAGACGTTCGTGCGGTTGGGAAAGAGCTCGTGCTCCATGATCGGCGCGCCGATGGCGGGGAGATCGAGCGTCTCGAGCTCCCCGGCGTCCGCCACGTGGATCGCGCACTGCGGGTTGCCCACGGCGACGTGCTGAAAGCGCCAGGTGCGGCCGCCGGCCTCGAGCTGCGCGGCGCCGTCGGCGCCGCCGGACGGGAAGTCCTCCGACGCGGTGCGCGCGCGCCCCATGTCCAGCGTGCACGTGTCGGCGCCGGTGATGTGCGGGCGGATCTCGCCGGCGCCCGTCTGGATCGAGAAGCGGTCGGAGTCCGTCCAGCCGCTGCGTCTCAAGAACAGCGCGGCTTCACGGGCGCCGTTGCCCGACAGCCCGGACTCCGAGCCGTCGGGGTTGAAGATGCGCAGGCGCGCGACGAAGCCCGGCTGGTCGGGCTCGGAGAGCAGCAGGATCCCGTCCGAGCCGACGCCGGTGTGGACATCGCAGATGCGCCGGATGCGGGCGGCGCTGAGCGCGAACGGCAGCGCCCGCTCCTCGAAGATGAGGTAGTCGTTGCCGAGCGCCTGCCACTTCTCGAAACCGGTCGGGCTCATTCGGGCGCTGAGTCTATGAGGGCCGCGACGGCCTCCGGGTCGCGGCCGGTCATGTCGACGAGCTCGACATCGGGCAGCTTGCGCATCCAGGTGAGCTGGCGGCGCGCGTAGCGCCGCGTGCGCAGCTTCATCGCGTCGATGTCGCCGCTGCGCAGCTCCGCGAAGCCGAGCGCCACGCGGGCCGTCGGGGAGGCGCCGGCGGCCTCGGCGCGGCGGACCTCCTCGATCGCGCCGGCCGCGACCATCGCGTCGACGCGGCGCTCGATGCGGGCGTACAGCTCGTCGCGATCGCGCACGAGGCCGACGAGGCGGGTCGGATGGCGCGTGTCGGATGTCCACAGGCGGTTCGGCGCGGCGGGGTCGGCGTCGAGCGCGCCCTGCTCGTGCAGCTCGAGTGCGCGGATGACGCGGTGGCGATCGCGCGGGTCGATCCGCGCGGCGCTCGCCGGCGCCGCCAGCGCGAGCTCGGCGTGCAGCGCCTCGGGGCCGCGCGCGTCCATCGCGGCCTGCCAGCGCTCACGCGCCCCGGGCGTGGGCGGCGGGCGCAGCTGCAGGTCGGCGAGCGCGGCGCGCAGGTACAGGCCGGTGCCGCCGACGACGATCGGCGTCGCGCCCTGCGCGAGCAGCGCGTCGATCTCGGCGTGCGCGAGGGCGGCGTACTCGGCGACCGAGAAGCGCTCGCGCACCGGCACGAACGAGACGAGCCGGTGGTCGAGGCGGGCGAGCTGGTCGCGGTCCGGCACGCCGGTCAGCGTCTCCAGCCCGGCGTAGACCTGCAGCGCGTCGGCCGCGACCGCGACCGGGCGCCCGCCGCGCGCGCGGACGCGCTCGGCGAGCGCGATCGCCACGTCGGTCTTGCCGACCCCGGTGGGGCCGAAGAGCGCGAGCACGGATGGGCTCATGGCGGCCAGTATGGGCTGCTTCGGGTGCGGAGTATCGTGCCGAGACGATGAGCGTGCGCATCGCGTGCGGGCTGTCCACCGCAGCGGACCCACGGGCCGGCGCGGTCGAGGCCGCTGCCAGGGTCGCCGCCGGGCTGGGCACCGTCGCCATCGACCTCGCCGTCGTGTTCGCCTCCGGCGCGCATCTCGCCGACCCCGAGGCGACGCTCGCCGGCGTCCACGAGGCGCTCGCGCCCGACGTGCTGATCGGTTGCGGGGCGGGCGGCGTCGTCGGCGACGGCCGCGAGATCGAGGACGGCACCGCGGTCACCGTCTGGGCCGCGGCGTTCGAGAACGGCATCGTCTCGACCTTCCACGCCGAGGTGACCGAGGTCGAGGACGGCGTTGCGATCACCGGCGTGCCCGACCTGCAGGGCGCCGGCGGGGCGATCCTGCTGCCGGACCCGTACTCGTTTCCGACGGACGCCGTGCTGGCGGAGATGGTCGCGCGCGCGCCGGGCGTGCCGATCCTCGGCGGGCTGTCGAGCGCGCGCACGATGCGCGGCCAGGCGGCGCTCTTCCTCGGCGAGCAGGTCGTGCCCGGCGGCGCGATCGGGGTGCGCTTCGACGGCGTCGAGCTGCTGCCGTGCGTCTCGCAGGGCGCGACCCCGGTCGGCCCCGAGCTCGAGATCACGTCGGGCGAGGGCCGGTTGATCAAGGAGCTCGGCGGCCGCCCGGCGCTCGGCGCGCTGCGCGCCGTGCTGGAGCGCCTCGACGAGCCCGAGCGCGAGATGCTCTCCCAGGGCATGCTGCTGGGGATCGTCGTCGAGCCCGGCGCCGGCGACCGCGGCGATCACGCGCACGGCGACTTCCTCGTGCGCAGCGTGCTCGGCGGCGATCCCGACACCGGCGCGATCGCGATCGGCGCGTCGATCGAGGAGGGCCAGGTCGTCCGGATGCACGCGCGTGACGCGGCGTCGGCGGACCGTGACCTCACCGAGGCGCTCGAGCTGCGCCGCCGGGCGCTCGGCGACGACGTCCCCGCCGGCGCGCTGATGTTCACCTGCAACGGCCGGGGCCGCGGGATGTTCGGCCTGCCCGACCACGACGCTTCAGCGGTCGCCGGCACGCTGGGCGACATCCCGACCGCCGGCTTCTTCGCGGCGGGCGAGATCGGGCCGGTCGGCGGGGAGAACTTCCTGCACGGCTTCACCGCGACGGTCGCGGTCTTCGCCTCCTGAGCGACGCGCGCGGCCCGCGTCGCGCCCGGGCCGCGCGGCGTGACAGTCTTCGCGCCATGAACGTATCCGGCAAACGAGTGCTCCTGACCGGCGCGACGGGCGGGCTCGGGCACGCGATCGCCCGCCGGCTGGCGGCCGCAGGCGCCCATGTGATCCTCTCCGGTCGCCGCGGCGACGTCCTCGCCGACCTCGCCCGCGAGATCTCCGGCGACGTCGCCCCGGCCGACCTGACCGACCGCGACGCCGTCCGCGCGCTCGCCGCGGCGCACACCGACGTCGACATCCTCATCTCGAACGCCGGCCTGTCGGCGTCAGGGCTGATCGACACCTGGACCGAGGAGCAGATCGACCGCGCGCTGGACGTCAACCTGCGCGCCGCGATCATCCTCACGCGGACGCTCGTGCCGCACATGGTCGCCCGCCGCGAGGGCCACGTCGTCCTCATGTCCTCGCTGGCCGGCAAGACGCCGACGGCCGGCTCCTCGCTCTACAACGCCACGAAGTTCGGCCTGCGCGGCTTCGCCGGCGCGATGCGCGCGGAGCTGCACGGCACCGGGGTCGGCGTCTCGGCGCTCTTTCCCGGCTTCATCCGCGACGCCGGCATGTTCCACGTCACCGGCGTCAAGCTGCCCTTCGGCGTCGGGACGAAGACGCCGCGGCACGTCGCGCAGGCGACGCTCAAGGCGATCGAGCGCAACAAGGCCGAGCTCGACGTGGCGCCCGTGGGGCTGCGGCTCGGTGCGGTCATCGGACCGCTGGCGCCGGACATCGCGGCCGCGGTCAGCCGGCGCTCGGGCGGCGACGAGATCGCCAAGGCGCACGAGGACGCGCACATGGCCAACCGGTGAGCCGGCGCGGTTTCAGCGGTCGCCGACGCCGGCGAGGTCGCGCAGCCGCACGAGGATGCTCGGTCGGTTGGGCAGGCCGGTGTGCAGGTGCGGCTCGGTCACGGGCTGCGTGAGGGCGTCGGCGGGCTCGGGCGCACGGCGCTCGCGCCGGCGCCAGGCCAGCCCCGCCAGCGACCCGCTCACGCGCACCATGACGTTCGGCGCGATCGCATCGATCAGCGCGGTCGCGGCCATGAGCCCGCCCACCGAGCGCTCGGTCCGCAGACGGCCGAACGCGCGCACGACCTCGGCGGCGACGTCCTCGGGCCGGTAGGCGCCGTAGATGCGTGGCGGCAGGCGGCCGTCGGCGCTGCGCGCGCGCCGCCAGAACGGCGTGTCGACCGGTCCTGGGGCGACGAGCGCGACGGTGACCGGGCTGCCCTGCGCGCGCAGCTCCACCGCCAGCGTCCGTACGAGGCCGCGCACGCCGTGCTTGGCGGCCGTGTAGGCGGCGAGCCAGGGCGTCGGGATCCGGCCGGCGATCGAGCCGACGACGATCAGGCGTCCTGCGGTGCGCTCGAGGTGCGGCAGCGCGACGTGCGCCGTGTTGACCATGCCCAGCAGGGCGCTGCCGAGCGTGCGGTGGATGTCGTCGGCGGTCATCTGCGTGAACGGCCCGACGGCCGCCGCGGCGGCGTTGGCGACCACGACGTCGAGACCGCCGAGCAGCTCGGCGGCGCGGTCGGCGGCGGCCCGCAGCGCTTCGACGTCCGCCACGTCGGCGGTGAGCGTCGGCGGGACAGGGCTCATGCCCGCGGCCGCCTGCTCGAGGCCATCCTCGCCGCGGGCGAGCAGCACGACCCGGGCGCCGCGCGCGGTGAGCGCGTGCGCGCAGGCCAGCCCGATCCCGCTCGAGCCGCCGGTGATCAGGACGCGCCGGCCGGTGAGCGGCGGCGCGCCGCCGCGGCGCGGGCGCGGGGTTGCGGGCATCCGCTTCACGGGCCTGCGCCGGAGGCCGGGCGGGACGCGAGCACCCCGTAGGCGGCGTTCGTCGTGAGCGCGTAGACGCCGTGGTGCACGACGCTGACGGCCGCGTCGGTCGCACCCCAGCGCCAGGGCGGCGCGGCTGCGCCGAGCGCGGGCACGACGACGATCTCCGGGACCATCGCGAGCATGAACAGCGCGGCGCCGGCCGGCGCGGGCGACACCCCGCGACGGGCCATCGCCCCGCGTGCGGCACCCAGGGCGATGCTCGTGGTCATGTGGCCCGCCAGCGCGAGCTGCATCTTGCGTCGCCTGCCGTGGGCGTCGACGCCGACCATGCGCGAGATCGCGCGTGCCGGAGCGTCGCTCGGCGGGCGTCCGCGCAGGCGCATCTCCGCGTTCGTCGACACGCTCATCGCCAGCGCGCCGGCGAACCCGGCGGCCGCGCCGCGGCCGATGGCGCCGAGCGTCTCCCCGATCACCTGACGGCGCTCACGGGTTGCGGGATTCTGCACGGCGCCGTGGCCGGCCGTCGTGCGGTTCGGCGCGCCCGGCTCGTCGCCGGGGATCGGCACCCGGCCTTCGGCAAGCTCGGCCAGGCGGTCCAACGACCAGACGTTGCGCCCGCGCACGAGCAGGTGTGTGAGCGGGTTGAACACGAGCGCGCTGGGGGTGTTGCCGGGATCCTCGATCATCGTGACCCGGGTCGCGCCGCCGTCGGCGCGCTCGAGCTCGATCTTCACGCGCGCGGTGCCCAGCGGGCGGCCCTTGACCTTGAGCTGCAGGAAGTGCCCCGGACGCACCTCCTCGACCTCGCTGTCGTCCTTCAGGCGCAGCGGCCCGAGCTTCACGGTGTGGTGAAAGCGGCTGCCCGGCGCCGGCCAGTTGACGTCGGCGTCGCGAATCTCCTCGGAGCCGACGACCCAGTAGGCGTAGCTGCGCGGGTCGGAGAGGACGCCGAAGACCGTCTCGGGCGGCGCCTGGATGAGGTGCTCGTTGCGGGCCATCGGTCCTGCCGCGTACCCGCAGCGGCGCGGAAGGACACACGGCGCCCGCAGGCCCGCCCGCGCCGGCGCCGGAGCGCGCTCATGCCAGCTTCGAGGCCGCACGTGAGCGGGCGCTGTCGGCGGGGTACGGCGTCGCGCTGTGAGCACGCAGACTTCGCAACCGACAGTGCCCGGGGTCGCCCGGGGCATCTGCGAGCTGACGCTCGAGACGGCCGACCTGCCGGGCCTCGAGCGCTTCTACCGCACGGCGTTGGGCTGCGAGGTGATCTCCCGGCAGGAGGACCGCGTCTGGCTGGCCTGCGGCTCGTTCGCCCGGCTGGGGATCTGGTCGCCCGGCGAGAAGGAGTTCGGCGATCGCGGCGGCCGGCATGTCCACTTCGCCCTGTCGGTCGGATCGGGCGAGCTGGCGGCGCTGTGCCGGCGTCTCGACGAGGGGACGATCGACTACCGCGGGCCGGTCGAGCATCCCGGCGGCGACCGCTCCGTCTATCTCGAGGATCCCGAAGGTAACGTCGTAGAGGTGTGGGACTTCTTCGAGCGTGGCGAGGGCGCCCGTGAGGGCGTCAGCGCGCTGACCTGACGCGCGGCGTGCAGGAGCGCCCCGCGACGGCGCACCGGCTCGGCTTCGCCGTCAAGGTGCTCGGTGACGGTGGCCTGCCGTCGCACGACGCGCGGCGCTGGGCCAGCGAGCCGCACCTGCGCCATTCGCTGGAGCACCTCGCGGCCATCCTCGACTACGTCGATCGCCATGACATCCGCATGTACCGGATGGCGACGGCCCTGGCGCCGTACGCGAGCCATCCCGACCTGCCGCAGTTTCACGACCAGGTGCGCGAGTGCGCGGACGCGCTGGCCGAGGTCGGAGCCGTCGTGCGCGCGCGCGACATCCGGCTGTCGAGCCATCCCGGCCAGTACACCGTGCTGAACTCCGAGCGCCCGGACGTCCAGGCGGCGGCGGTCGCCGAGCTCGAGGTGCAGGCGGCGCTGCTCGACGCCATGGGGCTCGGGCCCGAGGCGGTCGTCGTGCTTCACGTCGGCGGCATCGGCGGCGGCATCGACGCGGCACTGGATCGCTTCGTCGCCGGCTTCGAGCGCCTCTCCGACCGCGCCCGCGCTCGACTCGTGATCGAGAACGACGACCGAACGTTCGCGCTGGCCGACGTCCTGCGGCTCGCCGAGCGCACCGGGCTGCGGGTCGTGTGGGACATCCTGCACCACCGCTGCCACGACCCGGCGCGCATGTCCAACCGCGATGCGCTGGCGGCCGCGCTGGCGACCTGGCCGGCCGGCCAGACGCCGAAAATCCACTTCTCGTCGCCGCGCCTGGACGTCGAGGTCCGACCGGTGCGCCGCGGCCGCCGCGTGGAACGACGGCTCGTGCTGCCCCAGCTGCGCGCGCACGCCGACCTCATCGACCCGATCGGCTTCGAGGCGTTCCTGCGCGACGCGCCGGCCGGCCGCGACTTCGACATCATGCTCGAGGCCAAGGCGAAGGACGTCGCGCTCCTGCGCCTGCGCGATCAGCTCGCCGAGCGCGGGCTGCCCAGCGTGGGTGGAAAGGTGACCGTGCCGCCCGGCTGAAGCGCGAGGCGCGGTCGTGCGTCAGTCTTCAACGGCCTGCGGGACCGCCGGCCGGGTCGCCGAGGTGGCGGCCTCCGCGAGCGCCTGTAGGAGCGCGGCGGTGGCGGGCGGATCGGGCGGCTCGCCGTAGGTCGCGGCGTAGATGTGGCGCTTGGCGCCGGGCAGTTCGGTGGCGACGACGCCGTCGATGTGGTGGGCGCGCAGGGACAACCCGGTCTGCGTCGCCACGCCGAGGCCGGCCGCGACGAGCGCCTGCATCACGACCATGTCGTCGGAGCTGTAGCCGATCTGCGGATCGAACCCGGCGTCGGCGCACATCGACAGCAGGTGGCTGCGGCATCGCTCGCAGCCGGCGATCCATGTCGCATCGCGAAGGTCGGCCAGAGCTCGCTCGCGGCGCGGCGACAGGATGTAGACCGCGTCGTCGAGCAGATGGTGCAGGCGGATCCCGGCCGGCTCGGGCTCGGTCTCGTCGTAGCGGAAGATGATCGCGACCTCGATCTTTCCGGTGCGCAGCAGCTCGATCGCCTCGGGCGGATGGGTGTCGATCAGGCTGATCTGCAGCCCCGGGTGCCTCGCCGCCAGCGTTGCCACCGCCGGCGGGACGAGCGAGCCGATCGCCGAGGCGAAGCCCGCCAGGCGCACGCGGCCGGCGCTCAGCCCGACGTGGGAGGACAGCTCCGCGCCGGCGGCATCGATCCGGCCGATGATCTCCGCCGCGCGGTCGGCCAGCAGCTGCCCGGCCGGGGTCAGCCGGATCCCGCGGCCGACCCGCTGCAACAGCTGCGCGCCGGTCTCGGCCTCGAGCCGGGCGATGTGGTGGGTCACCGACGGCTGGGAGTAGTGCAGTTCCTTCGCCGCCGCGGTGACCGATCCATGGCGCGCGACGGCATCGATGACGCGCAGCCGGTTGACGTCCAGCATGCATCAACCCTATCTATGGGTGAGCACGAAAGTTGGCATTGGACGCATGGGGCGATCGCGAGCAAGCTGAGGCCCATGACCGCGACCCTGGTCCGCCCCGCCCCGCAGCTGAGCGCACTCGTCGCCGGGGTCCGCACCGCGGTGGACAGCGGTGCCGACTGGGCCGGCACCGCCAAGCTCGTCGCCGACCGGCTGCACCGGCACCTGCCCACCCCAGACGTGTTGAGCGCAGCCCAGCGCCTCGGCTCACCCGACGACTACGTCGGCCACACCCTGCACGTCGAGCCGGATGGCGCGTTCTCGATCGTGGCGCTGGTGTGGCGGCCCGGGCAGCTCACCCGGATCCACGACCACGTCACCTGGTGCGTCTTCGGCGTCATCCAGGGCGTCGAACACGAGGACCTCTTCGACGCCGAGCAGAACCTCGTCGGGCACAGCGAGAACCAGGTCGGCGAGGTCAGCGGCTTCGCGCCGCCCGGCGACATCCACCGCGTGCACAATCGGGGCGAGACGACGGCGATCTCCATCCACATCTACGGCACCGACATCACCCGCATCGGCTCCAGCGCCCGCCGCTACTACGACTGACCGCGTCGAGCCCCGCCCGGGAACCTCACCCCACCGATCAACGAAGGAGCACCAGCCATGTCGCTAGCGCGCGTCCAGTTCTTCTCCGTCTCGCTCGACGGCTTCGCGACGGGCGAAGGCCTCAGCCACGACGCACCGTTCGGTCATGCCGGCGAACGGCTGCACGAGTGGATGTTCGGCACCCAGTGGGGCCGCAGGATGATGGGCGGGACCGGCGGCACCCGCGGCGTCGACGATGCCTTCCTGCGGCTGCACGCGCTGGGCGTCGGCGCCGAGATCATGGGGGCCGGAAAGTTCGGCTACCCCGGCTGGCACGAGGACCCGGAGTGGAAGGGCTGGTGGGGCGCCGACCCGCCGTTTCACACACCGGTCTTCGTCCTCACCCACCACACGCGCCCGTCGATCGAGATGCAGGGCGGCACGACGTTTCACTTCGTCGACGCATCGCCGGCCGAGGCGCTCCAGGCGGCCCGCGCAGCCGCGGACGGAAAGGACGTCCGCCTCGGCGGAGGTGCCACCACGATCCGCCAGTTCCTGACCGCCGGTCTCGTCGACCACATGCACATCGTGGTGGTCCCGATCCTGCTCGGCCGCGGCGTGCGGCTGTGGGACGGACTCGAGGGGCTCGAGCGCGACTACGAGGTCGAGGCGACGGCGTCGCCCTTTGGAGTCACGCACGTGACGTTCAATCGTGCGGGTGCATGACCCGCGTCCGGCACCGGCCGGCGCCGCTGTGCGCAACGCCGGGCCTACTGGTCAATCTCCATGCCGTCGCAGGACAGCGTCAGCTCCTCCAGCGCGACATCGGACTGAGCACGTCTGTCAGAGGCGCGTCACCAGGTCGCGGCGAACGACAGCGGCTCTGGAGCGGGGCGGCGGATCTCCTGACGCGGGGCGTGGCGAACACGTGGGAGAAGATGGCGGCGCCCTGGTCACGGGACGCGGGTTGCGCGACTTCGCGGGAAGCCGGTGACGGTGCGGCAGACTGGATCCAGGTGTGCGTGGAGCATGGGTCCAGACTGCCGCGACGGCGGCTGCCCGGCATCGGGGTCCACCCCTGGGACGCACCCTTCGGCACGCCCGGACCCGAACCCCTACGCCGGCGGGGCGGCTATGCGCCCGGCCGGCCGGGCCCGGGTCTCACCACGTCGCCGCGAACGCCAGCGGCTCTGCAGCCGGACGGCTGATCTCGCGCACGATCGGCGTGGCGAAGACATGGGACCGGATGGCGGCGTCCTGATCGCGCGACGACGCGGGCACGACCTGGCGCGAGGTCGGCAGGGTTGGGACGGAGTATGGGGAGTATGTGGAGGGTGAAGTGAACATGCCCCTCTGACCGTTCGCGCGCCATCGACTCATCGGTGCGCGACGCTCGTCGCGGCGCGCGACGGCGACTTCAGAAGAGCGACTCCTGCACCGCCGGGTGCCGCGCCGGCTCGCGTTGCGGCCCCTCCCGGGCCGTGCGCTTCGCGGCCGATTCGCGGAACCGGCTCGGCCAGGTCTGCTCGGGGTCGCGGCGCACGAGCGCCGCGAGACGGTTGCGCTCGTGCAGCGGCGCGTAGGCGCCGCGCGCGTAGAGCTGTTCGTAGAGCTCGACGAGGTCGGGCCGGTTGGAGCGCAGCCAGTCGAAGAACAGCGCCTTGACGTCGCCGCGCAGGTGCAGCGCGATCCCGCCGATCCCGGTCGCGCCCGCCGCGGCGCACGCCTCGAGCAGCGGCTCGACCTGCTCGGGCGCGTCGTTGATCCCCGGCATGAGCGGCGCGATCAGCACGCCGCACGGGATCCCGGCGCGGTTGAGCTCGGCCACCGCCTCCAGGCGCGCCTTCGGGTGCGGCGTGTGCGGCTCCGTCGCCCTCCACGCCTTCGGGTCGAGCGTCGGGATCGACAGGTTCGCGTGGACGTCGGTCACCGCCGCGATCTGCTTCATCAGCTCGATGTCGCGCAGCAGCAGCGGCGACTTCGTGAGGATCGAGCACGGGTTTCGCGCGTCGCGCAGCGCCTCCCAGATCCCCGGCATGAGGTTGTAGCGCGACTCGACCCACTGGTAGGGATCGGTGTTCGTCCCCATCGCCACGTGCTCGCCCTTCCACGAGGGCTTGGCCAGCTCGGCCCGCACGACCTCCGGCGCGTTGACCTTCACGACGATCTCGCGCTCGAAGTCGCGGCCGGCGTTGAAGTCCAGGTACGTGTGGGTCGGGCGGGCGAAGCAGTTGTGGCTGACGACGCCGTTGGCGATGAAGTCGCCGGTGCCGGTGGTGATGTCGTACAGGCGCATCGCCTTGCCGAGCGGCTCGATGGAGACAACGCGGGTGCGCGCGTCGGACTTCAGCGCCATGCCGTCGATGTCGAGCTTGCGGCGGATGGCGGGGTCGACGAGGTGAAAGAAGCGCAGGCGCTCGCGCAGCCCGCCTCTAAGGCGGATGAAGTACGCACCGCACTCGCTCGGCCCGTCGCGCACTGTCCGAAACCCAAATGTGTGCATCGAATGCTCGATCCAACGCAGGATCACAGCGTCGGTATTACTGATGCGAATGACGCCGCGCCCTGATCCCTCGGCGTCGAAGATTCCCGCGAGAAAGCCCTTACGCCATTCGTCGGTCGGTTCCAGCGGCCAGCGGATGACGTCACGAATGCGGTTGCAAGAGGAGTGCGCCCCCGTCCTTATCGCTTGTATCGGCCGCCGCGTGTCGGTACCGGCGTGGAACAAATACGACGTCGTGTAGACGCCGTGGGCGAACAGATAGTCATCCGCACGCTCGAGGGCTTCCCCATCGGCGAGAGCCAGCCGGAACTGATGAACCGATGCCGTCTTGCCTTGTGCTCGCTGGTAGGAGTAGGAACCGATCGTCCCGTCCCCGCGGACCATGCCGCACAGATAGCCCCTCTTGTAGTCGATCGAATGCTGGGGGCCAGCCACGAAGTGACCGGTGCCCAGCAAGGCGTTTCCGGTTGTGAGATAGGGGCGCTGCGCGGGCCGGGCCGCCGGACTCACGTGCTTCCAGCCGCGCTCGGTGAGAAACCGATGATCCCCGCTCGTGATCAGCTCGGTGCCGTCCTCTAGCGTGACTCGATGCGCCGGCTTGACGCTCGACCAATGAGCGAGCACGTGCGTGCGCACATAGCGGCGGTAGTTCCCTCGCCGCTCAGTCCCGTAGATCTCATCGCCAACACGAAGCTTGCGCAACTGCTTGTGACTCCCGTCCCCCATCAGGATCGGCGTCCCGCCCCAGGCGCAGTACACGCAGGCATGGGTGCAGCCACGGTACGGGTTGATCGTCCACCGAAACGGCATCTGCGATGCCTCGGGCACACGGTTGAGCGCGGACTTGGCCTGCACTTCGTAAAACCGCATGTCGAGCGCCTCCGGCGCGTCGAAGCGGCGCACGGTGGCCGGATCGCGGTAGCCCGGAAGCCGCGTCCCCTCGTCCTCGTCGATCGTCAGGTTCGACCAGCGCACGAACACATGTTCGCACAAGGTTCGGATGTCATGCGCCGGCAGGGTTAGCATCCACGAGCGTGTCGGCGATCGACCACCTAGACCTCGTCGTCACCTCGCTGGCGCGCAGCCTGGATTTCTATCGCGGCCTGCTCGGGCCGCTCGGGTTCGTGCGCCTCAGCGAGATCGAGGGCGAGCGCGGCGAGCGCGTCGTGTACCTCGGACGGGTCGGCGAGGCGGGCGAGGTCAGCCTGCGCGAGGCGCAGTCCGACGCCCACCCGGTGCCCTACGACCGCTACGGCGTCGGTCTGCACCACCTGGCGTTCGCGGCCGGCTCGCGCGAGGCGGTCGACGAACGCGCCGCGTGGCTGCGCGAGCGCGGCGCCCTCGTCGAGAGCGGGCCCGAGGAGTACGGCTACTCCCCCGGCTACTACGCGGTGTTCTTCTACGACCCCGACGAGATCAAGCTCGAGATCGTGCACCGGCCGCGCGAGAGCGACCTCGTGGCGGAGGTCCGAAGGCTGACGGCGCGTCTGGAGCGCCTCGAGCGGGGACGCGGCTGAGCGTGGCGACCGACGACCTCATCGCGCACGACGATCCGGCGGAGCACGATCACCCGCATCCGCATCCGCACGACCACGACCACGACCACTCGCACGGCCCCGGCGGCCACAGCCACGGCCTCGTCCACGAGTCGATCAAGCGCTCGCGTGAGGGCCTGCGCGCCGTCGGCCTCGCCCTGCTCATCCTCGGCGCCACCGCGATCGCGCAGCTGCTCGTGTTCGTCGCCTCGGGCAGCGTCGCGCTGCTCGCCGACCTCATCCACAACTTCGGCGACGCCGCCACCGCGATCCCGCTGGCGATCGCCTTCGCGCTGCGCAGCGCCCGCGCCGAACGCTGGGCCGGCCTCGCCGTGGTGTTCGCGATCTTCGTCAGCGCCTGCGTCGCGGGCTACGAGGCGGTCGACCGGCTGCTGAACCCGCACGAGCCCGAGTACCTCGTCGCCCTTGCGCTCGCCGGTGCCGTCGGCTTCGCCGGCAACTGGTGGGCGGCGATCATCCGCACGCGCGCCGGCCGGCGCCTGAACAGCCCGGCGCTCGTCGCCGACGGCGCGCACGCCCGCGCCGACGCCTACGTCAGCCTCGCGGTCATCGCCAGCGCCGCCGCCGTCGCGGTCGGCGCCGACATCGCCGACCCGCTGATCGGCTTGGGGATCACGCTCGTGATCCTGAAGATCACGCTGGACTCGTGGCGCACCGTGCGCGCCGCGCCGGCGGGCTCAGCGACCGCTTGAGACCGCGGCGAGCAGCGACAGCTCGCCGGTCAGCGTCTGGCTCGTCGCGCCCGTGATCTGGACGGGCACGATCTCGCCCGGCGCCGCCAGCCCGCTGAAGTTCACGGCCTTGTTGTGGCGCGAGCGCCCGCGCAGCCGCGACGGGTCGGTGCGCGACGTGCCCTCGACGAGCACGTCCAGGGAGCGACCCACGAAGCGCTGCGCGCGCTCGGTGGCGCGTCGCTGGACGACCTCGACGAGCCGCTGCATGCGCTCGACCTTCTCCTCGTGCGCCACGAGGCCATCGGTCATCGCGCCGGCCTCGGTGCCGCGGCGCGGCGAGAAGACGAACGTGAACGCGCTGTCGTAGCCGACCGCCTCGCAGACCTCCAGCGTCTGCGCGAAGTCGGCCTCGGTCTCGCCCGGGAAGCCGACGATGACGTCGGTCGTGATCGCCGCGTCGGGCACGTGCTCGCGGATCAGCGCGACGCGGTCGAGGTAGCGCTCACGCGTGTACGTGCGGCGCATCGCCTTGAGGATCCGCGACGAGCCGGACTGCAGCGGCAGGTGGATGTGCTCGCAGACCGACGCGAGCTGCGCGTGGGCCAGGATGACGTCCTCGCGCATGTCCTTGGGGTGCGGGCTCGTGTAGCGGATGCGCTCGATGCCGTCGATCGCGTCGAGCGCATGCAGCAGCGCCGCGAACGAGGTGCGGTCCGGCCGCAGGTCGCGACCGTAGGAGTTGACGTTCTGGCCCAGCAGCGTCACCTCGCGCACGCCGTCGGCGGCCAGCGCCCGCACCTCCTGCAGCAATTCGCCGGCCGGACGCGACACCTCGCGCCCGCGGGTGGACGGCACGATGCAGTACGAGCACTTCGAATTGCAGCCGACCGAGATCTGCACCCAGGCCTGGAAGTCGCGGGCGCGCTTGCCGGGCAGGTGGCCGGTGAAGCCCTCGAACTCGAAGAAGCCCTGCGCGGTGAGCGAGTCGGAGGTCAGAAACTCGGCGAGCTTGGGCACCTGGCCGGGTCCGAAGGCGACGTCGACGAACGGAAAGCGCGCGAACACCTCGTCCTTGACCGACTGCGCCCAGCAGCCGCCCACGCCGATGATCCGCGAGGGATCCTCGAGCTTCAGGCGCTTGGCGTGGCCGAGATGCGCGAGGAACTTCGTGTCGGCCTTCTCGCGAATCGAGCAGGTGTTGAAGAGGATGACGTCGGCCTCGTCGGGCGCGGCGGCCTCGCCATAGCCGAGCGACTCGAGCATGCCCTTCATCCGCTCGGAGTCGTGCTCGTTCATCTGGCAGCCGAACGTCGTGACGTGGTAGCGCTTCATGCGCCGCTAAGGGTATCCGTGCCCGCCGCGCGGGCGGCGGGCTAACCTGACTGCCCGTGCAGGCCGCCGTCGCAAGCTCCGGGCCCGGCCTGGCGGCCGGCGCCGAACACATCGTCGCCGAGGCGTCACGACGGCGGACGTTCGCGATCATCTCGCACCCGGACGCCGGCAAGACGACGCTGACCGAGAAGCTGCTGCTGTACGGCGGCGCGGTCACCGAGGCCGGCTCCGTCAAGGCCCGCAGCGGGCGCCGCGAGGCGCGCTCGGACTGGATGGAGCTCGAGCAGCGCCGCGGCATCTCGATCAGCTCCACCGCGCTGCGCTTCGAGCACCGCGACATCGTCTTCAACCTGCTCGACACGCCCGGCCATCGCGATTTCTCCGAGGACACGCTGCGCGTGCTGGCCGCCGCCGACTGCGCGGTCATCCTGCTCGACGCGGCGCGCGGCGTCGAGGCGCAGACGCTCAAGCTCTTTCAGGTCGCGCAGGCGCGCGGGATCCCGCTCATCACGTTCGTCAACAAGTACGACCGCCCGGGCATGGAGCCGCTGGAGCTCATCGACCACGTCGAGTCGACGCTGAGCATGGCCGCGGTTCCGCTCACCTGGCCGGTCGGCATCCCCGGCGACTTCCGCGGCGTGCTCGATCGCGAGGGCGGCGCCTTCGTGCGCTTCACCCGCACGGCGCGCGGTGCGACGATGGCGCCCGAGCAGCAGCTCAGCGCCGAGCGCGCCCGCAGCGAGGAGGGCGAGGCCTGGACGACCGCCGTCGAGGAGCTCGAGCTGCTGGCGGCCGCCGGCGCCGCCTGGGACCCCGCGCGCTTCGCGACCGGCGCGCTCTCCCCCGTGCTGTTCGGCTCGGCGCTGTCGAACTTCGGCGTGCGCCACCTGCTCGACACCCTCATCGACATCGCTCCCGCGCCGCCAGGCCGCCCCGATGCGAAGGGCGGCACGCGGCTGCTCGACGCACCGTTCTCCGCGCTCGTCTTCAAGGTCCAGGCGAACATGGACCCGCGTCACCGCGACCGCATCGCGTTCATGCGGGTCTGCTCCGGGCGCTTCGAGCGCGGCATGCGCGCGATCAACGCGCGGACCGGCAAGCCGATCGCCCTGACGTACGCGCACGAGCTGTTCGGCCAGGACCGCACGGTCGTCGACGACGCCTACCCGGGCGACGTCATCGGCATCGTCAACGCCACCGACGTGCTCGTCGGGGACACGCTGTACCTCGACGAGCCGGTCCGCTTCGGGGCGATCCCGACGCTGGCGCCCGAGCACTTCGTGACGATCCACAACCGCGATCCGGGGCGCCGCAAGCAGTTCCACAAGGGCCTGGAGCAGCTCGACCAGGAGGGCGTGGTCCACGTCCTGCGCCGTGGCGACGAGCCGTCGCCGATCCTGGCCGCCGTCGGCCCGCTGCAGTTCGAGGTCGCCCTCGAGCGGCTGTCGACGGAGTTCGGCGTCACGGTGAGCATCGACCCGCGCGACTGGTCGGTGGCCCGCCGCGTCGCTCCCGCCGACGCCGCCGCCGTCCGCGCCTCGCGCTGGGGCGAGATCCTCGAGCGCGCCGACGGCACGCTGCTCGTCGTGTTCCGCCACGAGTACGGGCTGGCGCAGCTCGAGCGCGAGCTGCCCGACGTCGCGCTCGACGCGATGACCGCCCGCTGAGGTCAGCGCGCGACCGCGTGCCCGCCGCTCGGCGGCACGGGCAGCGTCAGTGCCTGCGCGATCTGCCCGCGGGCGGCGATGCCGAGCTTCGGGAAGATCCGGTACAGGTGTGACCCGACCGTGCGGTGCGACAGGTACAGCCGCTGGCCGATCTCGCGATTGGACAGGCCGTCGGCGGCCAGCTGCGCGATCTGCAGCTCCTGTGGGGTGAGCCGGTCACGCGCGTCGGGCGTTCGGTGCAGGCTCGACTCGCCCGAGGCCCGCAGCTCGCGACGAGCGCATTCCGCGAGGCCGTCGAACGCCAGCGCGTCCGCGGTCTCGCGGGCCGCGCGCAGGGGCGCGCGGGACTCCGCCACGCGCCGCTGGCGGCGCAGCCAGCGTCCGTAGGCGAGGAGCATCCGGGTGCGGTAGCAGGGCCAGCCTCGCAGGCCGTGCTCGAGCGCCGCCTGGTAGAGCTCCTCGGCATCCTCGTCCGCCGCCAGCAGCGGCCGCGAGTACGCGAGCATCGCGCACAGCAGCGGGCCCGAGGTGCCTTCCTCCAGCGCTTCCAACTCGCCCAGGCGACGCAGCGCCTCGTCCGTCCGACCGACGTTGGCGGCCGACTCGATCAGGTCCGAGAGCGCCCAGGAGCCGACGAACGGGTGGTACGCGATGTCGGTCGGATCGACGATCCGGCGCAGTTGGTCGTATCCGTCGGCATAGAGCTGGTGGGCGACTGCGCCGCGCCCGCGGGCAAACTGGACGAGGGCGAGCATGGTGTGGGCGCCGATCGGCATGAGCTCGGCCTCGGCCTGACCGGCCAGCCGGTCGAGCGTTTCGAAGTCCCCGCGCTCGCCGGCCACCGTCGCTCCGACGAGGTCGGCCGCCACGGCCCATCTCCCCTGACCGGTCTCGCGCGCGAGCTTGGCGGCCTCGTCAGCTGCGGCAAGCGCGAGCGTCGGCCTGGCGACATGCAGCGCCGCCCACGCCTGCGACACGAGCGCCTGAGCCAGCAGCCCGAGGCGACCCTGGACGCGCAAGCCGTCGATCGCGTGGCCGAGGAACCCGACCGCGGCATCGAAGGCCCATACCGTTGTCGCCGCGGTGCCGACGAGATGCATTGCCACCGGATCGCTCGTCGCGGCCGGCGGCAGCAGGGCGATCTGGTCGTTGATCCGAGCGCCGTGCTTCACCGGGTCCACGCAGGCGAGCACGGCGATGCGTGCGGGGTGATCCTCGGGCAGACCGAGCCGGTGCGCCGCCCCGGTGACGACATCCCGCGTCTCCTGCGTCGGGTTGCCCCACCAGCAGCTGCGGCCGACGGCCAGGAGCGCTCCCACCGCGCGGTCGGGCTCGTCCGCGTCGACCATCTGGCTGGCGATGGCCGCAAACGACGCGACCCGGCCGGGTCCGGACCAGCTGTCCTCGTCGGCCGCCTCGAGGAGTAGCGCCAGGCGCGCGCGCTCCGGCTCGCGCAGCGCCAGCGGGCGCGCCTGGTCGAGCAGCTTGACCGCGAGATCGCTGCGGCCCAGCTCAAACGCCATCTCGGCCGCCCGCAGCAGCAGCGCGCCCCGCGCGGAAGGTTCCGGCGTGAGCTGCGCGGCACGCTCGAGCGACGCCGCGGCAAGGGTCGTCGCCCCGCGCTGCAGTGCGCGCGCGGCGGCGGCCTCGAGCTGTGACGCAACCGAGGCGTCGGGGCCCGAGCAGGCGGCGGCCCGGTGCCAGACGCTGCGGTCGGGGTCCGCCGCGTGGGCCTCGGCGAGCGCCACGTGGGCGGCGTGCCGCGCGGCGGTCGGCGCCTCGTGGTAGACGGCGGCGCGTACGAGGGGGTGACGAAATTGCACGCCGGCGTGGGTGACCGTCACAAGCCCCGCGGCCTCCGCGGCGCCCAACTCGTCCGTCGACACCGGACGGCCCCCGTAGAGCGAGGCGGCCGTGAGGATCTCCTGCAGGCTGCGCGCCTCGCCGAGCGCCGCCACGAGCAGGACCGAGCGAGTGGCGGCGGGCAGCTCGGTCACCCGATCGGAGAAGGCTCGCTCGAGGGCGTCCGTGATCGGCAGCGGCGTGAGGGCCGACGCCGCGAGCTGTCCCGACGAGAGTGCGCGCGGCAGCTCGAGGAGCGCGAGCGGGTTGCCCCCGGCGACGTCCAGCACGCGCCTGCGCAGCTCGGGCGTGAGCTCGGGGGCGTGGGCGTCCAGCAGCCGCGCGGACTCGGGCCCGGCGAGCGTCGTGAGCGAGAGCTCGGGCAGACGCGCCTCGTCCAGCCGGCTCGGATGGCCGTCGCGCAGCGCGAAGAGCAGCGCGATCGGCTCGAGGTCGACGCGGCGCGCCACGAAGGCCAGCACCTCGCAGGTGTCGGGATCGAGCCAGTGGGCGTCCTCGACGGCCAGCAGCAGAGGCGCGTCGGCCGCCGCCTCGGCGAGCAGGTCAAGCGCCGCCAGCGCGATGAGGAAGAGATCGGGGCCGCTCGCGCCCCCCGCTCCGAACGCGGACGCCAGCGCCGCCGCCTGCGGCGCCGGAAGATCGGCGATGCCGGCGCTGTACGGCCGCAGGAGCCGGTGCAGACCCGCGAACGCCATCTGCCTCTCCGACGGCGCGCCGGCCGTCTTGAGGATCGTGATCCCAAGTTCGCGCGCGCGCCGTTCGGCCTCCTCGAGCAAGGCGGACTTCCCGATGCCCGCCTCGCCGCGAAGCAGCATCGCGCCGCCGCCCTCGTCGAGGTGACCCAGCAGCCCGTCTATGACTGCGAGCTCGCGCTCACGGCCCGTCAGCGCCATTGCTGCGGCAGCCTACCTGTGGGCGTCAGTGCGATGTGAGCGTTTTCTGGCCCTGCCGGAACGACTTAAGTCGTTGCGCCGCGCACGGCGCCACATGACCGTCGTGTGACCGATGCGCCGGCCGCGCACGCGGACGTAGCGTCGCTCATCGCCTCCACCCCGCCCCGAAAGGACGGCACGACATGAGCACCGACCGGTCGACCCCCGACACGATCGTCCTGATCCACGGCTTCTGGGTCACGCCGCGCAGCTGGGAGCACTGGGCCGCCCGCTACGAGAGCCGCGGCTACAAGGTGATCACGCCCGCCTACCCGGGGTTCGAGGTCGAGGTCGAGGCGCTCAACACGGACCCAGGCCCGGTCGAGGCCCTCACCGTGCCCGCGATCGTCGAGAAGCTCGAGACCGTGCTTCGCGAGCTGGACTCCCCGCCGATCATCATCGGCCACTCAGCCGGCGGCGCGTTCACGCAGATCCTCCTCGACCATGGGTTCGGCGCTGCCGGGGTGGCGATCAACTCGGCGCCGACCGAGGGCGTCAGGGTCGTCCCCTTCGCCCAGGCCAAGGCAACCTTCAGGGCGATCGGGAACCCTGCCAACCACCACCGAGCCTTCGCCTACACGTTCGCCGGCTGGCAGTACGCCTTCACGAACGGCTTCCCGGAGGAGCGGGCCCGTGAGCTGTACGACCGCTACCACGTCCCGGCGTCCGGTCAGATCCTGTGGGACAGCGTCACGGCCAACTTCAAGCGGGGCATGCACGACACGGCGGTCGACTACCACAACGACGCCCGCGCACCGCTGCTGTTCATCTCCGGCAGCGAGGACCATCTGATGCCGCCCGCCATCCAGCGGTCCAACGCCAAGCACTACAAGTCCGACACGCTCACCGAGGTCAAGGAGTTCCCGGGCCCGCACCTGCTGCCCGCCAATGACGGGTGGGAAGAGGTCGCCGACTACGCGCTGTCGTGGGCGGTCGAACACGCTGCCCAGCCGAGCGTCGCGTGACCGCGCGCGGTGCGCCGCACCGGCGGCGTGGCGCACCGGTCGCCGGACCGGCGCGTGGGTCTGCCGAGCCTCGGAAGCGAGGCTGTGACGAGGACCGCTGACGCGGCGTGCCGACCCGTGCCCGCCGCCGCTCGCCGCTAGCCGGTCAACCGCGTCACGCGCACGGGCGGTGCGTTCGGGGCGACCGCCGGTGCCGGACCGCCGGCGACGATCGCGCGGCCGTCGGGAGCGATCGCACCGGCAGCGGTCCCGCTGGCGTCGACGCCGACCAGCACGAGCCGCGGCGCGTCGAACGTCGCCGACCCCCTGCGGTGGATGACCGCGGCGACGCCCGGCAGCGCGGCGCCCGGGCGCGTGGCCCAGATCACGAGCGCGTCTCCGCGCGGGTTGCCGGACACGTCCATGAGCTGGGCGTCGGCGCCGGCCGGCGAGATCGTCTCGATGCCGGCGACGCCGCGGCGCGCCAGCGCGCCGCGCACGACGAAGCGCCCGTCGACGAAGCTGGTCCACGCCAGCGTCGTGACACCGCCGGAGCCGAGGATCGCGCGCAGCCGCGGGCCCCGGATTGCGCGCGGCGGGGTCGCGGAGTCGAGCACGGCGCGCGAGCCGATCGTGCCGCGCGAGTCGACCGTGGACCGCGACACCGTCAGCGGGCCGCCGCGGGGGTACTGGCTGAACCATGCGACCGCACCCGCACGCCCGCGTGACAGCGTCACGGCGATCGTCGGGACCGGCAGCGTCGGCCCGGCGACCCTCGATTTCGTCAGCGTCCCGCTCGCGCGCCGGGTACGCGTACGGACCTCGTTGCCGCGACCGTTCGCGCGGGGCTGGGCCCAGGCGACGATCGCGTCGCCGCCCGCGTTGACGGCGACTGCGGCCGCGGGACGACCCGTGCGCTTGGCGAGCACGACGGCCTTCGTGAAGCTGCGCCCCCGGCGGCGGAAGGTCGCCAGGATCGACCGTTCTGAGCAGCTCGTGGCGAGGCAGCGCGAGAAGACGACCGCCGCGTCGCCGCGGTCGTTCACCGCGGTCGCGAGCGTGCTCGTGCCGACGACCCTGCCGGCCGGGATCCGCCGCAGCGCGCCACCGACCGGCCCGACCGCTGCGCGCAGCCGCGAGCGCACGGATTCGCCGCCGAAGGACTCCAGCGGGCTGCGCGGCCCGCCGACGGCGAGCATCGTCCCGTTCGGCGAGACCGCGACCGGTGCGCCGAGTCCGTCGCGCAGCGCGGCGGGTGCCGGGCTTGGCGTGCCGGTGCCGGGCGCCAACGACGAGATCGCCAGGGGGGTCTGCAGCGTGCGCGGCACGAGGCTGAGCGGGCCGTACATGCCGATCGTCGCCAGTCCGTCCGGACCGAAGGCGGCGAACACCGGATAGCGACCCGCGGTGTTCGGCAGCTCCTGCGGCGCCGCCCACGCGGCGCCGGCGGGAGAGGCGGTGGCGGCCAGGGCAGCGGCGCATGATCCGATGACGACGGCGCTGCGGGCGATAGGGCTCATGACCATGTCAACGCCGCCCCACCGCCAGGGTTGCGACGGCACGCCGGCGTGTGCGTCGGCAAGGGGCGTGCGGGCCCGCCCGCTGCGTCCAGTTGCCGAGCCCGAGGGTAAAGCTCGCGCGCCGAGCGCCCGACGGATCGGGTGGTGGCGCTCTCGAGACGACACGTCGTGGGCATGGCGCTCGTCGCGATCATCATGGTCGTCGCGGCGATCGGCGGACCCCAGCGGCTGCGGGCATTCGCGCAGGGCGACGGCGGCTGCGCCGCCAGCGACCGGATCCCCATGCCCGACGCGATCGAGCGGGCGCGCACCGCGACGCTGTGCCTCATCAACCGCGAGCGCGCGGCTCACGGCCTGCCCGCGCTCGCCATGGATGCCCGGCTCACGCAGGCGTCGCAGCTGCACTCCGACGACATGGGCCGGCGCAACTTCTACGACCACACGGATCCCGATGGGAGAGAGCCGAGCGACCGCGTCTACGCGCAGGGGCTACCGCCGTACGGCACGACCGTGGCGGAGAACATCCACTGGGGGACGGGCTATCTCGGGTCGCCGCGCGAGATCATGCGCGACTGGATGAACAGCCCCGGCCATCGCCGGAACATCCTGCGCGCCGAGGTCTCGCACGTGGGCGTGGGGATCGGCTTCGACGCGCCGCGACCGGGCCACCGCGGCCCGGCGCGCGTCTACACGACGAACTTCTTCGGCGGCGGGGACGTGCCCGCGAACGCCGCGCCAGCGGGCTGACATCGGGACGGTGGCCT
This sequence comes from Solirubrobacteraceae bacterium, assembly GCA_030681525.1. Lineage (GTDB taxonomy): Bacteria > Actinomycetota > Thermoleophilia > Solirubrobacterales > Solirubrobacteraceae > CADCVQ01. The sequence goes on from JAUXSD010000181.1 coordinate 28,390, forward strand.
GCGCGTACGCGCGACCCACTACTGATATGGACGGGTCGTTTGTCAAGGGCCAGCACCGGATGCCCGCGACGAGGGCGGGCATCGTGTCGGGCAAGGGGGCGGCGGGTCCGGCGGGTGCGCGACGCGCGGTCAGACTGATATGCGCGGATCCTTCTCGGCCGCAGGACCGGTTTTCGTCGTGAGAGCCCGCTGTCTAGGATCGAGCGTGGCCGCCGTGGCGGTTGCTCATAGTAGAACCGCGGATGCTCTCGCGCGTGGGTGCCGGATGGTTCCCGCCGCCCCCTTGACCGACGTGGTGCGGGTGCCCTCAGTCGGCGTTCGCGGTGGCCCAGCAGAAGCCGGCGAGCTCCCTGGCCACGGCGACCGCGACGATCGTGCGGCGCTTGCCGCGCTCGGCGTCCAGGCGGCGCCAAGTGCGGTGCAATCGCTGCTGCGCGGCCCAGGAGATCGCGATGACGTGTGCGGGCTGGCCGGCTTGGCGGCGCTTGAGCGCCTGACCCTTGGCCGGCGGTTTGCGGTAGTGCCATGCCGCTTCGACGAGGAGCCGGCGGCCGTGCCCGGAGCCGGTCTTGGTGATCGCGCCTTGCCGGCGCGTCTGGCCGGTGCTGTCCTCCGACGGAACGAGTCCGAGATAGCTCATCACGTGCCCGGCCCGCGGGAAGCGAGCCCAGTCACCGATCTCGGCGCACAGCCCGACGGCCGTCAGGGTGTCGATGCCGCGCAGGCAGCGCAGCCTGGCGATCGTGTCGGCCCATGGCGAGCCTGGGATCAGTTCGTCGATCGCGGCCTCGAGCGTGTCGCGGCGCACGATCAGCGCGTCGATCGCGCCGAGATAGTCCAGCAGCGTGACCTGTGCGCCGCGGTCGCCGAGGTCGACGTTGGCCAGCCACGCGCGGTGCTGTGTCGTCCACGGCGCCGCGGTCTGGTCAAAGCGCACGTCGTGGCGCAGCAGCAGCTTGCTCATGCGGTGACGGGCGCGCATCAGGTCGCCGCGGATGTCCTCGCGCGCACGCACGAGATCGCGCAGCGCTTCCTCCCGCGTGCTCGGCACGCGAACGGGGTGCAACCCGTCGATCATCAGCAGCCGCAGCAGCCGCTCGGCGTCACGCCGGTCGGTCTTCACCCGGTCGCTGGACGGTCGCTCGATCTTGCCCGGCGCCGCGATCACGCATTCCACGCCCGCCGTGCTCAGCGCCCGCGCGAGCGCGAACCCGGTTGGCCCCGCCTCGTACGCGACGCGTGTCGGGCCGGGCAACCCCGCGCAGAACGCGACGACCTCACTCGTCTCACCCGGCAACCGCCGCACCCGCAGCTCGCCCGTTTTGCGATCCATACTCGCCGCGAACACGCTTGCCCGGTGAACATCCAAGCCGGCCCAACTGCGAACCTGTGCCATGTCGGCACCCCCATGATTGCGGTCGGCGCCCGGGCCACCCCCGGGCGCTCAACCCGCGCACGTTCATGCGCGGGTGCCGACCCTCACATCACCTCCGGACGGCCGACAGCCGTCCATAGGGTCTAGTCGATCGAGACCATGAAGCCGTTCGCCGCGCTGAGGACCACGCGGAACTGGCAGACGCCCATCTCCACCATGAAATCGCGGTAGGACTCCAGCGGCGTCACCACGACGTTCCTCGGGGTGAACGCGAGGCCCGTGAAGCAGTAGCTGTTCCCGACGCCGGCGACGTTGGCGTCCGCCACGCCCTTGGACCGCGTCTCGTCGACGCTGCCGTCCGAGTTGACGAACGCGTAGGCGCGGGCGCTGCCGGGTTCGCCGGGGTCGCCCTTGTCGCCGGGCGCGCCTCGCTGGCCGGGCTGGCCCGGCGCGCCGGGGGCACCCGCCGGAAGCTGGCCGGCCTTGAAGTCCTGGGTCAGCAGCGACCCGTTCTTGATGTCGGCGCTGGCCACCGAGCTGTTCTTGATGTCCTTGCCGGTCAGGGTGCCGTCCTTGACGTTCTTGCCCGTGATCGTGACGGCCGCGTAGCCGGTGCCGCCGAGCGCGACGAACAGCGCCAGGGACGCGACGACGTTGGCGTAGGACAGGCGGTGGCGAAGCGAGTCGAGCACGGGACCCTCCGGAGGCGCGGGTGGTGGGCCGACGCTATGCCACCGGCGCGGCCGCGGAGCGGATCCCCGACGAATGTTCGATGCGGCGCGGCGCGGCACGGCCGTGACTGGGACCGCTTGACTTCAAGCTCACTTGAACTTGTAGCTTGCGTCGACATCGCCCCCCCACCCACCCGAGGATCCGATCATGCAGACCGAGCAGCCGACGAGCCGAGATGAGCAGCTCACCGAGGTCGAGGGCCTGTACGCGCTGGCGGCCGAGCCGCTCCCCTTCGGGCCGTCGCACGACATCCGCGCCTTTCTGCTGCGGCGCGCCCGCGGCAACCTGCTGCTCTACAGCACGACCGGGGTGCGCGCGGACATCCCCGTGGTCGCAGAGCTGGGCGGCGTCGCGCGGCACTACCTCAACCACAGCCACGAGGCGCTGTTCGCGTCCGAGCACGTCGGCGCACCGGTCTTCGTGCACGCGGCCGAGCGTGCGGCAGTCGGCGACCGCTACCGGATCCGCGGCACGTTCTCGCGGCGCCATATGCTCGACGAGGACTTCGAGGTGATCCCGACGCCGGGCCACACGCCCGGCGCCACGGCCTACCTGTGGGACAGCGGCACGCAGCGCGTGCTGTTCACCGGCGACACGATCTACCTGGCCGACGGCGAGTGGGTGGCGGCGGTCCTTCCGTCGAGCGACCGCGCGGCGTACATCCGCAGCCTCGAGCTCTTCGCCGCGCTGGACTTCGACGTGCTCGCACCGTGGGCGGCCACGCGCGGCCGGCCTCCCTGCGCCCCCACGAACCGGGCCGATGCCCGGCGCAGGATCGGCGCGATCGCCGAGCGGCTGCGACGCGGCGAGGACCGCTGACCCGCCGGTCCGAACACGACCACCCGCGATCCGCGGCTACTTCGCGTACTCCACCGCGCGCGACTCGCGGATCACCGTCACCTTGATCTGACCGGGGTACTCGAGCTCGCGCTCGATCTCGCGGGCGATCTGGCGCGAGAGCAGCATCGCGGCGTCGTCGTCGATCGAGGTCGGCGTCACGATGACGCGGATCTCGCGGCCGGCCTGCATCGCGTAGGACTTCTCGACGCCATCGTGGCGGGCGGCGATCTGCTCGAGCGCGCGCAGGCGCTTGACGTAGTGCTCCAGCGACTCGCCGCGGGCGCCGGGGCGCGCGCCCGAGAGCGCATCCGCGGCCTGCACGATCACCGCCTCGATCGTCTGCGGCTCGACCTCGTTGTGGTGGGCCTCCATCGCGTGGGCGACGGCCTCCGACTCGCCGTGGCGGCGGGCCATGTCGCCGCCGACGAGCGCGTGCGGTCCCTCGACCTCGTGCGAGACCGCCTTGCCGATGTCGTGCAGGAGCGCGGCGCGGGCGGCGGTCTTCGGGCTCGCGCCGAGCTCCTCGGCCATCATCGCCGCCAGGCGGGCGCACTCGACGGAATGGGCGAGCACGTTCTGGCCGTAGCTCGTGCGGAACTTCAGGCGCCCGAGCGTGCGGATGATCTCGCCGTCGAGGCTCTGGACGTTGCAGTCGAAGGCGGCCTGCTCACCGGCCTCGATGAGGCTCGACTCGAGCTCGGACTTCGACTGGTAGTAGGCCTCCTCGATGCGCGCCGGGTGGATGCGCCCGTCGGCCAGCAGCTTCTCGAGCGTCATGCGCGCGATCTCGCGTCGTACGCCGTCGAAGGCCGACAGGACGACGGCGCTCGGAGTGTCGTCGATGATGAAGTCCACGCCGGTGAGGTTCTCCAGCGCGCGGATGTTGCGCCCCTCCCGGCCGATGATCCGGCCCTTCATCTCGTCGGAGGGCAGTTGCACGACCGACACCGTGGTCTCGGCCGCGTGGCTGGCGGCGAGGCGCTGCATCGCGACCGACAGGATCGACCGCACGCGGCGCTCGGCGTCACGCTTGGTCTCCTCCTCGATCTCGCGCACGTGGCGCGCGCACTCGTGACGGACCTGGTCGGTGATCTCGTTCATCAGCCGCTGCTTGGCCTGGCCGGCGCTCAGCCCGGAGATGCGCTCGAGTGCCTCCTCGTGCTCGCGCGCGCGGCGGGCCAGCTGCTCGCGCTCGGCCTCGAGGGCACGGGTCTGGTCGTCGAGCTCGCGCGCGCGGCGATCGAGCTCCTCCGCGCGGACGCTGACGCGCTCCTCGAGACGCGTGAGCTCCTCGCGGGTGCTGGCGGACCCCTCGGGATCGGCCGGATCGCGGCGGCGCAGCCCGAGGCCGGCGACGATCGCCACGCCGAGGATCGCCGCTGCCACGATCAGTTCCATGTGGGTCTGAGTTCCTCTCCCCGCGCCAGGGGGCATGCCCGGCCACGCGGTGCCATCGGTGTCAGGGGTCAGGCCGGGCGTGCGTCGGGCGGCAGCTGGCGACGGTGCGTCGCCGTGCTCTCAGAAGGGATGAAGAGTGGGTCGAAGGAGGTGATGGCGGGCGGACCGGCCGCCCTGATGGTTCCCTGTCGTCGCTGCCTGGATGTTCGGAACTGCTCGAATGCTCTGGTTGCTGTCGCCCTCGGCGGGCTCGGTCTGACCCTTGTGATCATAGGACCGTCTGCCCGGGACCGGCAACCGTGCAAACGGCCGGGCGGACCGCGTGGGCCATAACCATTTGGTATTGCCAAAACCGTGCGGTTATGTCATGCTGCGGCGCATGAGCAGCGCCGCGCCCGTTCTGTCCCCCCGCCGCCGGCAGCCCGGCGGCTGCTGCGCCACACCGGCGCAGCCGACCGTCGATCCCGAGCAGGCCGTCGCGCTCGCCGCCGTGGCCAAGGCGCTCGGCGACCCGACCCGGCTGCGGATCGTCGACGCCGTGCGCAGCGCCGCGCCCGAGGCCGTCTGCCAGTGCGAGCTGCTGCCGCTGTTTGCGATGTCGCAGCCCGCGCTGGCCAAGCACCTCAAGGTGCTCGTCGAGGCAGGCGTGCTCGCCTCGCAGCGGCGCGGTACCTGGACCTACTACTACGCCCGCCCCGGCGGACTGGAGGAACTGACCCGATGGCTGAACTGACCGAGTCCGACACGATCCGCGACCAGGTCCGCGCCAAGTACGCCGCGGCCGCGCGTGCCGCCGCATCCGGCGCGGCCGCCCCCGCGTCCTGCTGCGGTCCGACCGAGGTCGCGCTGACCGACGCCTCCGGCGCCCAGGTGTTCGGCGACGCGCTCTACGACGCCGACGAGGCCGCCGCCGCCCAGCACGCGGTGGCCGCGTCGCTGGGGTGTGGCGTGCCGACGGCGGTCGCCGATCTGCACGAGGGCGAGACGGTGCTCGATCTCGGCTCGGGTGCCGGCGCCGACGTGCTCATCAGCGCGCGACGGGTCGGTCCGAGCGGGCGGGTCATCGGCCTGGACATGACCGACGAGATGCTCGAGCTCGCCCGCGCCAACGCCGCGCAGGCCGGCGTCACGAACGCCGAGTTCGTCAAGGGCCACATCGAGGACATGCCGCTCCCCGACGCGTCGGTCGACGTCGTGATCTCCAACTGCGTCATCAACCTCTCCGCCGACAAGGCCGCCGTGCTGGCCGAGGTCGCTCGGGTGCTGCGGCCCGGCGGCCGCTTCGCGGTCTCCGACGTCATCGCCGACCCGGCGATGGACGAGGCCACGCGCGCGGACATGGCGCAGTGGACCGGTTGCATCGCCGGCGCGCTCACCCGCGAGCAGTTCACGGAGGTGCTGGCGGCCGCCGGTCTCGTCGACGTCGAGATCCGCGAGACCCACCGCGTCCACGAGTTCGCCGGCGCGGCGATCATCCGCGCGCGCAGGCCGGCGCAGAAGGACGCCGGCTGCTGCTCCACCGACGCGCTCGCGACGTGCTGCGAGCCGGCCGCCAAGGGCGACTGCTGCGGCGACCCGGCGCCGGCCGCGGCGCCGGCGAGCTGCGGCTGCTCGGCGCCGGCGGTCTGACCGACCCGCGGGCTGCGTGCGCCCAATCGACAGATCCGCTCGACATAGCCCCTGACGAAGTAGGTCGTGCGTGCGTTCTGAAGGAGAACGCAGGCACCGCCCTTCGCCGCTTGGCGCCGGGAACCGCGGCCAGGGAGCACACGATGCTCGACGAGCTCATGGACGGACACATCGCAGCCCAGACGTTGGCGGACCTGGGCGGAGTCCATGCCCGGACCGGCTGTCTGCGCGACGCGATCAGCTGCTACGAACGCTCCCTGGCGTGCATGCGCGAGGTCGGCAACCGCCACGGTGAGGCACGGACGCTGGCCAGCCTCGCCGGCGTGTACCTGCGCCACGGTCGCCGCGAGGACGCGATCGACTGCTACGAGAGCTGCCTGGCGATCCTGCGCGAGCAGCGCGATCACCACGGCGAGACGCGGACCCTGGGCGACCTCCAGGCCGCCATGCGCGAGTTCGACGGCGCCTAGGAGCCTCCGGAGGCTGTCGCCTCCTCGGCCGCGGCGGCGCGCTCGAACGCGCGCACCGCGTCGTAGGCCAGCTCGAGGTCGTAGCCCTTGCGCACGAGCATGCCGAGCGCGCGCTCGCGCTCGCGCTCGCTGGCCGGCACGGCGCGGCAGCGGCGCCGCAGCAGCTCGAGCGCCGCCTCGAGCTCGGCCTCACCGTCGCGATCGCCGATCGCCGCCGTGATGTGCTCGCGGTCGACGCCGAGCTCGAGCAGCCGGCGCTCGATGCGCTCCGGGCCCCAGGCGTCGAGCGCCCGCCGGTCCTCGGCGAACGTCCGCGCGTAGCGCGCGTCGTCGAGGTAGCCCATCCGCACGAGCTCGGCGACGGCCGCCTCAGCGGAGCGCTCGCCGACGTCCTTGCCGGCCAGGTGGCGGCGGACCTCTGCCGCCGTGCGGTCGCGCTTGCCCAGGTGGCCGACGGCCAGCCCCAGCGCGCGCTCGTCGCTTGCCACCGCGCGGCCGTCCGATCCTGCCCCACCCGTCCTGTACGTCGGGGTCTACTC
>JAUXSD010000183.1 GCA_030681525.1 Solirubrobacteraceae bacterium
CCGCTGAACGCGCGGATGCAGTTGATCCCGAGGCGGTTGAGCTCGCCCTGCTCGACGGACGTCAGCTGGAAGCCGAGCGCCGTGGCGCCCATGACGACCTCGTTGGCCGGCGCCTTGTGCACGCCGCGCTGGTCGTCGGTACGCGCCCAGACGCCCGCCACGTGGCCGGACGGCGGGACCATGATCGGCCGCTTGGACAGCGGGTCGATGACCTCGATCCAGGGCCAGTACAGCGCCGCCATCTTCGAGTCGTAGCCGGCCGTGTCCTTGCGCCACTCGAGGATCTCCTGCGGGATCATGTCCGGCGGCGAGTCGAGGATGCACATGCGATCGCCGAGCGATTCGCAGTGGGCCATGAGCTTGCCCTGCGCGTCGCGGAACATGACGTCGTCGCCGTTGAGCAGCTTGACGGCGTCGGGCATGCAGACGATCGAGACCTCGTCGATCGCGACCAAGCCGCCCATGCCCTGACGGCGGGCGGCGTCGCCCTCGAAGTCCGTCGAGCTGATCTCGGCGGCCTCCGGCGCGGGGGCGGCCAGCGTGTACTTGCCGGGCTTGGGCGCCTTCATCGCCTCCGGCAGGTTCGCGCTGGTCTCCTCGATCTTGATGAGCTTCGACGCCGCGTTGACCTTCGTGCGCAGGTTCGAGCGGCCCTTCAGCGACAGGCCGGTGTGCTCCTCCGTGACGTCGCCGGCGCTCACGACGAGGCGATAGGTCTTGTCCTCGGGCTTCTGCGACTTGTCGTCGCCGGCCGGGGCGTCCTCCTCCTCGAGCGTCACGCTCACCGTGCCCTCGACGTCGGGCAGGGCGATCGCGTTGAACGGCTCGACGCTCGTGTCGCCGGCCGCGGGCAGGGCCGCGCGGGCCGGTGCGCCGCCGTTGTCCTCGGCGCCGATCCGGATGACCCAGCACAGCGTGCCGCCGTTCTGGAAGAAGCCGTACACGGAGTGCGCCAGGTAGGCGTCCTTCATGAACGGACCCGCATCGGGGTTGGAGGGGTCGCCGAACATGTTGGCGAACTGGCTCCAGTTCGCGATCCGCATCGGCGTGTTGACCGGTCCACCCGGAGCAAGGCCGATGAACGCTGCGACGGAGGTGCTGACTCCCTCGAGCGGCTTCTGTGCGGCGGGGATTTCCTCGACGTAGACGCCGGGGGTCAGATACGACGTGGGCATCGGGCTCCTTCTCTCCAGCTTGGCGGGGGTGGGCCCGGATCACCGAGCCGTCGGTGCAACTCTCTTGCGCGCGCGCCTTCCAGAACAGTGTCGGCCGGGCAGCACATTGGGCAGAGTTGGGGCGAACGCGTTCAATCAACCACGCCGGCCGGCCTTGCCGGGCTTCGCCGCACCGAGCACGACGTCGAGGATCCCGCCCGGCACCGCCACCTCGGCGGTCGCCTCGGCGCCGTCCCGACCGCGCACGTGGACCTCGTAGGTGCCGGCCGGCACGCGCGGGATCCGGAAGCGCCCGTCGGCGCTGCTCATCGCCATCCGTCCCATGTCCGGTACCGCGATCCAGGCGTCGGCGACCGGCTCGCCGTCCTCATCGCGCACGACGCCGCCGACGTGCGAGAGCTCCTGCACCCCGCCGCGGCCCTCCTTCATCGAGGTGCGCATCGTCAGCGTCCGCACGTCGGGGCCGCGCTCGACGACGACGCCGCTCTCGACCGCCAGCGTCACGACGTAGTCCAGCGCCGGCTTGTAGACGCCGCCCACCGAGCGCCAGAAGTCCGCGCGCTGCTCGGGTCGCTGCTCGCCGACCGACGCAAGGATCGAGAAGCGTTGCGAGCCGTCGTCGAAGCGCGGCCCGAGATGGCCGTCGAGGATCGGGTGGGCATACAGCACGCCGAGCACCTGCGACAGCAGGCGGTGCTCGTCGGCCACGGCCTTCGACCACGTCGTGATCGCGAAGATGCAGTCCACGCGCATACCCGGCGGCCGCTCGGCGGCGCGGCCGTTGGCGCGGCCGCTGTCGGGCCCGGACTGGCCCGGCTTCGCCGAGCGGCGGATGTCACAGAGAAACAGGTTCACGGTCGGCCGCGTCAGCGTGCCCGCCCAGGCCGTCGTCGGCGTCTCGAACGACACGTCGATGTCGTCGAAGCCGTGGCGGCGCAGCTGTGCGAGCAGCAGGTCGCGCAGGCCGACGTCGAGGTCGGCGATCATCGTGTTGACGGGGACGTCGATCGTCGTCGTCATGGCGTGCCTCCGCTTCGCACGAGGTCGTGGAAGCGCTCGAAGTCGGCGGCCAGGGTCAGCCGCCCGTGCTTGGCGTACTCCATCGCGACCCCGCGAACGAGTTGCTCCATGCCGATCGACACCCCGTCCGAGGCGGCCAGCACGGCGGCGGCGATCGCCGCGTTGCGGATGCCGCCGCCCGAGAGCTCGAAGCGCTCGGCCAGGAAGCTCAGATCGACATCGTCGCCGCGCGGCGCCTCGGGCGGCAGCAGCAGCTCCCACAGCCGCAGCCGGAACTCCGCGGTCGGGAACGGAAACTCGACGACGGCGTCCATCCGGCGCAGGAACGCGTCGTCGACGTTGCCGCGCATGTTCGTCGCCAGCAGCACCGGCCCGTCGTGGCGCTCCATGCGCTGCAGCAGGTACGCCGTCTGCAGGTTCGCGTAGCGATCGTGGGAGTCCTGGACGTCGCTGCGCCGGCCGAACACCGCGTCGGCCTCGTCGAAGAACAGCACGGCGTTGGCGCCCTGCGCGGCGGCGAAGACGCGGTCGAGGTTCTTCTCGGTCTCCCCCAGCCACTTCGAGACGACCGTCGCCAGGTCGATGCGAAACAGCTCCAGGCCGAGCTCGGCGGCCAGCACGCGCGCGGCGAGCGTCTTGCCCGTGCCCGAGTCGCCGGCGAACATCGCGACGAGCCCCTGTGCGCGGCCCGAACGCCGGCCGAAGCCCCACTCGTCGAGCACGAGGTCGCGGTGGCGCAGGAACGCGGTGAGCGAGCGCAGCAGCGCCAGCGGCCGCTCCGGCAGCACGAGGTCCTCCCAGCCGATGTCCGGCGCCATCGCGAGCGCCAGATCCCCGAGGCTCGAGATCGAGGCCGCGCGCGCACCCTGCTCCACGTCGGCGCGCGAGACCTGCGGGCGCCCCGCCGCGCTGGCCTCCGCGCCGGCCAGCCACGCGCCGTCGGCGATCCGCTCCAGCCCCAGCCGATGCGCGGCGCTGATCTGCGGGTCGACCTCGAGACCGCCCAGCGCCGCCGACCAGATCGCCGCGCGCTCGGAGCGCGTCGGCATCCCGACCGCGACCGCCACGACCGGCACGTGCTCGAGCGCGGGCAGCTCGTCGGCCCCCTCCAGGCACAGGACGGCGCCGGGGACGCGGGCGAGCCGGTCGGGCAGCATCGCGCGCTCGGCGGCCTGGAGCACGCCGAGCCGGTCGACCACGAGGACGCGATCCTCCAGCGCGGCGGCCAGCACCGCGTCCTGCGCAAGCTCCGCGTCGGCCAGGTCGGCACACGCGACGCAGACGAGGCCGCGGCCGGTCGCGCAGGCGATCGCCAGCGCGGCGTCCGGACCGTGGACGGCCAGCGGCGGGCGCGCCGCCGGTGCCGGGCCGAGCAGGCCGGCGATGCGCTCGAGCGCGCGCTCGCGGCCGAAGGGCAGCGGCGTCGGGGCGACGCGGCGCAGGCGCCCGCCGCGCGCGGGATCGTCGATCACCGCGCCCAGCAGCACGCCGGCGAGCCGGTCGGCGAGCACGATCGGGCGGTCGGCGAGCGCGATGCCGTCCGGCGGCGGCGCCGAGCGCACCGCGCCGAGCCCGCGCAGCCGATCGTGCGGCCCCAGCGCGACGAGCACGTCGGCGACCGAGACACCGTCACCCGCGAGCAGGCGCGCGGCCGCGCGCGGGGTCGCCGCGCCCCCCGGTGCCGGCGGGGCCAGCCGTCCGAGCGCAGCGCCGAGCTCAGGCGACACCTCGCGCAGCGCCACGGCGGCGAGGATCGCACGCTCGAGCTCGTCGAGGCCGAGGCGCTCGCAGGCCAGCGCGAAGCGCTGCTCGACGCCGGCGACGCCGCGCTCGGCGCCGAGCGACAGGTCGTGATCGCTCAGCGTCGCCTCGCACTCGGCGATCGTCGCCGCGCGCGCGGCGACGTCCGCCAGCGTCACCTGCCGAAGCTCGATCTCGGGCTCGGGCGCGTCGGGCGCGGGCGCAGAATCGTGCACCCTACGATCACACCCGCCCGGCCCGCAAACGGCAAGGTCCGGATGGGCGCACGATCGGGCCAAGTGGGCACCTACGCCTCCGCGGCATCCCACTTGGTCGCCCGCTCGTACATGGACAGCGGCAGCGCGGGGACCCAGACTGCATCAATGTCCAGCGAGCTCCACGAGGTGGTCGCGGCCCTTCCGCTCGCGGAGCTGCAGATCGTCGAGCACGAGTCGGCGGTCGCCGGCTTCGTCGGCCTGGCCGCCGCCGGCCCGCTCGATCGCGCGGTCCGCCTCGAGTCCTTCGACGAGTTCGCCGCGACGTTCGGCGATCCCGCGCAACCGCTCGCCGGGTCACATGTGGCCGGCGGCAAGCTCGCGCACGCCGTCCGCGGGTTCTTTCGCAACGGCGGGCACATCTGCTGGGTCGCGCGCGCCGCGGGAGCGCCTTGCAGCGCGACCGCGGGCGGCCATCTCGATGCCGGCCGCGGGCTGCGCCTGCTCGCTCCGCTCGACGAGCCGACGATCCTCGCCGCACCCGACGCGCACGGCCTGGCGGGCGGAGCCCAGAGCGCGGCGCTCGTGCAGCGCGAGCTCGTGCGCATCTGCGAGCGCGTCGTCGGCCGGATCGCGCTCGTCGACCCGCCCGCCGGCCTGGATCCGCGCGCCGCGCTCGACTGGCGCGCGTCCTCCCACATCGACAGCCCGTCGGCCGCCGCCTACTACCCGTGGGTCACCCTGTTCGATCCGGCCACCGGCGCGGCGACCGAGGCGCCACCGTGCGGCCATGCGGCCGGCCTCTGGGCCCGGGTGGACGAACGTACGGGTCCGCACCAGGCGCCGACGGCGGAAGTCGTACTCGCGACGGATGGTCCGGCCGCCGAGCTCTCGGCCGCAGAGCAGCATCAGCTCAACCGCGCGGGCGTCAACTGCCTGCGTGCCTGGCCGGGCCCGGAGCTGCGCGCATGGGGCGCCTGCACGCTGTCCAGCGACCCCGAGTTGCGCTACCTGCACCGCCAGCGGATCGTCGGGCACCTCGCCGCCTCGATCGCCCAGGGAACCCGCTGGGCGGCCGAGGAGCCCAACGACGCGCGGCTGCACGAGCGGCTGCGCACGGTGATCGCCGCCTTCCTCAACCGCGCGTGGCGCGACGGCGCCCTGCAGGGCGACGCGCCCGCCCAGGCGTACTTCGTGCGCTGCGACGAGGAGCTCAACGACGAGCACGCGCGCGCGAGCGGAGACGTCGTCGTCGAGGTCGGCCTATCCGTCCGCCGCGGCGGCGACTTCCGGGTGCTGCGGATCGCCCATCACGACCTTCCGGCTTGACACGGCCTCGGGGCTGCGAGAGGGTCGGCCCGGAACAGTGTCGGCCCCGGCGACGGATGCAGCCGGGCGGTGTGGAGGTAGTCGTCGATGAGTGCGCATGTGACGGACGTCATGGTTGTGGAAGCCCACGCCGTGTTCCGTCAGGGACTGGTGTCGTGCCTGGATGGATTTGACGGGATCGGGCGGGTCGAGGCCGTCGCCTGCATCGCCGACGCGTGGGCACACCCGGCGCTCGGCGAGGCGCAGGTCGTGCTCGTCGACGCGATGCTCGACGGCGCCGGCGACTTCGTGGCCAGCGTGCTGCAGTTCACGGACACGCGCGTCGTCGCGCTGGCCTCCAAGGACAACATCGAGCGCCTGACGCGACTCGTCGACGCGGGCGCCGTGGCCGCCCTCGTGCGCGAGGACCTCACGCCCGAGCGCCTGGGCCTGAGCCTGCGGGCCGTGGCCGCGGGTGCGACCACGATGCTCGCGACGTACCGCACCCAGCTGCCGGCCACCGCCGTGGCGGCCGGTCCCGAGCTGACG
>JAUXSD010000187.1 GCA_030681525.1 Solirubrobacteraceae bacterium
TGCTGCACTTCCCGCGCTTCGACAAGGCGGTCGGGCGCCTGAACACCGCCGAGCTGGACCTGTTCGTCGGGCCGGACTTCGTGATCACGCTGCCCAACGCCCCGATCCAGCCGCTGGAGTACCTCTTCGAGCGCTGCCGCACGCGCGAGGACATGCGCGACACGCTGTTCGCCAAGGGGCCGGGCTACCTGCTCTACAAGATCGTCGACGACTGCGTCGACGCCTCGTTCCCGATGCTCGCGAAGATGGGCAACAAGCTCGAGGTGCTCGAGGACGAGATCTGGGAGGGCCGCTCGCACGAGATCGTCCGCGACATCTCCAACGTCAAGCAGGAAATCATCAACTTCCGCAAGATCGTGCGCCCGCAGCGCGCCGCGCTGCGTGATCTGGAGCGCACGAAGCGCTACATCCCCGAGGGCCTGGACATCTACTTCGATGACATCAACGACGCGTCGGAGCGCATCTGGGACATGCTCGAGAACTTCAAGGAGGTCGTCGAGGGCCTCGAGTCGACAAACGAGTCGGTCCTCTCGCACCGCGTCAACGACGTCCTCAAGGCGCTGACCGCGATCAGCGTCGTCGTGCTGCCGCTGACTCTCGTCGCGAGCATCTGGGGCATGAACGTGGGCGTGCCGGGCCAGGGCTCGCTGCACGCCTTCTGGATCGTCGTCGGGGCCATGGTCGCCCTGCTCGTCGTGATGCTCATGTTCTTCCGCAAGCGCGGCTGGCTGTAGAACACCGGGCATGACCGCACTCGAACCGCTCGTTCGCCTCGCCGAGGCCGCCGCCCTCGGCACGCCGGCCCAGCGCAAGCGCATGCTCATCGTCGTCAACCCGACGGCGACGGCGATCACCGACCGCACGCGCAACCTCGTCGTCGGCGCGCTGCACGGCCGCTACGAGGTGGAGGCGGTCGACACCGAGGCGCGCGGCCACGCCACCGAGCTGTGCCTGGCCGCCGCGCAGGAGGGCTACGACGTCATCGTGTCCTTCGGCGGCGACGGAACCGTCAACGAGGTGGCCAACGGCCTGATCGGCTGCGCGACGCCGGTGACCTGCCTGCCCGGCGGCGCGACGAACGTGCTGTGCAAGATGCTCGGGATCCCCGGCGACATCGTCGACGCCACCCAGCACCTGCTGGCGATGGCCGACCACTGGAGCCCGCGCCAGATCGACCTCGGCACGGCCAACGGCCGCGCCTTCACGTACACGAGCGGCTTCGGCATCGACGCCAGCGTCGTCAAGCGCATCGAGCAGTCGCCGCGCGCCAAGCGCCACCGGCTGCGCGAGTACTTCTTCGTCTACGCGGCCGTCGAGACCGTGCTGCGCCACTACGTCCGCCACCCGCCGCGGATGGAGCTGCACCTCGAGGGGCGCAGCGAGCGCGTGATCACGACGATCGTGCAGAACGCCGAGCAGATGACCTACCTCGACGACAAGCCGATCGCGATCGCCGAGGGCGCCGGCCTGCAGACCGGGTCGCTGGCCGGGGTCGCGCTGCGCGGGGTCTCGCCGGTCGACATCCCGGGGATCGCGGTGCGGCTGCTGTCGACCAAGCGCTCGGTCGTCGGCCACCGCCAGATCGTCGACTTCCGCGACGTCGACGGGCTGCGCTGCGTCTCGGTCGACGGGCGCCCGATCCCGCTGCACGCCGACGGCGACCACCTCGGCGACGTCACCGAGGCGGTGTTCGGCGTGCTGCCGGGGGCGCTGGCCGTCGTGTCGTAGGGGCGAAGCCTTCCGGGCCGGCGCCTATGAAGATCGATGGCCCACGACGCAGGAGGCGGGGCGTACGATGAACGCGATGCAGGTCGCGCAGCGAATGACCGCCGACGAGTACCTCGCTTGGGAGCAGCCCGAGTGGCCGCGCACCTGGCTCGTCGACGGTGAGGTCGTGGTGAACCAGCCTGCGCTCAAGCATCAGGTGCTGCACGGACGCCTGTTCGCCGCGCTCGCCGGATGGGTCCAGGGCGGTGACGGTCGCGGGCTCGTCGTCTTGCCTCTCGACGTCCGGCTCGACGACCGCAACGTGTACGCGCCCGACTTGCTCTGGTATTGCACCGAGCGTGCGCCGGCGATCGCGGCGAAGCCGCCTTACCGGGTCCCGGATCTCGGCGTGGAGATCCGCTCCCCTTCGACGTGGCGCTACGACATCGGCACCAAGAAGCGCGTGTACGAGCGCGAGGGCCTGCCGGAGCTCTGGCTCGTCGACGGCGACGCGAGCGTGCTGCTCGTGTTTCGCCGATCGGCGTCAACGTCACCGACGTTCGACGTCGCGCTCGAGTTTGACGCCGGCACGACGCTCACCTCGCCGCTGCTGCCGGGCTTCGCGCTCGACGCCGGCGCCCTGTTCGCCTTCGACTGACGCGGAGCTCAGCCGCCGCCCGGCGTGACGCGGTAGGCGTCGAACACCGAGTCGATGTTGCGCAGGCGGCTGATCGCCGCCTTGAGGACCTGCAGGTCGCCGACCTCGACGACGAACCAGTTCTGGACCATCGGGTGCGAGACGACGCAGCGCGCCTCGACGATGTTGATGCCGGCCTCGGCGAACGTCCGCGAGAGGTCCTCGAGCAGGCGGTGGCGGTCCCAGGCGTCGACCTGCAGCTCGACCTTGAACGACGTCTCGTGGCCGCCGGCCCAGTGCACCGGGGTGAAGCGGTCGGGGTCCTTGCGCAGCTGCTGGGCGTTGGGGCAGTCCTCGCGGTGGATCGTGATCCCGCGGCCGAGCGAGATGTAGCCGACGATCGGGTCGCCCGGCACCGGCCGGCAGCACTTGGCGATGCGCAGCATGACGTCGTCGACTCCCTCGACGGCGATGCCGTACTGCGTCGAGGTGCTCGTCGGCTGGCGCCGCTGGCGGCGCGTGGACAGCAGGTCCTCGGCCATCGTGCGCGTCTCGCCCTCGGCGGCCTCGCCCTGCTTGAGGCGCTGCATGATCTTGTTGACGACGATCTTCGCGGAGATCTTCGCCCCGCCGAGGGCGATGTAGAAATCGTCGGCCTTCTTGAAGCCCATCTCGCGGATGACGTCGGCCAGCAGCGGTGAGGAGACGATCTTCTGCGACGGCAGGCCGCGCTTGCGCAGCGCCTCGTGGAGGATCTCGCGGCCGGTGTGCTCGGTGTCGTCACGCGACTCGGCCTTGAACCACTGCTTGATCTTGTTGCGCGCGCGGGTGGTGCGCACGACGGCCAGCCAGTCGCGCGAGGGCCCGCGCTCGCGGTTGGAGGTCATGACCTCGACGATGTCGCCGGATTTCAGCTCGTAGTGCAGGGGCACGAGCTTGCCGTTGACCTTCGCCCCGACGCAGCGATGGCCGACGTCGGTGTGGACCTCGTAGGCGAAGTCCAGCGGCGTCGCGCCGGCCGCCAGCGACTTCACCTCGCCCTTGGGCGTGAAGACGTAGACCTCGTCCTCGATGAGGTCGACCTTCAACGCGTCCATGAACTCCTTGGGGTCCGACGTGTCCTGCTGCCACTCGAGCATCTGGCGCAGCCACTTGAGCTTGGCGTCGCCGTCCGACGTGGGCCCGCCCGCCGCCGTCTTGCCGTCCGAGCCGCCGACCTTGTAGATCCAGTGCGCGGCGACGCCGAACTCCGCCATGTCCTGCATCTCG
This sequence comes from Solirubrobacteraceae bacterium, assembly GCA_030681525.1. Taxonomy (GTDB): domain Bacteria; phylum Actinomycetota; class Thermoleophilia; order Solirubrobacterales; family Solirubrobacteraceae; genus CADCVQ01. The sequence continues at coordinate 3,614 of JAUXSD010000187.1, forward strand.
CGCGTGCGGATCTGGATCTCCAGCGGCAGCCCCTCGGGCCCGATCACGGTCGTGTGCAGCGACTGGTACATGTTGAACTTCGGCATCGCGATGAAGTCCTTGAAGCGACCGGGCAGCGGCTTCCACAGCGAGTGCACGACGCCGACCGCGCCGTAGCAGTCCTTCACCGAGTCGACGATCACGCGCATCGCGGTGAGGTCGTAGATCTCGTTGAACTCGCGGCCCTTCTTGGTCATCTTCGAGTAGATCGAGTAGAAGTGCTTGGCCCGCCCGGAGATGTCGGCGTCGATGCCCAGCGCCTCCAGCTCCCGGCGCAGGTACGCGCCGGCCTTCTCGACGTACTGCTCGCGCTCTTCGCGCTGCTGGTTGACGAGGCCCTTGATCTCGGCGTACTTGCGCGGGTGCAGCGCCTGGAACGCGAGATCCTCGAGCTCCCACTTGATCGCGTGAATGCCGAGCCGGTGCGCGATCGGCGCGTAGATCTCCAGGGTCTCCTTGGCCTTGTCGATCTGCTTCTGCTTCGGCATCGCCGAGATCGTGCGCATGTTGTGCAGGCGGTCGGCGAGCTTGATGAGGATGACCCGCACATCGTTGGCCATCGCCACCATCATCTTGCGGTAGTTCTCGGCCTGCGCCTCGTCGCGCGACTGGAAGACGATCCCGGTCAGCTTCGTGACGCCGTCGACGAGGTTGGCGATCTCGTCGCCGAAGGCGTGGCGGACCTCCTGCAGCGACGCGGAGGTGTCCTCGACGGTGTCGTGCAGCAGCGCCGCGCACAGCGTCTCGGTGTCCAGGCGCATGCCCGCGCAGATCTTCGCGACGCCGACCGGGTGGACGATGAACTCCTCGCCGGACATCCGGCGCTGGTCGGCGTGGTGCTCGCACGAGAAGACGAACGCCGCCTCGACCTTCTTGCGATCGATCCGCACGGCCGAGGCGTCGGCGTGCTCCTCGACGATCGCGAAGACGTCGGAGAGCAGGCTGCGCTCGAGCTCGGTCAGATCCGCGCGCTCGACCGGCGGGTGCACGCCCGGGCTGACGGCATCGACCGGCGAGCGCCGCGCGCCGGCGACGACCCGCTGGCGCGCCGGGGCCCTCACGCCGCCTTTGCTGTCACCTCGCTCAGAAATGGGAGTCCGTCCTCGTAGCGCTGCTGATATGCCCGAAACGCCGCCGACCGCTCGAGCGCGGTGCGCTCCGCGGACGGGACCGTGACGGTCCTGCTGTCCGGGTCGAGGCTGACGAGGTGCAGCTCCGCGAGGACCCGGAGGACGCGGCCGGCCAGCGCTGCCGGCCGTGGCGTCTTCGCATCACCGCGAAGCAGCGCCTCGAGCTCCTCACCCGCCGCCGCGCCCGCGGCCCGCAGGGCCCGGTACACCGCGGTGAGCGAAGCACGAAGTGCGTACTCACGCTCATGGATCTGAGCTGCGAAGCCTAGCTCAGGCGGGCCCCACGTCAGGTGCGTCATCGCGCCGTACGTGCGCAGCGGCCCGGCGGGCGGGTCGAGCATGACGACGTGGGCGTCGGCGCCGCCGATCCGCGCCAGCGCAGGGTCACGCTCCAGCGCGTCGTGCGAGCACAGCGCAAAGCCCCCGAGGATCGGGCGCAGGTGGCGCAGGCGGGCGCGGGCGTCGGCCGCGACGACGAGCACGGGCTCGCCCGACGCGACGAGTGCGGCGATCGTGCCCGCGATGGCGCCCCCGCGGCGATCACGGAGCGGGGCGCGCAGGTCGCGGGGCTTGAGCGCGATGTCCGACAGCGGGCGGTCCGTCTCGGCCAGCGCCGCCGCCAGGTACGCGCCGGGCTCGGGACCCGGCTCGCCGACGAGCACGATCGGCGCCGGCGTGCACGGCCGCGCGTCGCGCAGCAGCAGGCGCGGCTCGACGCTGCCGTTGAACTCGTTGAGCTCGAGCGTGAACGTCGCGTCGAGCGGGTTCTCGCAGTCCACCGTCGAGGTGCCGAACGCGACGGCGCGCGCGCTGGCGGCGCCCGAGGCGACCGTGAAGCGCACGTGCCTGCCGTCTTCCCCCATCGTGCGCGGGTCGCTGCAGCGCGCGGCCGGCACGAGCAGCGTGACGCCGGGGTTGCCGATCCCGAACGGCGCGAGCTGCTGCAGCTCCTCGGCGAGCGGCAGGCCGATCTCGTCGCCGGCGACGACCGCGTCGACGCGGCGGGTGGCGACGAGGTCCGCGGGGGTGAGCGTCGCGGCGGCGTGCGCCTCGAAGGCGTCGCGGAACGCGTCGAGGTTCGCGGCGAGCACCTCGCAGCCGGCTGCGGCGCGGTGGCCGCCGTGGCGTTCGAGGTGCCCGGCCGACGCGTCCAGGCCGGCCAGCAGGTCGAAGCCGGGGATCGAGCGGCCCGAGCCCGTGCCACGGTCGCCGTCGAGTGCGACGAGCACGGTGGGCCGGTGATGGCGCTCGGCGATGCGCGAGGCGACGATGCCGATGACGCCCTTGTGCCAGCCCTCCGCGGCGAGCACGTACGAATACCGATCTGCGGTCTCGGCCACGAGCGCCTCGGCCTCGAACAGGATCCGCGTCTCGGTCATCCGCCGCTCGGAGTTCAGCCGGTCCAGCTCGTCGGCGATCTGCGCGGCGCGGATCTCGTCGGGCGTGAGCATGAGCTCGAGCCCCGCGTCGGCGCGCTCCAGCCGGCCGGCGGCGTTGATCCGCGGCGCGAGGCGAAAGCCGACGGCGGTCGTGTCGATCCGTGCGGGATCCGCCCGCGACACCCGCATGAGCGCCCGCAGGCCGGGGCGCTTCGTCGCGGCCATCGCGCGCAGTCCGGCCCGCACGAGCCGGCGGTTCTCGCCGCGCAGCGGCACGCAGTCGGCGATCGTGGCGAGCGCGACGAGGTCGAGGTCGCGATCGGCGAGCGCCGGGTCCTCGCCGGCGGCCTGCAGCAGCGCGGCCGCGAGCTTGTAGGCGACGCCGGCGGCGCACAGGTCGACGCACGGGTAGCCGCAGACGGCGGGGTGCACGATCGGCGCGTCGGGCAGGACCCCGTCGGAGCGCGGGCTGTGGTGGTCGGTGACGACGACGTCGATGCCGGCGGCGCGCGCCGCGGCGACCTCGGCGACCGCGGTGATCGCGCAGTCGGCGGTGATCAGCAGCTTCGTGCCGCGCGCCGCCAGGCGCGCGACCGTCGCCGCCGAGAGGCCGTAGCCGTCCTCGGTGCGGCTGGGCAGAAACCAGTCGACGTCGGCGTCGAGCGTGCGCAGCACCCGGACGAGGATCGCGGTCGAGCAGACCCCGTCGACGTCGTAGTCGCCGTGGATCGTGATCCGCCGCCCCGCCCGCACGTGGTCGAGGATGCGCGCGCAGACGGCCCCGATGCCGGCGAACTGCGACGGGTCGTGGCGTTCGCCCGCCGCCAGCCACGCCCGCGCGGCGGCGGGATCGGCGAGCCCGCGGCGCACGAGGACCTGCGCCGTCGGATGGCTCACCCCGAGCTCGCGCTCGAGCGCGAGCACCGCGGCGATGGCGCACGGGGCGATCTTCAGGCAGGGCGGATCCGGCGGCACGCCCGGGAAGCTACGCGCCGGGCCCGACGGAAGCGGACGGCGGTCCCGGAGTTTGGGCGCGTTGGCGAAGCCGTCGTACGAGGGCGCGCCCGCGTGCCCGTCCCTACGATGGCCCCGTGATCCCCTCCCCCGCGCCCGCGGCGCCCCCGTCGCTCGGCGCCCGCGCGGCCAGGGCCCTCGTCTTCCTCGCGGCCGGCGCGGTGCTCGTGCTCGAGATCCTCGGGGTGCGCCTGCTGGCGCCCTACGTCGGGCTGACGCTCGAGACGACGACCGCGATCATCGGCGCGGCGCTGGCCGGGATCGCCGCCGGCGCCGCGGCGGGCGGACGCGCCGCCGACCGCTTCGACGGCCGCTGGCTGCTGCCGCTGCTGCTCGGCGCCGGCGGCCTGCTGTGCATCGCGAGCGTGCCGCTCGTGCGGGTCTTCGGCGAGGCCGCCCGCGGCACGAGCGGGCTGACGGCCCTGGCGATCGCGCTGATGGTCCTGTTTCCGCCCGCCTTCGTGCTCAGCGCGGTGAGCCCGGTGGTGGCCAAGCTGCAGCTGCACGACCTCGAGCACACCGGCCGCGTCGTCGGGAGCCTGTCGGCCTGGGCGACCGCGGGCGCCCTGCTGGGGACCTTCGGCACCGGCTTCGCGCTGGTCCCGCTCATGCCGACGAGCGCCGCCGTGCTGGCGATCGGCGGCCTGCTGCTGGCCGTCGCGCTGGCGCTCGCCCTGCGCTTCGGCGTCACCTCCCCCGCGGTCGCGATCGTCTGCGTCGCCGGTGCGGCCACGCTGGCCGCCGCGGCCCTGGCCGTGGGCTCGCCCTGCGACGCGGAGACCGACTACCACTGCGCCGTGATCGTCGATGCCGGACAGGGCCAGCGGACGCTGATCCTCGACGACCTGCGCCACTCCCACGTCGACCTCGACGACCTCGACCACCTCGAGTTCGACTACACCCGCTGGATGGGCGACGCGATCGCCGCGCTGCCCGTCGGCCCGCTCGACGCCGTGTACCTCGGCGGCGGCGGCTTCACGCTGCCGCGCTACGTCGCCGCGGTCCGGCCGGGCTCGCGCGCGCGGGTGCTGGAGGTCGACGGCGAGCTCGTGCGGCTGGCGCGGCGGCGGCTGGCGCTGCGCACCGGGCCGGCGCTGCGCGTCCGGGTCGGCGACGCCCGGGTGACGCTGCGCGAGGAGCCGACCGACTCCGCGGATGTCGTCATCGGCGATGCCTTCGGCAGCCGCTCGGTGCCCTGGCATCTGGCCACCGCCGAGTTCGCGCGCGAGATCCGCCGCGTCCTGCGGCCCGGCGGGCTGTACGCGCTGAACCTCATCGACCAGCGCCCCCTTGCGCTGCTGCGCGCCGAGGCGGCGACGCTGCTCGACGTCTTCGCCGACGTGCGGCTCGTCGCGCGCGCCGCGAACGGCGAGCCGCGCGGCGGCAACGTCGTCTTCCTGGCCTCCGACCGCCCGCTCGCGCCGGCGGTCCGCTCGACCGCGCGCGGCGCGCGCACGTTTCACCGCGCGGCGGTGCGGCGGATCGCCGGCGCGACCGCCGTCCTGCGCGACGACGACGCCCCGGCCGATCAGCTCATCAGCGCGGAGTGACTACTTCAAGGCGACGACGAACCCGCCGATGATCACCAGCGACAGCACCGCGGGAATCGCGTAGCCGACGGCGCCGGCGAGGTACAGCAGCCAGACGATCGCCAGCGGCGCGAACGCGACCACGGCGGCCGGCGCCCAGCCGCGGGTATCGGCGATGACGCTGACGCCGGTCCCGATGAGCGCGATCACCGCGGCGCAGAACACCACCATCCCGATGACGAACAGCCCGAAGGCGAACGCCATGAACGGGTTGTCGCCCGGTGCCCGGTCGCCGCCGAACTTCGCGACGAAGACGAGGCCGCCGCCGATCACGGCCGCCGCGCCGAGCACGGCGGCGACGCTCAGCCGTCGGGTTGTCCAGCCGCTCTGCTGCATCGCATGCGTCCTCGACCGCACTTCCCGCGAGGGCGCGGGCTCACGCGTCCCGTTCGACGGTGCGGCGTCCGGCGGCGGCCGCGTGGCCGCGCCGATGACCGTGATGCGCTGCGATCCGGCTCCGTCGGGCGACATGACGGTCAACTACGCGCGCGGCGCGCGAATCCCTGCCGGCGGCGGGCCGGTCCGCTCCGGAGCCGGCCGGGCTCAGGCCGTGAGCGGCTCGTCGTCGGCCCGGGCGGCGGCGGCCTCCTGGCGCGCGCCGAGCCAGTAGAACAGGCCGTAGCCCAGCAGGACGCCGGGGATGCACTCCACCGCGGTGAGGAGGTTCGTGTCGTCCTGGCCGGGGATCGCGAAGCCGTGGATCACGAGGCCGAAGATGATGGCGCCGAACACGCAGCCCAGGAAGGCGCCGATGATCCCCGCCCAGCAGCGATCGGGCAGGAACACCGTGAAGTGCCAGAGGGCGAGGCCCATCATCGTCCAGGCGAGCAGTCCCATGGCTCAGCGCGGCCTTCCGTGCTTGGAGCGGCGCTTGGCCGCCGACGAGTTCTTCGGTCGCTTCGGCGCGGCCGCGGCCTTCGAGGCGGGCGGCATCGTGACGTCCTCGGGCAGCGCGTCGGCGGACTCGTCGCGCGTCGCGGGCGCGGGAGCGGGCTTGGCCGTCTTGGCCTTCGGCTTGGGCTTGTCGGCGACCGCGGTGCTGCGCGGGACGGGGTCGACGTGCAGGTCGCGCACGAGCTCCTCGAACTCCTCGCGTGACACGCTCGCCTCGGGATCGTCGGGCGCGGTCAGGCGCGCGCCGCGGCGCAGCTTGCGCTTGTCGGCCTGAGGATCGACCTGCTCGCTCGCGGCGCCGGTGGCGTAGGCCGGCACGACGCCGCCGTTCTCGGCGGCGATCCGCGCGTGGCGGCGGCGGTAGACCGGCTCGCGCTCCTTCCAGGCCGCCAGCACGGGACCGGCGATGAAGACCGACGAGTACGTGCCCGAGATCGTGCCGATGAGCAGCGCGAACGCGAACGCCTGCAGCGTCTCGCCGCCGAACAGCAGCAGCGCGAGGACCGGCAGGCCGGAACAGAAGCTCGTGGCCAGGGAGCGCACGATGACCTCGGACATCGAGCGGTTGACGATCTGCGAGAACGCCGCCCGCGGCATGCGCGGGACGTTCTCGCGGATTCGGTCGAACACGATGATCGTGTCGTACAGCGAGAAGCCCAAGACGGTCAGCAACGCCGCGACCGTCGCCGTTGACACCTCCTGGCCGACGAGCGCGTACACGCCCGCAGTGATGAGGATGTCGTGCATGACCGCGATCAGCACCGGAACGGCGTACTTGGGCTCGAAGCGCAGCGCGAGGTACGCGGAGATGACGAACAGCGAGGCGATGATCGCGATCACCGCGGAGTTGGCGACCGACTGGCCGAAGGTCGGCCCGATCGAGGTGGAACTCGGCTCGTCGGCGAGGTCGTACTTCGCCTCGAGCGCGTTCTCGACCTTCGTGACCTCCGCGGGCGCGAGGTTGTCCGTGGAGATCTGGAACGCGCTGGCCCCCTTGGCGCCCTCGAGGCCGGTGACCTTCTGGATCTCGGCGCTGGCGAGCCCCTCGGCCTCGATGACGTCGCGCACGGCGTCCTCGTCGAGGTCCTGCACCATCTGGACGTTGATCCGCGTGCCCGATTCGAAGTCGATGCCGAAGTTGATGCCCTTCGAGCCCAGCGCCAGCGTGCAGACGAGCAGGATCACGCCCGACGCGCTGAAGAACCACTTCGAGTAGCCCATGTAGTTGATCCGCAGGCGGTCGCCCTTGGGCTTGCCGGCGCCGAGCGCGCTGGGCTTGCTGATCATCCGCGACTTGCCCATCACGCCGAGGATCGCCTGGGTCGCCAGCACCGCGGTGAACAGCGAGACGATGACGCCGAGACCCAGCGTCAGCGCGAAGCCCTTGACCCCGGACGTTGCCAGGACGAACAGGATGAAGGCGACCATGATCGTGACGACGTTCGCGTCGATGATCGCCGTCAAACCCTTCTTGTAGCCCGTCGCGATGCCCGAGGCGATCGATCTGCCGCCGCGGATCTCCTCCTTGACGCGCTCGAAGATCACGATGTTCGCGTCAGCGGCCACCCCCAGCGTCAGGATCAGGCCGGCGATGCCGGGCAGCGTGAGGACGACCGGGATGAGCTTGATGAGCGCGAAGAAGTACACGCCGTAGACACCCAGCGCGACGACCGCGATCGCGCCGAGGATCCGGTAGAAGATCAGCAGGAACAGCGCGACGATCATGAAGCCCGCGATGCCGGCGGCGAGACCCTGGCTAAGCGCCTGCTTGCCGAGCGTGGCGGACACCTGCGAGCTCGAGATGAGCTCCAGGCGCACCGGCAGCGCGCCGGTCTTGAGGATGTTCGCGAGATCCTGGGCGCTCTGGATCGTGAAGCCGCCCTCGATCTGCGAGCCGTTGGCTCCGTCGATGCCCTCCGGGTACTGCTGGAAGTCGATCGTCGGCGATGAGACGAGCTCGTTGTCGAGCACGATCGCGAAGTGCTGCAGCGACTGCTCGCGGGTCTGCAGGATCCCGACGCTCTCCGAGCCGCGCTGCGCGATCGCCTTGGTGACCTGCTCCCAGGTCTCGCGGCCCTTGTCGGTGAAGTTGAACGTGACGATCGGCGTGCCCGAGCCGCCCGCGCCCTGGTCGAAGTTCTGCTCGGGGTCCTTGATCTCCTTGCCCTGGAGCGCGACGTCGTCCTGCAGGACGAACCAGCGGTTGGGCTCGGGCCCCTTCTCGGGCTTCTGCGCGCGGACGATCACCGTGTCGGGCTTGACCGTGATGATCTCGGCCTGCTCGCGCTTGTCGGCGGGCACGTTGGCCAGCGCATCCGCGCGGTTCTCCTCGCCGAGGCCGAAGACGCGCTTGGCCTTGCGGTCGACGGCGTAGTAGAGGTTGCCGTCGCGCGAGTTGTCGGCCTCGATCTTCGCCGGGCGCTTCTCGGCGCGCAGCAGGGCGTCGAAGAGCGTCAGGCCGACGCTCGGGTCGCCGGCGGCCTGTCCGCCGGTCACCGCGGGGTTCGTCGGGTCGGGCCTGCCGTCGGGCCCGATGACGTTGGGCTCCCAGTCGTAGAACGCCATCTGCGCGACGGTGCCGACCTGGCGGATCGCGTCCTGCAGGTTCGAGACGTCGGGCAGCGCGACGTTGATCTGCTCGGAGCCGGACTGCTGGATCTCGGGCTCGGCGACGCCGAGCTGATCGACGCGCTCGCGCATGACGTCGATCGTGCGCTGCAGCGTCTCGCTGTCCGGCTTGGGCTCGCCGGCGCGGGGCTTGACCTCGTAGACGAGCTCGACGCCCCCCTGCAGGTCGAGGCCGAGCTTCGTCGGCTTCGTCGCGAGCACGACCGCAGAGGCGATCAGGAGCCCGGCGACGAGCAGCAGGACGAAGAGGTTGCGCTGGCGATCGCTCACAGAGGTCTTCTCAGCAGGTTACTTGCCCGGCGTGAGGACGAGCAGCAGTCCGCCGTCGTCGTCGTAGGCGGGAAACAGGTCGGCGGTGGCGTCGGCCGGCAGATCGCCCTCGGCGTTGACCGTGACGCGCTTGCCCAGCGCGCGCACGCCCCACTCGAGCACGGTGCTGACGTGATCGCTGCCGTCCTCGAAGCGCAGCCCGAGGACCTCGTTGGCCTTGCGACCGATCACCCGCTCGTCGTTGAGGCCGGTCAGCTCGAAGGACCCGCGGCCGCAGCCGATGACCCGCCCCTCCTGATCGCACACGAAGAACGCCGCCGTGGGAGCCGGGTAATAATCGTCGAGCAACTCGAAGAGGAAGCCGAACCCGCATTTGGCGCAGCCCTTGGCCTGGCGCGAGAAACCGGCGGTGCGATCGGTCTCCGTGCTGCGGTTGCCGCAGTTCGGACAGATGAACAGATGTGCCATTGCGCTGGTAAGCCTAGAACAGCGCCGCTTAATCCCAGGTGAAGGCGGCGCCGGGCCGCGCGCGCCGGGAACGGCGTTCAGAACAGGCTCTCCGCGGCGGCGGCCGGCGGCTCGAGGCCGATGTGCTCGTAGGCGCGCTTCGTCGCCGCGCGGCCGCGCGGGGTGCGCTTGAGCAGCCCGCACTGCAGCAGGTAGGGCTCGTAGACGTCCTCGATGGTGTCCTGCTCCTCGCCGACGGTGACGGCGAGCGTCGAGAGGCCGACCGGGCCGCCCTCGAACTTCACGCACAGCGCGCGCAGCAGCTCGCGGTCGAGGCGATCCAGGCCGAGGTCGTCGATCTCCATGAGCGCGAGCGCCGCGTCGGCCGCGGCCGCGGAGACGACCCCCTCGCAGCGCACCTCGGCGTAGTCGCGCACGCGCTTGAGCAGACGGTTGGCGACGCGCGGCGTGCCGCGGCTGCGGCCGGCGATCGCCACCGCCCCCTCCCGCTCGAGCGTGACGCCGAGGATCCGGGCCGAGCGTTCGACGATCGTCGCGAGGTCGTCGAAGCCGTAGTGCTCGAGGCGGTGCTGCAGGCCGAAGCGGTCGCGCAGCGGCGCGGTGAGCAGGCCGGTGCGCGTCGTGGCGCCGATGAGCGTGAACGGCGGCAGGTCGAGCGTGACGATCCGCGCGCCGGCGCCGAGCCCGACGGTGATCGGCAGCTGGCGATCCTCCATCGCGGGATAGAAGGTCTCCTCCAGCGCCCGCTGGAGGCGATGGATCTCGTCGACGAAGAACACGCTGCGCGGCTCCAGCGCGGTGAGGAACGCGGCGATGTCGGCCTTGCGCTCGAGCGTCGGCCCCGCCGTCTGCACGAACGGCACGCCGAGCTCGGCGGCGACGATCTGCGCCAGCGTCGTCTTGCCCAGGCCGGGCGGCCCGGCCAGCAGGACGTGGTCGAGCGGCTCGTCGCGCGCCCGCGCGGCCTCGATCGAGATCGCCAGCTGCTCCTTGAGCGACGGCTGGCCGACGAAGTCCTCCAGGCGGCGCGGGCGCAGCGAGCGATCGAGCTCGTCCTCCTCGAGCAGGACCGGGGTCTGGATGCGCGGCGTCACCGAGCTCACGCGCGGTCACCGCCGGTGACCGCATCGGACGATCTGCGCGCGGCGCGCAGGCCTTCGGCGATGAGCTCCTCGGGCGTCTCTCCGACGGCGTCGCGCAGCGCCTCGTCGGCCTCCACGACGGTGAAGCCGAGCTCCACGAGGCCGTCGCGGGCGACGCGCTGCGGGCTGTCGGAGCGCGTGATGACGATCTCGTCGTCCAGCGCGGCGCCGCCGACCTTCTCGCGCAGCTCGACGACGATCCGCTCGGCGGTGCGCTTGCCGATGCCGGGCACCGCCTGCAGCCGCGCGACGTCGCCGGACGCCACGGCCGAGATGAGCTCGCGCGGGGTGCCGCCGCTGAGCACGGCGAGCGCCACCTTGGGCCCGACGGACTGCACGTTGATCAGCGCGAGGAACAGGTCGCGCTCCTGCTCGTGGGCGAAGCCGTAGAGCGCGAGCGCGTCGTCGCGCACGACGAGATGGCTGTGCAGCGTGACGGGCCTCCCGACCGCGGGCACGTGGCGCAGCGTCTCGGCCGAGACCGCCAGGCGGTAGCCGACGCCGCCGGCGAGGACGACGACGTGGTCGGCGCGGCGGACCGCGACCTCGCCGCGCAGCAGGGCGATCATTCGTCGTGCGAAGGCGCCGGCAGGTCGCCGCTGTCGCCGAGCGCGCCGGGCGCCGTGCCGGGGCCGCGCGAGACGCGCATCTCGGCGATGTCGGCGGGCTCGGGCACGACGACGCTCTCGGCGACGGCCGCCGCGTGCGGCGCGCCGTTGGCGTGGCAGATGGCGATCGCCAGCGCGTCGGCGGCGTGGTCGGGGCGCGGCGGCGACTCGAGGCTGAGCAGCACCTGGACCATCCGCGCGACCTGGTCCTTGTCGGCGCGGCCGGAGCCGCAGACGGCGTACTTGATCTGCTGGGGCGTGTAGGAGACGCACGGCAGGCGCCGCTGGCCGGCGGCGAGCATCACGACGCCGCGCGCCTGGCCGACGGCGAAGGCGCTCGAGATGTTGCGCCCGAAGTAGACGTCCTCCATCGCGAGGACGCCGACCTTGTGCTCGTCGAGCAGCTCGCAGACACGCCGGTGGATGTTGGCCAGGCGGATCTGCGGCGGGGCCTCGGGACGCGTGGTGATGACGCCGCCGTCGAGCGCGAGGAGGCGGCTGCCACGGCGTTCGACGACGCCGTAGCCGGTGTTCGCGGTGCCGGGATCGATGCCGAGGACGATCATGGCTTTGCATTCTGCGCGCCGGGTCGGATGCCTCCCGCCGGGCCGCCCGGACGCGCCCGAGATTACGATGGCCCACCGCCGTCAAAAGGAGCCCTGTTGTTCTCGATCAAGACCTTTCGCTATGTCGCCCTCGCCGAGGCGACGAGCTTTCTCATCCTCCTCGTGGTCGCCTACGTCGTGCACTCCGAGGGCGGCGTCAACGTGATGGGCCCGCTGCACGGCACGCTCTTTCTGGCCTACGTCGTGATCGCGCTGGCGGTCGCGCGCTCGGCCGGCTGGACCACGAAGCAGACCGTCCTCGTGCTCGCCGGCGCGGTGCTGCCGTTCGGCGGCTTCGTCGTGGACCGCTGGCTGGCGAAGACGGGGCAGCTCGAGACGGCCTGACGAGCCTCCCGGATGCCCTTGCACGATCTCGGGCGGCGGGCGTACAGTCGCAGGGAACCTCACCCCAGGAGCGCAAGAGCGTGAGCACCTCCCACACCGATGCCCCCGCGCAGCTGCCGATCGAGACCGGCGCCCGCAGCATCCCGGACCGCGCCACCTTCGAGCTGCTCGCGCGGCGCGACGACGTCCCGGGGCAGCTCGCCGCCGAGGAGTGCAAGCTGCTGATCCTCGGCGTCGACACGCCATCGCCGCAGCTGTACTTCCTCAACACGAAGACGTTCGCGTTTCACTGGGACTTCGCGACCCGGGGCCTCGGGCTGGAGATCTCCAACCGCGACTTCAACGCGATCACGTACTTCCGCGACGACCGCTCGAACCTCGCCGGCACGATCATCGCCAACGATCGCTACGAGCCGGCGGGCGGCGGGGAGCCCGGCCTGTACGCGCTCGAGTTCTGGCCGACCGACCCGGTTCGCGCGCCCCACGTCGCGGTCGCCTACGACCTCGTCGGCGCGGCGATGGCGTTCGCGGCCGGCCGGCTCGCCTACCACCCGGCCGGCGATACGCAGGAGGCGCTGTTCGCGCAGGACGCGGCACAACTCCAGCAGCTCGGCGTGCGCTCGATCTCCACGCAGGAGCTGTTCGCCAACGTCGCCTACGTCGCGCTGAACCCCGGCGAGGGCTTCGGCGTCCTGACCGCGGTCGACCCCACCACCGCGCGGCCGCCGACGATCCGCGACGTCGCCCTGTTTGCGACGCTGCCCAACGACCTCGGCCACGTCGCCGGCGTGATCAGCGCCACACCGCAGACGCCGCTGTCGCACATCAACCTCAAGGCCAAGCAGAACGACACGCCCAACGCCTACGTGCGCGATGCCGCCACGCACGAGCGGATCGCGCCGCTCGTGGGCCGTATCGTGCGCTACGAGGTGGGTGCGGAGGACTTCGCGCTCGCGCCCGCCACCGCCGAGGAGGTCGCGGCCTGGCTGGAGCGCATCCGTCCGGCGCAGCCGCAGACGCCCCCGCGCGATCTCTCGCTGACGGAGATCACCGACCTCACGCGGCTCGGCCACGGCGACGCCCAGCGCGTCGGCGCCAAGGCGGCGAACGTCGCCGAGCTGCTGCGGATGCTGCCGCACGGCGTCGCCCCCGACGGCTACGCGATCCCGTTTGGCTTCTATGACCGCTTCATGCGCGACAACGGCCTGTACGACGACGCGCGCGAGCTCATCGCCGACCCGGACACAGCCGACCCGGCGCAGCGCGAGGAGAAGCTCGCCAAGCTGCGCAAGAAGATCAAACAGGGCGACATCGCGGACGAGGACGAGGCGGCGCTGCTGTGGATGCAGGCGAACTTCGGCCTGGTGACGCCGATCCGCTGCCGCTCGTCGACGAACAACGAGGATCTCGAGGGCTTCAACGGCGCCGGCCTGTACGACTCCTTCACGCACCGCCCCGACGAGGGCGATCTGAGCAAGACGATCAAGCAGGTGTGGGCATCGCTGTGGAACCTCCGCGCGTTCGACGAGCGCGACTTTCATCGCATCGACCACCTGGCGGCGGCGATGGGCGTGCTCGTCCACGAGAACTACGACGACGAGCTGGCCAACGGCGTCGCGGTCACGAAGAACCCCTACGACCCGTTCTGGCCGGGCTTCTACGTCAACGTCCAGGTCGGCGAGTCGCTCGTCACGAACCCCGACCCCAGCGCTGTCCCGGACGAGCTGCTGATCTCGGCGATCGGCGAGCACGGCGAGTACGAGACGCAGTACATCCGCCGCTCGACGCTGACCGAGGACGGCGCCACCGTCATGACCGCGGAGCAGATCGCCGAGCTGACGAAGCTGCTGGCGACGATCCAGGAGCGCTTCAAGGCCCTCTACGGCAAGCAGGACGACCCGGGCTTCGCGATGGACGTCGAGTTCAAGGTCGACCGGCACGGCCAGCTCGCGGTCAAGCAGGCCCGTCCCTGGGTGGAGTAGTCCTCCGGCGGGCGGGCGGGGCGTTCAGCCGGCGACCCGTTCGAGAACCTCGGCGTCGATGTCGAAGTTCGGGTGCACCGCGTCGACGTCGTCGTTGTCCTCGAGCGCGTCGATGAGCCGCATGAGCTTCGCCGCGTCGTCCTCGGCGACCGGGACGCGGACGCTGGGCAGCCAGGCGAGCTCCGCGGACTGCAGCTCGATCTCGGCCTCCTCCAGCGCCGCGCGCACGGCGGCGAGGTCGGCCGGCTCGGTGGTGATCTCGAACACGCCCTCCTCGTCGGCGATGTCCTCCGCGCCGGCCTCGATGGCCGGCAGGAGGTCGTCCTCGGTGTAGCGCTCGCCGTCGACGAGGATCAGCCCGCGCTTGTCGAAGAGGTAGGCGACCGAGCCCGGCGCGCCGAGGCTGCCGCCGTGCTTGGTCAGCAGGTGGCGCACGTCGGCGCCGGTGCGGTTGCGGTTCTCGGTCATCGCCTCGATCAGCAGCGCCACGCCGCCGGGGCCATAGCCCTCGTACATGACGTCCTCGATGGCGGCCGCGTCGGCGCCCGCGCCGGTGCCCTTGGCGATCGCGCGCTCGATGTTGTCCTTCGGCATCGAGGCGTCGCGCGCCTTCTGGACGGCGAGCTGCAGCGCCGGGTTGCCCTCGAGCTCGCCACCGCCGTCACGGGCCGCGGTGGTGATCGCGCGGGCGAGCTTCGTGAACAGCTTGCCGCGGCGCGAGTCCACGACGGCCTTCTTGTGCTTGATCGAAGCCCATTTGGAATGGCCTGACATCGGCCGGATTCTAGTGGTGGTGCCGCGCGTAGTGGCGGGCCTGCCGGGCGCGGTTGCCGCAGGACGGCGAGCACCAGGCGCGCCGCGGGTGGTCCTTGAGGAAGGCGAGCACGCAGCCGGGGGCGCCGCAGAGGCGCAGATCGCGGGCGCGCGGGCCAGTGACGAGGGCGATCGTCTCGTGCGCGATCGCGGCGAGCACGATCTGCGTGGGGTCCTCGGCGTGGTAGCGGACGCGGCGCGTCCCGTCGGCCGCGAGCTGGGTCGAGCGCGGGCAGGCGGCGGCGGTGTCGTTGAGCGTCCGGCGCGCGCGCGGCGGGACGGGCTTGTCGTCGAGCGCGGCGTGGAGTGCGCTGCGCACGGCATCGCGCAGCGCCCGGAAGGCTGCGCTGCGGTCGGCGTCGATGCTCGGGGCCGGCACCGGCAGGTCGCTCGCCACGGCGGCCAGCCACGCGCGCAGCGCGGCCGCGTCGGCGATCCCGTCGCAGCGGTCGCCGCGCGTCGTCGCGTAGAGGGTGTTGTGCAGCTCGATCGGGAGCGGCTGATCGCGCAGCGGACCGGGGTAGCGGGTCGTCATGGTTGTCTAACGGTAGTGAGGCGGGCATCCGTTAGCCGTGGCAGTCATCAAGGGGGGTCACCGCGATTTCGTCCATATAGGGGACGCAAACGGGAAGACCCCCCTGCCGCAGGACGGCAGATGATGCTTCCTAACGGTTTAGATGGTTCTTGCCCGTTAGGTACCCTCATCGTCATGGAGATCTACGTGCAGCAGCTCTGGCGCTATCCCGTCAAGTCGATGGCCGGCGAGGCGCTCGAAACCGCCGAGATCAACCTCGACGGGATCGCCGGCGACCGCGTCGTCGTCGTCCGCGGGCCGCACGGCATCGTCACGTCGCGCACGCGGCCGGGGCTGCTCGGCCTGCGCGCCACGCTCTCCCCCGACGGCGAGCCGCTCGTCGAGAACCGGTCCGCCGCCTCGCCCGAGGTCGCCGCCGTGGTGGCGCACGTCGCCGGCCCCGACACGCAGCTCGCGAGCCTCGACACGACCGCGCGCTTCGACGTCCTGCCCCTCCTCGTGGCGACCGACGGCGCGATCCGCAGCTTCGGCCGCGACGGCCGCCGGCTGCGGCCGAACATCGTCCTCGGCGGGGTCGAGGGACTCGCCGAACGGGAGTGGGAAGGCCGGCGCCTGCGGATCGGCGAGGTGGTCATCCGGCTGGACTCGCTGCGGGCGCGCTGCGTCATGACGACGTTTCATCCCGACACGCTCGTCCAGGACGTCGGCGTGCTGCGCGATATCTCCGCCCGGTTCGGGGGCAAGCTGGCCCTCAACAGCGCGGTCGAACATGCCGGGGTGATCGCGCTCGGCGACCGCGTCGAGCTGCTCGGCCCCGGCAGCTGACGGCGAACCCATCCCCTACGATCCGCGCCTCATGCCAACCACCGCTCCACAGCAGATCTTCAAGGCCTATGACGTCCGCGGCCTGTACGGGGACGAGATCGACGGCGACGTCGCCGAAGCCGTCGGCCGCGCGTTCGCGCGCGTCCTCTCCGACCTGGGTGGCAAGCCGGTCGGCGAGCTGCGCATCGGCCTGGGCCGCGACATGCGCCTCAGCGCGCCCGAGCTCGCCGCCCGCTACCGCGACGGCATGACCTGCGAGGGCGCGACCGTGATCGATGCCGGCCAGGTCGGCAGCGAGATGCTCTACTGGCTCGTCGGCTCGCGCGAGCTCGACGGCGGGCTCATGTGCACCGCGTCGCACAACCCGAAGGCCTACACGGGCGCCAAGCTCGTGCGCGAGGGGGCGATCGCGCTGTCCGGCGACGCCGGCATCCAGGACGTCCGCCGCACGATCGAGGCGGGTCTCGGCGACCCGCCCCCCGAGTCCGAGCGCGGCAGCGTCGAGGAGGTCGAGATCTACGACGAGTTTCGCGCCGACGCGCTGAAGTTCATCGACCCCGACGCGGTCAAGCCGCTGCGCGTGGTCGTCGACGGCGGCAACGGGATGGCCGGCCCGATGGTCGGACCGCTGCTCGAGCAACTCGGCCTCGACCTCGTCACCGCCTACTGGACGCCCGACGGCGAGTTCCCCGACCACGAGCCCAACCCGCTGCTGCCCGAGAACCGCGAGTTCATCATGCGCAAGGTCGTCGAGGAGCAGGCTGACCTCGGGATCGCGTGGGACGGCGACGCCGACCGCTGCTTCTTCATCGACGACACCGGCGAGTTCGTCGACGGCGACTTCCTCACCGCGCTGCTGGCCGAGTCGCTGCTGCGCAAGAGCCCCGGCGAGGCGATCCTCTACGACGTCCGCGCCAGCCGCGCGGTCGCCGACACGGTCGCCGCCGCCGGCGGCACCGCGCACCCCAACCGCGTCGGCCACGCGTTCTTCAAGACGCGCATGCGCGACGAGGGCGCGATGTTCGGCGGCGAGGTCTCCGGCCACTACTACTTCCGCGACTTCTACTGCGCCGACAGCGGCACGATCCCGGCGCTGCTCATCCTCGAGCTGCTCAGCGTCGAGGACGTCAAGCTGTCGACGCTGCTGGACCGCTATCGCTCGACGTACTTCATCTCGGGCGAGATCAACTCGACCGTCGAGGACGGCGACGCGAAGCTCGCCGCGATCGAGGAGCGCTACGACGACGCGAGGATCGGTCACCTCGACGGCGTCTCGGTCGACTACGACGACTGGCACTTCAACGTGCGCACGTCGAACACCGAGCCGCTCATGCGCCTGTGCCTGGAGTCGCTGGTCTCCGTGGAGGACATGGAGCGCCGGCGCGACGAGGTGCTCGACATCATCCGTTCGTGAAGGTGGCCGACCCAGCCGTGGCGGCGCTGGCCCGCGCCGCCGACGCCGGCATCCACTGCATGCCGATCCCGACGCCGTTTCGGATCGGCCGGGTCAACACGTACCTCATCGACGACGACCCGCTGACGCTCGTCGACAGCGGCCCGAACTCGGGCACCGCGCTCGACACGCTCGAGCGCGCCCTGGCCGCCCACGGCCGCCGCGTGGAGGACCTCGGGCTGATCGTCATCTCCCACCAGCACATCGACCACCTCGGGCTCGTGGCGATCCTCGCCCGCCGCTCGGGCGCGGAGGTGGCGGCGCTGGACCTGCTCGCCCCGTGGGTCGGCAACTGGAGCGAGGCGATGGACGCCGACGACGCGTTCGCCGAGCGGATGATGGCCGAGCACGGCATCCCCGATGACGTCCGCCATGCGCTCGTCGGCGTGTCGCAGAGCTACCGCGGCTGGGGCGCGTCGGCGACCGTCACGCGGCCGCTCACGGCCGGGTCGGAATTGCGCCTGCGCGACCGACGGCTGCGCGTGCACCACCGTCCGGGCCACTCCCCGTCGGACACCATCTTCCACGACGAGCAGCAAGGGATCGTGCTCGGCGCCGATCACCTCATCAAGCACATCTCGTCGAACCCGCTCATCTCCCGGCCGCTCACGGCGGCCAGCGTCGAGGCCGCCGACGGCGGCGGCGGGGGCGGCGAGGCCGCCGAGCGACCGCACGCGCTGGAGATCTACCTCGAGTCGCTGCGGGCGACGCGGGCGATGGAGGGCGTCGACCTCGTGCTCGCCGGCCACGGCGAGCCGGTGACCGACCACGTCGCGCTCATCGACGAGCGCTTCCGGCTGCACGCACGCCGGGCGGAGAAGATCCGCCGCCTCATCGCCGACGACGGTCCGGCGACGGCCTACGAGATCGCGCAGTCGCTGTGGGGCAACGTCGCGGTCACGCAGGCCTACCTGACGCTGTCAGAGGTACTCGGGCACGTCGACCTGCTCGTGGGCGACGGGCGGGTGGTCGAGCAGCGCGACGGCGGCGTGGTCAGGTTCGCCGCCGGCTGATCGCGGGACTCAGGTGCGCTTCAGGCCCTGCGAGTAGTCGTGCTTGATCCGCTTGGAGCCCTTGCGGCATGTCACGGTCGCCCTGATCTCGCCGCCCATCGCGGAGGAGACTTCCTTGCGATTGCTCTCGCGGCACTTCAGGCCGTTGACGGTCCGGTTGTGGCACGAGCCCCTGACGCCCTTCTTGCGGCGGCAGTTGTAGTAGGCGCGGACGAGGCTGCGCGCGGACCTGCAGGCAGACGACTTCTTCGTCCACGAGCCACGCGCGCTGATGTTGGTCCAGTAGCCGCCGTTGCGGCCGTCCGGAAGCTTCGACGTCGGGTAATCCCCACAGCCGTACGTCTTCGTCGCCGCAGAACTCGGCTGCGCACCCACGAGGCCCAGGGCGGCGAGGCAGGCGGACACGGCGATGATGCGGATAAGGCGGCTGTGAGACGACGTCATTGGGCTCCTTCGGGGGGATCTGCGCAGAGCAGGCGTGCGGGCTGCGACAAGGTGACACATCGAACGGGCATGATGTCGAACCGTGAAAGCCGCCGAACGCATCCTCAGAGTCTTCTCATTGGCCCTCGCGCTCCTCGCGCTGTCCGCCGCGAGCGCCGCGGCGGCACCCGACCGTGACCCCAAGCCGCACGCCGACGGCGTCGACGCGGGCGCCAGCCCGCTCGACATGCGCTCGGTGACGCTCGGCCAGCGCGGAACCCAGCTCGTCATGCGCGTCACGACCGAGGGCGAGTGGGCGCCCGCCGACCTGTCGGCGCTGACCCAGTCGCTGTGCATCAACCTGTACTACGGCCGGCTGCCGACGCCGCGCTCGCGCGTCTGCCTGCGCGACGCCGGCGAGGGCGACGCGGGTGTCGCGTTCACCCGCCTCGATCCGTTCGGCGGCACCGTCGCGGGCGGGAACGTGCCCGCGGCCACGACGCGGCCGGACACCCGCTCGGTCGAGGCGATCTTCGATCCGAGCGCGGTCCATCTCGGCCAGGGCCGGTACTCGTGGCAGGCCGTGTCGCGTTGGTCGTGCGATCCGGCGGCGCCGTGCGCCGACTTCGCGCCCGACAACGGCAACGTGATCGCCCAGATCCGGCCGCTGGCGGAGCCG
This sequence comes from Solirubrobacteraceae bacterium, assembly GCA_030681525.1. Lineage (GTDB taxonomy): Bacteria > Actinomycetota > Thermoleophilia > Solirubrobacterales > Solirubrobacteraceae > CADCVQ01. The sequence continues at coordinate 23,448 of JAUXSD010000187.1, forward strand.
CGCTGCTTCGGCGCGGCATCGCGCAACCCGCGCTTTCGCTGCGTCAATTCCGAGCTGCGGACCACGGTCACGCCGGCTCCGATCGACGCCGCGACCGACCCCAACGCGCCCTGCGTGGTCGTGTCGGAGACCGTTCCCTTCACCTGTCAGTTCGGCGTCCAGACCACGCGGGCGCAGCGCACGATCGCCGTCATCGGCGACAGCCACGCCGCCCACTGGCGCGGGGCGATCGAGGTCGTCGCCCAGGCCCGGCGCTGGACCGGGTACTCGCTGACGCGCAGCGGCTGCCCGCTGTCGACCGCGACGCCCGATCTCGAGCCGACGCAGCGCAAGAGCTGTGCGTACTGGCGGCGAGCGGTCCACGAGTGGTTCCGGCGCCATCCCGAGGTTCGCACGGTCTTCGTCTCGCAGCTGGCGGGGCTCGGGGTTCGCGCCCCGCGCGGCCGCAGCAGCCGCGAGTACGAGATCCAGGGGTTCCTCAAGGCGTGGCGGCGGCTGCCGAGCACCGTGCGCGAGATCATCGTGCTGCGCGACACGCCGGTGCGCGGCGACGAGACGAGCCTGTGCGTCGATCGCGCGATGCGCCGCAGGCAGCGGGTGGGCCAGGTCTGCTCGTTCCCGCGCTCGCGGGCAGTGCGGCGCGATCCCGCGGCGATCGCCGCGCTGCGCCGCGGCATGCGGCGCGTGCACCTCGTCGACCTGACGAAGTTCATGTGCAGCCCGAAGCTCTGCTACCCGGTCGTCGGCGGGGTGCTGGTCTACAAGGACCAGACCCACCTCACGCCGCTGTTCGCCTCGACGCTCGGCCCGTTCTTGCTGCGCAGCGTCAACCGCATGTACGGGACGATGCGCTCGCGCGGAAGCTAGTCCAGCGGCTTGCGGGCCTCGATCTCGGCGCCCGTGTACAGGTTCTTGAGCTTGAGCTTGCCGAAGCGCTCGTCGAGCGGATAGCCCATCCGCAACAGCAGAAACAGCGCCTTGTTGAGCGGCCGCACCCAGCGGCGGTGGTCGGTGCGCGGCAGGACGAAGTGCACGAGGTTCGTCGCCTGCAGAAACGCTCCGGAGTAGGGCTTCTCGTCGATGCGGACGATCTCGAAGCCGGCGCGCTCGAAGAGCCGGCGCATGCCGAACGTCGTGAAGCGGCTGACGTCCTCCGGGAAGCCGTGGACGCCGAAGGTGAACGGGATCCAGGCCAGCACCGGGGCGCCCGGCTTGAGCACGCGGTACATCTCGCGGACCACCTGGTAGGGGTCGTCGACGTGCTCGAGCACGCTGATCGCCAGCGCGGCGTCGAAGCGGTCGTCGTCCATCGGCATCGCGTGGGCGTCGCCGACGATGTCGGGGCTCTGCGACGTGTCGGCGTCGAACTTCGTGAGCGTGCACGAGAAGAACGGGCGGTGGTCGTAGTGACCCGCCCCCACCTCGAGCACCTCGGCGTCGGGCGCGTGCGAGGCCGCCCAGCGCTCGAGCGTCGGCATCAGGATGCGCCGGGCGGCGCCGTGGTTCATGTCGTAGCGAACTTCGCGCAGGCCCATGGGGGCGCCAGCCTACGCACTCACGCCGGCCGATCGCCCGTCAGCGGCGGCCGATGCCGATCGTCTGGTAGCCCAGCAGCCCCGGGGCACGGCGGCCGAGCGACTGCCAGGCGGGCTCCAGCCGGTCCAGCAGGCGGGCGGCCGCGGCCGGCGCGTGATTGCGCAGCGCGGGGACGATCGCGTGCAGCTGCACCTCGCGCAGCCCCGCTGCGCGCAGCAGCGCCGCCAGCGCGTCGCGGTCAAACCAGCGCAGGTGGCTCGCGTCGAACGTGCCGCTGTCCTCCTGCGGCCAGCGCCCGCGCAGCAGCGTCAGGCGCGCCTGCCAGTGTGCGACGTTCGGCACGCTGACGAGCACGGTGCCGCCGCCCGGCCGGCACCAGCTCGCCGCCCGGGCCAGGCCGGCCGCCGGGTCGGCGAGGTGCTCGAGCACGTCGGCGAGCACGATGAGGTCGAAGGAGTCGGCCTCGAACGGCAGATCGGGATCCTCGAGCGCGCCCTGCACGACGTGGTCGGCGACCTGCGCGGCCGCATGCGCCGCGGTCGCCGAAAGCTCGAGGCCGGCGAGATGGCCGGCCCGCGGGCGCAGCAGCGCGAGCAGCCCACCCGACGCGCAGCCGACGTCGAGCACCCGCCCGCCGTCGGGCAGCAGGCGCTGCGCCTGCGCGGCGATCGCGCCGTTGCCGAACGCCGCGTAGGTCTGCGCCTTGGCCTCGTAGAGCCCGGCCAGCGCTGGATCGACAGACACATCTGCGAGCGTACCGGGGGTGATCGCCGCCATCACCGACCTCATCCGCTCGGCCGGGTACGTCGGCCTCTTCGCGGTCGTGCTGGCCGAGAACCTCGTTCCGCCGATCCCGTCGGAGATCGTGCTGCCGTTCGCGGGCTGGGAGGTCGCGCAGGGCGAGCTGGCGCTGCTGCCGGCGCTGGTCGCCGCCACCGCGGGCTCGGTGACCGGCGCGCTGATCCTCTACTGGATCGCCCGCCGCGGCGGGCGGCGCGCCATCCTCGCCACGCACCGCGTCAGCCGCGTGACGGCGGCCGACCTCGACCGCGTCGACGCACGGTTTCGCCGCCACGGCGTGTGGCTCGTGCTGGCCGGGCGCTGCGTGCCGGGGCTGCGCTCGGTCATCTCGGTGCCGGCGGGGATGGCGCACATGAACCTCGGGCTGTTCGTCGCGCTGACGACGCTGGGCTCGGCGGTCTGGAACAGCGTGCTGATCGGCGCGGGCATCGCGCTGGGCAGCCAGTTCGAGGAGGTCGATTCGGTGGTCGGGCCGCTGTCGACCGCGGTCGTGGCGGTGCTCGCGTTCGTCGTGCTGATCGTCCTCGTGCGCCTGCGCCGGCGCGGGAGACCGTCATAGACTGCGGGCGATGCCGAGCCCCGTCCGACGCGCCGCCGGTCAGGCCCGGCGGGTCGCCCGTCACGCCCGCCGGCTGAAGGCGCGCGTCGAGGCCGTCGAGCACCTGCGGCGGACGCTGAACAACGCCGAGGGCACGGTCGCGCTGCAGGAGCGCGCGCAGGAGCACATCGCCGACGGCACGCTGGTCATGGGCAACATGAGCTACTACGCCCCCAACGTCGTGAAGTTCAAGGGCGACACGGGCCGCGTGCTCATCGGCAACTTCGCGTCGATCGCGCCGGACGCGGACTTCTACGTCGGCGGCCTGCACCGCGTCGAGTGGGTCTCGCTCTACGGGCTGCGGGCGATGCTCGAGCTGCCCGGCGCCTACGAGGACGGCTTCACGCACGGGCGGGGCGACATCGTCGTCGGCAGCGACACCTGGGTGACGAACGGCTGCACGGTGATGTCGGGCGTGACGATCGGCGACGGCGCCGTCGTCGGGACCAAGGCCGTCGTGGCCAAGGACGTGCGGCCCTACGCGATCGTCGTCGGCAACCCGGCGAAGGAGATCGGCCGGCGTTTCGGCGACGAGCAGATCGAGGCGCTGCTGCGGATCAGGTGGTGGGACTGGCCGACCGAGCTCGTCAAGGAGCGTGTCGACGCGCTCTCCAGCCCCGACGTCGACGCCTTCATCGCGCAGTTCGACCCCGGCAGGCCGTAGCCGTGCCGGAGGGCGGCTGCGGCGTCGCCGTCGTCATCGTCAACTTCAACGGCGAGGCGCTGCTGCCCGACTGCCTCGCCGCGCTCGCCGCCCAGACGCTGGCGCCCGCGGAGATCGTCGTCGCCGACAACGGCTCGCGCGACGGCTCGCTGGCGCTGCTGCGCGAGCACCATCCCGATGTGCGGGTGGCCGAGCTCGGCCGCAACCGCGGCTTCGCGGGCGGGGCCAACCGCGGCGTGCGCGCGACGGCCGCGCCGTGGGTCTGCGTGCTGAACTCCGACGCCACGCCCGCGCCGGACTGGCTGGCCCGGCTCACCGGCGCCCCGCGCGACGAGCGCACGTGGGCGCTGGGCAGCGTGCTCGTCAGCGCCGCGACCGGCCGCATCGAGAGCGCCGGCGACCAGTACTCGGCGGCCGGGTACGCCTACAAGCTGCTGCGCGATCGCCCGCTCGAGGACCTGCCCCGCGAGCCCTACCGGGTCTTCGCCGCGCCCGGCGCGGCCCCCGTCTTCCGGCGCGACGTCTTCGATGCGCTCGGCGGCTACGAGGAGCGGTTCTTTCTGTACTACGAGGACGTCGACCTCGCCTTCCGCGCGGTGCTGGCGGGCTGGCACGCGCTGCTCGTGCCGTCGGCGCGTGTCGTGCATCGCCTGGGCGCGACGACGCGCTCCCATGCCCGCGCGCGCTTCTACGTCGCCCGCAACAGCGCCTGGTGCGCCGTGCGCTGCCTGCCGCGGACCGGTCCGCGCTCGCTCGCGCGGCGTTGGCTGCTCGAGCTGCGCACGAACCGGCCGCGCCGACTGGCGCCGGTCGAGATCGCCGGCCGCGCCGCCGCACTGGCCGGCCTGCCGCGGGCGCTGCGCGAGCGGCGTGCGATCCAGGCCGGCCGGACGGCGGCGATGGAGGATGTCGAGGCGCTGCTGCGCGAGCCGGAGAACCTCCACCGGCGCTTGCCGGGCGTGGGATAGTCCTCGCGACACCCCTCGAAGCAGAAGGATCTCTCGCGATGCGCAGACCGCTCATCCTCCTCGCCGTCCCGGTGCTGCTCGCCGCGCTGGCGATCCCGGCATTGGCCGCCACGAGGACCGTCAAGGTCGGCGACAACTACTTCGTGCGCTCCAGCGGGGTGCCCACCGTGACCGTCAAGAAGAACGACACAGTGCGCTGGGCCTTCACGGGCGACCGGCCGCACAACGTCAAGGTCAAGAGCGGCCCGGTGAAGTTCACCTCCCCCGACAAGACCAGCGGCGTCTTCCGCAGGAAGATGACGCGCGCCGGGACCTACGTCCTGTACTGCACGATCCACGGCCAGAGCGACCAGTCGATGAAGCTCCGGGTCAGGTCGAAGTAGCGCCGGCGGGAGACGCCGTGCAGCTCGTACGCATCGCCGGGCCGGCCGAGCCCATGCGCCGCCTCGGCGAGGTCGCCGGCCTGGACTTCGAGCGCACGAGCGCGCGGCGCCTCGACGACGACCGCTGGCAGGTCTCCGGCTACGCCTCCGACGAGGCGCTGGCCGCGCTGCGCGAGCGCGGGCTGGAGGTCGAGGCGGTCGTCGAGCGCGAGGAGCTCGCGGACCAGCGCGACGTGCTGTACACCAAGCTCGACGAGGATCGCGCTCGCGAGGCGCAGTCGTAGTGGCGTACCCGTCCACGGTCCGCGCGATCGAGGACGAGCTGGCGCGGCTGGCCGCCGACCATCCCGACCTCTGCACGCGCACGACCGCGCCCCACCGCTCGCACGAGGGGCGCAGCATCTCCTACGTGACGATCAGCGGCGGCGAGGCCGGGCGTCCCGTGTTGCTCACCGGCGGCATGCACGCCCGCGAGTGGGCGCCGCCGGACGTCCTGCTGACGCTGCTCGACCGACTGCTGCGGGCGTACGAGGCCGGCGCGGACCTCGTCGTGCCGGGCTTCACCGACACGGCGCCGGCGCGCGACATCGTCTACCCCGAGGCCACGATCGCCGCGGCCGACGTCAGGCGGGTCGTCGAGCGCCTCGAGCTCAGCGTGCTGGCGCTCATCAACCCCGACGGGCGCGCGTTCTCGCAGGCCTCCGCCGCCAACGCGATGTGGCGCAAGAACCGGCGGCCCCCGGCCGGCTCCGCCACGACGTGCCGGGGCGTCGACCTCAACCGCAACTTCGACCTCGCGTGGGACTTCGAGCGCTACTACGACGACGCGGGCGACGTCGCCGTCTCGGCCTCCAACGACCCCTGCGACCCCCAGGTCTACGTCGGGCCGTCCGCCCTCTCGGAGCCCGAGAGCCGCAACGTCGCGAGCATCCTGCGCGAGCGGCGCGCCGAGTTCTACGTCGACGTGCACTCCTTCAGCCGCAAGATCCTCTTTCCCTGGGGCATGGACTCAAACCAGTCGCGTGACCCGTCGCAGAGCTTCCGCAACCCGCAGTACGACGGCCGCCGCGACGGCGGCTTCGGCGGCCGCTACGGCGAGTTCATCCCAGGCGACCTGCTCGACGCGCACGTCCGGATCGGCACCGCGATGCACGACGCGATGATCCAGGGCGCCGGGGACGACCCCCGCGCGCGGGCACGGTCGGAGTACGCGGTCGAGCCCGGCCTGGCCCTCTACCCGACGACCGGCACCGCCTCGGACTATGCGGCCAGCCTGCAGTTCGTCGACGACCCGATCGCCGAGCGCGTGGTCGCCTACACGCTGGAGATCGGTATGGACACCGACGGCGAGGGCGGCTTTCAGCCGGTGCCCGCGATCTATCCGAAGATCGAGCGCGAGGTCCACCTGGCGCTCATGGCGTTCCTGTCGGCGGCGGCGGGCTGATCACGCCGCGCGCGGGCGGCTCAGACCGCCGGCGGCAGCTCCTCGTCCTCCGGAAGGCCGCAGCAGGCGCGGATCAAGGCGGGGGTCAGCGGCCCGCCGTGCGCGCACGTGATGACGCGACGGACCGCCGGGGCGCCGAACAGCGCCTCGATGTCCTTGGGCGTGGCGGGCGGGCCAGGCCCCCCGGCCGCCAGCGCCTCGATCGCCTCGGGGTGGCCGCGAACGTACTCGGCGAGGCCCGGCCAGCGCGTGCGGACGATCGTCCAGAGCGCCAGCGGATCGCGCGGGACGACGTTGTCCTCGAGGATCTGCAGCGCGCGGGCGACGCCATAGGCATTGACGAACAGCTTCATCGCGCGCGGGTTGGCCTCGAGTAGCGGCGCAAAGCGCTCGAGTGCGTGCTCGGTGGAGCGCTCGATCTGCTTCTCTGCCAGCTTCGCGACGACCTTCTCGGCAACCGCCGCGCGAACGGGCGCCTCGGCGTGGTCGTAGGCGGCCAGCGTCTCGGCCTCGCTCGTGCTGTCCTGCACCTGCTGCTCGACGACGGCGGCCTTCGTCGCGATCTCCCTGGCGTCGTCGCGGCCAGCGTCACCACCCGCGCTGCGCAGCAGGCCGCGCATGAACGCGTCCTGGCGGTGGGGGCTGATCGCCGGGACCTCGACGGTGAGCTGGAAGATCTTGGCGAGGAACAGGTATCCGAGCGCTCGCCCCGGCTCGGCCACGGCGTCCGCGAAGTGCGCGTGCTCCTGCTCGTAGCTCGTACGGATCCAGCGCCCGTCGGCAGCGACGACCACGTGGCAGACCGGCGTCGGAGCGTCCTGCGCCGGCGCGCGGCGACGGCGCGCTCGGCGAGCGGGGGCGTCGCGAACGAGCGTCTGGACCGCATCGAGCAGCGCGACCACGTACTCGTTGGAGCAGCGGTCGAGGTCGTCGACGAAGAACACGACCGGCTTGCCCGCCCGCGCGACGAGCCAGCCGAAGTGCTCGGCGACGCTGTCCATCGGGTCGCGCTGGGACTGCTCGAACACCTTCGCGCCCGCCACCGAGTCCCACAGCAGGAAGCGGCCGAGCGCCGACGCGCCCGCGATCAGGGTGCCGAGACCGCCCAGCACCACGAGGATCGAGCTGACCGTCCGGTCGATCCCGCCCAGGTCGACGCCGAACCCGAGCAGCAGGACGAGCCCGAGGAGCGCGATCAGCGCCACGGCGTACAAGGGTCCACCGCGCCGTCCTCGATGCAGGGCTTCCCTGACGCGCAGACGCAGGGCGGAGTCCCAGCGCAGGTCGTCGCGGATCGCGTGGCGCAGGCTCGCCAGCAGCGCCCACCACGGCGGTCCGACGCGCATCTGGCGCCAGGCGTCGAACTCGACCACGAGCCAGTCCTCCGCCAGCTCGTCGCGCAGGAGGTCGAGCACGGTCGACTTGCCCGCGCCCCAGCGGCCATCCAGGTGGACGAGGAACGACGTGCCGGGCTCCTCCGCACGCAGGCGGTTCAGGCGCGTGGCGAGCGTCTGTGCCAGCGGGCGGCGCTGCAGCAGGTCGGCCTTCGCCCGGGCGTCGGAGACCCAGTCGACGCGATCGTGAGCGCCGGAGGCGTCGGCGGCCGGCGACGCCGCGGCGGGTGCGCCGACGCTGCCGGCGGGGAGATCCCACAGGCGAACACCGCCGTCGGCGCCGCCCATGACGACCACCTCGCGCCCACCGGCGTTGCCGATCGCCAGCGCCCCAACCGTCTCGCCGTCAGTGTGGAGCCGTTGCGCCAACTGCTGGCGGGTACGCAGGTCCCAGACGCGGACCGCGCCGTCCTGGCCCGCCGAGACGACGACCCCGGCCGCCGTCGCCGCGATCGCGAGCACGCCGCCCTCGTGCGCCTGTAGCGGCTCACCCCCGGGGCCGCCGTCGGCAAGGTCCCAGACGCGTAGCGTTCCCTCCGCCCCGCCGGACACGGCGACCGGGCGGCTGTCGAGCACGGTCGTCGCGACGACCTGCACCGCGCCCGTGTGGCCACGACGCGGCTCGTCGATCGGCTCTCCGGTGTCGACATCCCAGAGCCGGACGCGGCGATCCTCACCGCCGCTCACGGCGACGGATCGGCCGCCGACGTCGGTGACCGCGATCGCTCGAACCGCACCCTCATGACTGGCGCGAAAGGCTGCGCGGCGCTCCGGTTCGCCGGAGTCCCATTTCTCCAGCGTTCCGTCGTCGAGAGCGCAGATCGCGACGAGTCCCGCCCGGGACCCGGCCAGCGCCATCCCGCCGAGCCCGCCCGGCGCGAAGCGACGGTAGGTGCCGATCGTGATGTCGACGAGATCGACCAGACACAAGTTCCCGTCGTAGCCGCCCGAGACCGCGGTCGGCACCCCGCCCAACATGCCGACTTCGAGCTCGCTGATGAAGCCCGCGTGCAGTCCGGGATGCTGGAAGCGCAGTTCGTCGCGGACGACGTCGATCACGCGCAGCGTCCCGACGCCATCTCCGGTGACGACACACGGGCGTCCGTCGAGCCTCGCCCAGGCGACGGCGGAGACGCCGCCTACGTGGTCTGCGGCGGTCAGCAGCGTCGAGTCCCCGGCGGCTGACGTGTCGGCGCGGTGCGCACGCAGCGGCGCGAGTGCATCGAGCACGCCCGCGATCTGCGCGTCGGCGTTGCCGGCGTCGGCGATCACCACCACGTTGGCCGAGCGATGTTGGTCCCACCGCTCGAACATCGCGGGCGGCACGTCGGACGTGCGGATGGCGACGACGACGAAAGCCGGATCCTCGGCGGCGCGACGAAGCAGAAGCCGCTCCTCCGCCTGCATCCACTCCGAGCTGTGCGCCATAGGCGACACGATCACGACAGCAGCGCGCGACTCGGCGACGAAGCTGTCGCGTGCCGGACCGGGCTCGAGCGCCGGGGGCACCCCGCGCCACGGTTCGAATCCGGCCGCGTCCAGCGCCTTCACGAGCGGCTGGCGCACGCTGTCGGACGCGCGGTCCCGCGTGTAGCTGAGGAAGACCCGCGGCCTGAGGTCGTCGTCCGCGCC
>JAUXSD010000188.1 GCA_030681525.1 Solirubrobacteraceae bacterium
GCGCTCGTCGGCGACCCCGAGCTGATCTTCCTCGACGAGCCGACGACCGGCTTCGACCCGGAGGCGCGGCGCGCCGCGTGGGACACGATCCGCGCGCTCGCCGAGCTCGGCAAGACCGTGCTGCTCACGACGCACTACCTCGACGAGGCTCAGGCCCTGTGCGACCGCGTCGCGATCGTCAAGGACGGGCGCATCCTCGCGATCGGCGCGCCCGCGGAGCTCGGCGTCGGCGCGTCGTCGCGCTACCGCGTGAGCTGGCGCGACGAGACCGGCGAGATGCAGTCGCGCGAGACCGACGACCCGACCGCGCTGCTGCACCAGCTCACGAGCGCCGCCTTGGCGCGCGGCGTCGGGCTCGCGGACCTGTCGGTCGGCCGGCCGTCGCTCGAGGACGTCTACCTGGAGCTCACCGCCGAGGTCGTGGAGGCGGTATGAGCGACGTCGCCCTCACCTGGCGCCAGTACCGCCTCGAGCGCAAGATGTTCTGGCGCAACCCCAGCGCCGCGTTCTTCAACTTCGTGCTGCCGCTGCTGTTCCTCGCGCTGTTCGGGGCGATCTTCGCCGGCAGCCAGGAGGATCTCGACATCATCGTCCCGGGCATCGCGGGGATGAGCATCATGACCACGACGTTCGTCGCGCTGGCGATGAACCTCGTCTTCCTGCGCGAGCAGGGCGTGCTCAAGCGCCTGCGCGGCACGCCGCTGCCCAGCGGCAACTACCTGGCCGCGCTCGCCGGGCACTCCGTGACGAACACGGCGATCCAGCTGGGGATCGTCATCGGCGCGGGCGCGCTGCTCTTCGGCGTCGGCCTCCCCCACGACTGGCTCATGCTCGTGACGTTCGTCGCGGTCGGCGTGGTCTGCTTCGCCGCGCTCGGCGTCGCGCTGTCGCACGCGATCCCCAACTTCGACTCCGCGCCCGCCTACGTCAACGCGATCTTCCTGCCGGTCATCGTCGTGAGCGGCGTCTTCTACGACGCCGACAACGCGCCTGCGTTCCTGCGCGACATCGCCCAGGTGCTGCCGCTGACGCACCTCATCGACGGCCTGTCGGCGGCGATGGTGACCGGCGCCGCGTTCGCCGACCACCTCGACGACCTGGCGGTCGTGCTCGTCTGGGCGGCGATCGGGATCGTCCTGGCGGTGCGCGGGTTCAGCTGGGAGGCGCGCCGCGGCTGAAGCCGCGGCGGCAGCGGACGCTCGGCCACCGATGCACGCGCTACATCTTCCCGCCCTGCGCCCGCACCTGCACGTCCTCCTGCTCCTCCTCGTCGCCGTAGGCGCGACGTCGCTCGTCCCGGCGACGGCGACCGCGACGGCGCGGGCCGCCGCCTGCCCGGCCGCGCCGGAGGGCCGCTGCTTCAGCCTGACGGTGCCGCTGGACCGCTCGGGCGTCGTGCCCGGCACGATCCGCCTGCGCGCGGCGAAGATCGCATCGCGGCGCCCGCTGCGCCCGCCGGTGATCGGGTTGACCGGCGGCCCCGGGCAGGCCGGCGTCAGCTACGCGAGCACCTACGACTTCATCGTGCCGATGGCCAACCGCGACCTCGTGATGCTCGACCAGCGCGGCACCGGCGCGTCCGGGCTGCTGCGCTGCCCGAACCTCGAGCGTCCCGGACAGCGCTTCCCGAGGGGAGCCCGGGGGGAGACGTGCGCACAGCACCTCGGCGTGCGCCGCTCGTTCTACACGAGCGCCGACTCGGCCGAGGACATCGAGGCGCTGCGGATCCGCCTGGGCGCGCCGCAGATCGCCTTCTACGCCCTCTCCTACGGAACACGCGTCGCGGTGGAGTATGCGCGGCGCTATCCGCACCGCGTCGAGCGGATGATCCTCGACTCGCCCGTCGGGCCCCACGCGCCGGACTCGCTCGCGCGCGAGGTGCTCGGCGCGGTCCCGCGAGTGCTGCACGCGCTCTGCGCCACCGGCTGCTACGGGGCCGAGGAGCATCCCGTGGCCGACCTGCGGCGTCTCGTCGCGCGGTTGCGCCGCGCGCCGATCCGCCACGTCCTGGCTCCCGGCCGCTTCGTGGCGGTCAGCGTGGACGATCTCGCCCGCCTGCTGCGCGGCAGTGACACGGAGCCGGAGTTCATGCGCAGGATCCCGGAGGCGGTCCGCGCAGCCCTCGTCGGCAACCCCCTTCCGCTCGTGCGGTTGCGGCTCGAGCGTCGCGGCGGGGGCAACCGCGACTCCATCGCCGAGCTCAACCCGACGATCACCACCGTCACGCAGTGCGAGGAGGCGACGCTGGCCTGGGACCACGCGGCGACTCCCGAGCAGCGCGTGATCCAGGCGCGCGCGGCGCTCGACGCGACGTCGGACGCGATCTTCCGTGCGTTCGACCGGCCGACGGCGCTGAACCTCGGCCTGCTGCGGCTGTGCGGGCGCTGGCCGGCGCGCGAGCGCGTCGTCGCGCCGCCCCCGCCGCTGCCGACGAGGGTGCCCTCGCTGATCCTCTCGGGTGAGCTCGACCTGCGCACACCGCTGGAGAACGCGCGCCGGCTGGCGGCCGCGCTGCACGGGCGCGTCGTCGTCGAGCCCGGCGCCGGGCACTTCGCGCTGTACTTCGGCTTCGACGGCTGCACGCGGCCGGCCGTCAAGGCGTTCCTCGCGGAGCGCGCGCTGCCGACCTGCCGGGGCGGCGGCTCCGTCGCGGTCGGCGTCGCCGCGGCGCGCGCGGCCGTCCGCCCGCCGGCCGGCCGCTGACCGCACGTCACCCGCCGACAACGAACGCCGGCGGCGGCCCGCCGCTGACCGTCACCGGCACCGCGGGCAGCCCGCCCGCCTCCCACTCCTGGCGCAGGAGGCCGAAGATCACGACGTCGAGCGCGACGCCGGCGTGGCGGTGATAGCCGCGCAGCACGCCCTCGCGGCGAAACCCGAGCCGCTCGAGCGCGCGCTGCGAGCGGGCGTGCTCGACGTTGGAGTAGGCGCCGAGCCGCTCGAGGCCGAGCAGCGCGAAGGCCAGATGGCACATGAGCGCCTTGGCCTCGTGGTTGGCGCCGGTCCCCCACCACGCGCGGCCCAGCCAGGAGCCGATCACCGCGCGGCGGTCGCGGGCGGCCAGCTCGCCCAGGCCGGTGATCCCGATCGGTCCGGCGTCGAGGTGCTCGACGACGAGGTCGAGATGTTCGCCGCGGGCGCGCTGCGGCGGCAGGCGGGCGAGGTACGCGCGCGCCTCGGCCGGCGACGCGTACGGCCCCCACGAGAACCACCGCGTGACCTCGGGATCGGAGGCGTGCTCGAACAGCGCCGCCGCGTCCTCCTCGCGCGGGATCCGCACGCGCAGCGTCGGGCCGGTCAGGGCGAGATCGTCCACCGGGGGTAACACTACGGAGATGCTGGCCCTGCTCTACGACGTCCACGGCAACGTCCTGGCGCTCGACGCGGCGCTCGCCGACGCCCAGGCACAGGGCGCCGACGCGTACCTCGTCGGTGGTGACGTCGCGCTCTTCGGGCCGTGGCCGGAGGCGGCCGTCGAGCGCCTGCGGGACCTGACGCCCGCGACCTGGATCCGCGGCAACGGCGAGCGCTGGACCGCCGATCCCGGCGCCGCGCCCGGGCCCGTGCGGCCGGCGACGGCCGCCGCCCGCGAGGCGCTGGGCGATGCGCTCGTCGCCGAGCTCGACGCGCTGCCCCGGAGCGCCGCGATCGGCGATGACACGCGCGCCTGGCACGGCTCGCCGGTCAGCGACGTGCGCTCGTTCGCGCCCGAGCCCGGCGACGACGAGGCCGAGCTGCTCGCGGGCGTCGGCGAACGGCGGCTGATCTTCGGCCACACGCACCTGCCGTTCGCGCGCACGTCGCAGATCGGCGAGATCGAGCTCGTCAACCCCGGCAGCGTCGGCATGCCGTTCGACGGCGACCATCGCGCCGCCTACGCCCTGCTGCACGACGACGGCCGGATCGAGAACCGCCGCGTCGACTACGACCACACGGCGGTGCCCGCCGCCCTGCGCGAGCGCTACGGCGACGCGGGCTGGCTCGAGACCCCGCTGTATCGCTTCACCCACGCGCGCTTCGGGCCGCAGTGAGCGACGTCGAGCTGGCCGTCGCGCTGTCGCGTGAGCTGCTGCACGGCACGGGCGCGCTGCGCGTGAGCATCGCCCTCGACGGCCCGCAGCCGGCGATCGTCGAGTGCGAGCGGCTGCGCGCGATCGTCGTGCGCGACGCCGCCGGCGTGCGCGAGCTGCCGCACGACGCCGCCGGCGACGTCGACCTGCCCGACCTGCCGTTCATGCGCCGCCTGCCCGCCTTCGAGGTCGACGCCACCGAGGGCCGCGTCGCCGGCGTGCTCGGCGGCCTGGAGCTGTTCGGCCGCGTCGTGCGCGACCTCGCGGCGCTGCTGCCCGGCGCGAGCGTCGTGGCGGCGGACTACGAGACGAGCGACCCCGCGATGCCGCTCGGCATCGCCGGCCGCGCCGGCGAGCCGCTCGTGGTCCTGATCGGCGAGCACGAGTTCACGCTCGACGTTTGACGCGGTTGGTGCGCTTCGCGGTGGTGTTCGCGGAGCGCCGGCGTCGTCGAACAGCATCGCTGAGGGCGTGACGCGCGCGGGTGGCAGCGGTTGTGCCGGGTTCGGCGCCGGCCTGGTCGACTTGTGCCCCCCTGCAGGGCAGAACTCGACCAGGTCCGAGCAACGGCGAGCGCGGTGAGGCCTGGTCGACTTGTACATGCCCCACATGAAGAACCCGACCCGGCCCCGGATCCAGCCACCAAGACGGCCGCGCCGGCCCCGGCCGAAGGCTGCGGCCACGCCAACTCACCCGTCGGAGATGCCGTTCCGGCGCGCAGCGCCGACCGCCGCCGCGCGCTGAGACCAGAGAGACGGCCTACGCCATCGGCAGGTCCGCCGGGTTGGCCCCGACGATCTTCTTGGAGTCCTCGCTGCGCACGAATACGAGCGTGGCGATGATGCCGAGGATCGCGAAGCCGGCGCCGGTCAGGAACGCGAGCTGGAAGCCCTCGGTCAGCGCACCGGGGACCGCCGCCGCCGCACCACGTTCGGCGAGCAGCAGGTCGGTCGTCTTCGAGGCGGCGATCGTTCCCAGGACGGCGAGGCCGAGCGCGCCGCCGATCTGCTGGGACGTGTTGATGAGCCCCGACGCCAGCCCCGACTCGTCCTCGGACACCCCGCTGACCGCCGCGATCGTGACCGGCACGAACGCGAAGCCCAGGCCCACCGCGCAGATGACCATCGGCGCGAGCAGATGCGACAGGTACGTGCCGTCCTCCGGCACCTGCGCGAACCACAGCAAGCCGATCGTCACCAGGACGAGTCCGGCCAGCAGCACCGGCTTGAAGCCGAGCTTGGTGACGAGCACCGAAGCGCCCCCGGCCGAGAAGATGATCGCCAGCGCGAGCGGCAGGTAGGACAGCCCCGCGTCGAGCGCGCTGTAGCCGAGCACCTCCTGCATGTAGCGCGACAGGAAGAAGAACATCGCAAACAGCGCCGCGCCGACGAGCAGGCCGACGATGTTGGCGCCGGTGAGCGTGCGCAGGCGGAAGATGGCGAACGGCATGAGCGGGTCGCGCGAGCGCAGTTCGTTGACCACGAACGCGGCGAGCAGGACCGCGGCGATCGCCAGCAGCGAGAGCGTCTGGGTCGAGCCCCAGCCCTCGTTGATCGTGTCGACGAGCGCGAAGACGAGCAGCGACAGCCCGGCCGTGACGGTGATCGCGCCGAACGCGTCGAAGTGGCGCATGTCGGTCTCACGGCGGCTCTCGACGAGCAGGCGCGGGGCGAGGATCGCAGCGATGACGCCGATCGGCACGTTGACCCACAGCACCCATTCCCAGCCGGCGTACTCGGTCAGGATGCCGCCGAGCAGCACGCCCGCCGCGCCCCCGGAGCCCGACACGGCGCCCCAGACCCCGAGCGCCTTGTTGCGCTCTGCGCCCTCCTCGAACATGTTCGTGACCATCGACAGCGCCGACGGCGCCAGCAGCGCGGCGCCGAGGCCCTGCAGCGCGCGGGCGGCGATGAGCTGCTCCTCGGTCTGCGACAGGCCGCCGAGCAGCGACGCCAGCGAGAAGAGGACGAGGCCGAACATGAACAGGCGCCGGCGGCCGAGCAGGTCGGCCATCCGCCCGCCGAGCAGCAAGAAGCCGCCGAACGTCAGCGCGTACGCGTTCGGGATCCACGTCAGGTTCTCCTCGGAGAACTGCAGGTCGCGGCCGATCGAGGGGATCGCGACGTTGACGATCGCCGCGTCGAGGATGATCACGAACTGGGTGCTGGCGAGCAGCGCCAGCGCGAGCCACTTGCGGCGCTGGGCGGTCTCGGCGTCGGTCATCGATCGTATCCCCCGGTGGATCGCGTTAACATGAGCAAGGGTTCCGCTTTGACGCGGGGCAGCGTACGGAAGGACCGTTCCGCATGTCAACCACCGCACAGCGGCCATTGCGCGCCGACGCCCGGCGCAATCGCGAGAAGGTCGTC
The DNA here is from genome assembly GCA_030681525.1 of Solirubrobacteraceae bacterium. Lineage (GTDB taxonomy): Bacteria > Actinomycetota > Thermoleophilia > Solirubrobacterales > Solirubrobacteraceae > CADCVQ01. The sequence goes on from JAUXSD010000188.1 coordinate 6,440, forward strand.
GCCGCTGCCGCGGCGGCGTTCGCCGAGGCCGGTCTCGACGCGCAGGTCGAGGACATCGCACGCCGCGCGGGTGTCGGCGTGGGCACGGTGTACCGCCACTTCCCCACGAAGGACGCGCTCGTCGGCGCGCTCGCCGAGGCGCATTTCGGGCGCCTCGCCGACACGATGGAGGCGGCGCTCGAGGCGGACCCGGGCGACGGCTGGGACACGTTCACCGCGACGATCTGGCGGATCGCCGACGCGGTCGCCGCCGACGTGGCGTGGTGTGAGATCGTCGGCGGGCATCCCACGGCGGTCCGCGCGGCGTCGGCCGGTCAGGGCCGTCTCGCCGCCGCCACCTCGACGCTGCTCGCGCGGGCGCAGGCGTCCGGCCAGATGCGCCCCGACGTCACGTTCGCCGACATCAGCACGATCATGTGCGGCTTCGGCCACATCGCGGCCGCCCAGCGCGCCGGTGCCGCGATGGACTGGAGGCGCTACCTCGCCATCGCGCTCGACGGCCTGCGGGCTCGATGACGTGGTCTCAGCGGCTGCTGGCCGTGTTCTTCACCGCGGCCGGCGCGCTGCACTTCGTGCGTCCCGGCATGTACGAGGAGATCATGCCCGACTACGTGCCCGCCCATCACGAACTCGTCCTGGCCAGCGGCGCCGCCGAGATCGCGGGCGCGCTCGGCGTCATCGCGCCGCGGACCCGCCGGCTGGCGGGCTTCTGGCTGGCGGCCACGCTCGTCGCCGTCTTCCCGGCCAACGTCCACATGGCGCTGCACCCCGACCGCTACCCGGGGCTCTCGCCGGCGCTGCTGTGGGGGCGCCTGGCGCTCCAGCCGCTGGCGATCTGGTGGGCGCTGGCCGCGACACGGCCGGCGCGCGACGCTGAGACCGAGCGCGCAGAAACTTAACGACAACCTCATCCGTTCCTTACCCGGCGTTGAGGTGCCCGGGGAACAATGCTCCGCAGGTTCCCAAAACCGCCGGCTGGAGACCCCTCCCCCATCCAGTCCGGCAGCCTACGCCTCGGAGACGAGACGGAGAGCAAGGAACCGCGAGTCGCGCTCCCGATACCTGACGCGACCGCAGACCGCGAGGGTGGTGGGGCGGCGGACCGATGCCGCCGCCCCGCACCCCGCGCGTTGTGTCCCTCCCCCTCCCCCTGTGGGCACACGCGCGTTCGGCGGGGTCGGCTGTTCGGCGGTCACTGACATGCTCGACGGCGCCGGCCTCGTCGTTTGGTCGTTCCGGCGCACCGCAGCGCTCGCGAGCCGCGTGTCGCGGGAGAGCCGGCGGGCGGGTCAGCGCGTCTCGATGCGCAGCTCGGCCGTCTCGGCACCGCGAAACGGCGCGAGGCGCTCGGCTTCGGCCGCGAGCTCGTCCCGCGTCGCGGCCGACAGCCTGCCGAGCGGCTCGACGGTGACGAGCAGCTTCCTGCCCTTCTTCGCGGGGCGCCACAGCGCGGCCACCTCGCCGCGCACGAGGACGGTGCCGGGGCCGCCGAGCACCTTCCAGATCCGCTTGCGCACGGCGCCGTCGGGGACGAGCAGCTCGCGGTCGCGGCCGGCGTTGAGCGGATCGAGGTTGGCCAGCAGCCGCACGCCGTCGATCCGCCGTCGCTCGGTGAGCGCCGACCGGTCCTCGGCCAGCGCCCACCTCTTCGTGCCGTCGAGGTCGACTCGCGCCAGCTCGCCGGCGCGCTCCCACAGCGCGGCGGCGTGCGCCGTGGCCAGGCCCGCCCAGTCGGCGAACAGCTTCGGCCGCGCCGGGCCGTAGGCACGCAGGAAGCGGCGCGCCAGCTCCGCGCCGGGATCCTCGAGCGAGGGGGCCTCCGGGGGCAGGCCGAAGACCGCGCTGCGTCCCTCCCGGCCGACGATCGCGAGGACCCCGCGGATGCCGGTCGCGCGCCACAGCGACGGGTGGACGTGGTGGCTGTCACAGCCCTTGCACCACCACAGCAGGTCCTGCGGCAGGCGCTCGCGCAGCGCCTGGTGGAAGTCGTCGCGCGCGAGCGGGCCGTCGCGCAGGCTGTCCGCGACGGCCGCGCTGACGCGATCGAGCGCCTCCATCGCGGTGATGTCGTCCAGCGACTTCCAGGCATTGCCGACCACGACCTTGGCGGCCGCCTCGTCGGGCGGATCGAGCCCGGCCGTGAACACCGCGAGATCCTGCGCCGCGATCGCGAGGGGAGCGCCGCGGACGCTGGGCACGATCACGAGCTCGTCGAGCGCCTCGGGCGCGACGTCGGCGCGCGCGGCGAGCGCGAGCGCGGCCGTGCCCGGCGGCGTGTCCTGCAACCCCACCACCGCGGCGGCCGGCGCGCCGTCCGCGCTCAGGCGCTCGATGAGGTGGTGACGTGCCAGGCGAAACCCCAGTGCCTGCTCGCGCGTCAGATCGACCGCGCCGTTCATGGCACGAGCATAGGCGCCCGGCGGCGCCCGGCCACCGAAGGCGGACGCGCTGTCGGGTACAACGGTCGGCGTGACCGGCTACGACGAGCTCCTGGGTGGCGGCTACGCGTCCCAGCGGCGACCCGACCCGCGAATCGCCGCGCAGATCCGCCAGGCGCTCGGCGACGCGCGTTCGGTCGTCAACGTCGGCGCCGGCGCGGGCAGCTACGAGCCGGCCGATCTCGCCGTGGTGGCGGTCGAGCCGTCGGAGGTCATGCGCGCGCAGCGGCCGCCCGGTGCCGCGCCCTGCGTGGCCGCCGGCGCCGAGGATCTGCCATTCGCCGACGGGCAGTTCGACGCCGCGATGGCCGTGCTCACCGTCCACCACTGGGGCGACTGGAGGGCCGGCTGCGCCGAGCTGCGGCGCGTCGCCGGGCGCTGCGTCGTGCTCACCTGGGATCCGGCCGTGGCGCAGTCCTTCTGGCTCGTGGCCGAGTACGTCCCGGGGCTGCTGGACAGCGACCGCCGCCGCTTCCCGGCCACGCTGGCCGATCAGATGCAGGCGCTGGGCGCGACGCACGCCGAGCCGGTGCTCGTGCCCGACGACTGCACCGACGGCTTCCTCGGGGCGCACTGGCGCGCGCCGGAGCGCTACCTGGATCCGAGCGTGCGCCGCGGCATGAGCGTCTTCGCCAAGACCTCGGCCGACCACGTCGCCGCCGGCCTCGGTCGCCTCGAGCAGGACGTGCGCAGCGGCGCGTGGGCCGACCGCCACCGGGACCTGCTCGAGCTCACCGAGCTGGACCTCGGCTACCGCCTGCTCGTGTCGGAGGTGGCCGATCGTGACGCGCCGGGTGCGGATATCGCACCTGGCGCGTCATAGCCCGCGGCGCGCGAGGGCCGCCGGCACGGCACTCGCATTCGCCCCGCTCTCGCTCGGGCTCGTCACCGATGATGTGCGTCGACGGCCGATCGCTTGATGAGGTGGATCGTGGGGGGCGCCGCGGTCGTGGTGCTGATCATCGTGTCGGCTACCGGACGCCCTCTCACCACCGGTCTGACGTGCACCCGCCCCCGCCGACGTTGCGCATCGGGCCCAGCCGGGGATGACGTGGTCATGTCCACTCTCACGAACACGCGCAACACAGCCGGCCGGCGCGCCCTCGTACGTCCACGGCGCGGCAAGGTGATCGCCGGCGTCGCGGCCGGGCTGGCGCACCGCTTCGGGCTCTCGCCGACGCTCGTGCGCGTCCTGTTCGTCGCCAGCCTGCTCCTGCCGGGGCCGCAGATCCTCGCGTACATCGCGCTGTGGATCATCATGCCGAAGGAAGGCCGCTCGAACTAGCCGACTTCGCACGGTCCGCCGCACCACGAAAACGACCGCGCCCATGGCCAGGCGCGGTCGTCTTCTCGTGGGTGGGCGGCTCGGCCGGGGGAGCGAGCCGAGCCGCCGCTCTACGCGCTGATTGGCTCAGTACGCGCAGGCTCGAGCGCGACGTCGAGCACCTCGTCGACCGTCATGACGGGGTGGAACGTCATCGCGTCGCGCACGTCTTCGGGCACGTCGTCCAGGTCGGCGCGGTTGCGCTCGGGGAGGATCACGTCGGTGAGGCCCGCGGCGTGCGCGGCAAGCACCTTCTGCTTCAGGCCGCCGATCGGCAGGACCCGGCCCTGCAGCGTCACCTCGCCGGTCATGCCGACGGTGTGGCGCACCGGCCGACCGGTGAGCAGGGAGGCCAGGGCCGTCGTCATCGCGATGCCGGCGCTCGGGCCGTCCTTCGGGATCGCGCCCGCCGGCACGTGGACGTGGAACTCGCGCTCGTCGAAGGCGTCGTCGCCGATGCCGAGCTCCGAGCCGTGGGCCTGCACGTAGGTCAGCGCGATCCGCGCGGACTCCTTCATGACGTCGCCGAGCTGGCCGGTCAGCGTCAGGCCGCCCTTGCCCTTCATCGTGTTGGCCTCGATGAAGAGCACGTCGCCGCCGACGCCGGTCACGGCCAGGCCCGTCGCCACACCCGGCACCGCCGTGCGCGCCGCCGCCTCCTGGAAGACCTTCTGGCGCCCGAGCGCGTCGCGCACGAGGTCGACGTCGACCGTCACGGGCGCGACGCTCGGATCTGAGGCGATCTTCGTGGCGGTCTTGCGCAGCAGCGTGCCGAGCTCGCGCTCGAGCTGGCGCACGCCCGCCTCGCGGGTGTACTCCGCGACGACGAGCGTGAGGATCTCGTCGTCGACGACGACCTCGTCCTCGCGCAGGCCGTTGCGCTCGCGCTGGCGCGCCCACAGGTAGTCGCGGGCGATCGCGGTCTTCTCCGCAACGGTGTAGCCGTCGAAGCGAATGACCTCCATGCGGTCCAGCAGCGGCCCCGGGATCGTCTCGGCGACGTTCGCCGTGGCGATGAACAGGACCTGGCTGAGGTCGAGCTCGATGTCGAGGTAGTGATCGCGGAACGAGTGGTTCTGCGCGGGGTCGAGGACCTCCAGCAGCGCCGCCGACGGGTCGCCGCGCCAGTCGGCGCCGACCTTGTCGACCTCGTCGAGCATGATCACGGGGTTCATCGTCCCGGCGTCGCGCCGGGCACGGACGAGCCGTCCCGGCTGCGCGCCGATGTACGTGCGGCGGTGACCGCGGATCTCGGCCTCGTCGCGGACGCCGCCTAGCGACATGCGCACGAACTCGCGCCCGGTCGCGCGGGCTATCGACTCGCCGATCGAGGTCTTGCCGGTGCCGGGCGGGCCGATCAACGTGAGGATCGCTCCGGCCTTCTTGTCCATCTCGATGCCACGCTCGGCGCGC
>JAUXSD010000190.1 GCA_030681525.1 Solirubrobacteraceae bacterium
CCTCAGCGCGGCGCGCGCAGCCCGAACGGCGCCCGCACGCCGGGCACGCGCTTGGCCTGCACCACCCGCCGCCGCCGCCGCGCGGCCGGCAGCGCCCGCAGCGCCGCCCCGTACGCGCGCAGCAGGTGGCGCTCGCGCAGCACGACGTGGCCCAGCGCCAGCACCTCGTAGAAGGCGATCCGGTGCAGGTCGCGGCGCAGATCGGGCCACGCGTCGTTCTTGACCATCATGAGCAGGCGGTTGCGAAACTGCAGCCGCCGGTGCGCCTCGGGCAGGCCCGAGCGGGTCGTCGGCGAGTAGAAGCGCATGTGCCACGCCACCGCGCGCGGCTCGTACACGCAGCGCCAGCCCAGCAGCCGCGCGCGCCACGCGACGTCGACGTCGGAGGCCCACAGCTCGAGGTCCTCGTCGAAGACCTCGCCGCCGATCGCGCACGCCTCGAGCACCTCGCGGCGATAGAGCACGCACGCGCCGTCGCCGCCGAACACCTCGGCCGCCTGCCGGTAGCCCGTCGCGGGCTCGTCGTGGCCCACGAGGTTGTTCTTGCGGCGCCGGTCGATGACCATCCCGGCCGTGTCGAGCCGGTCGAGGCGGTCCGCGGGCCGCATCCCGGTCGCGCGCACGAGCCGCGGCGCGACCGAGCCGATGCCGCGCCCCTCCAGCCGCGGCCGCGCGGCAGCGAGGAAGCCCTCGTCGAGCACGCAGTCGGCGTTGAGCAGCAGCACCGCGTCGCCCTCCGTCGCGACGATCCCGGCGTTGATCGCCGCCGCGTAGGACACGCGGGCGTGCAGCGTGACGATCCGTGCCCCGCAGCGCTCGGCGACCGACCGCGTCGCGTCGGTGCAGGCGTTGTCGATGACGACGAGCTCGGCGTCGGGCTGCGCCGCCGCCGCGGGCAGCGAGTCCTCCAGCAGGTGCGCCTCGTCGACGCTGAGCACGAGGATCGTCGTGCGCCGGCTCACAGCATCTCTTCGTACACGGCGACCGTGAGCGCGGCCGTCGCCGCCCATGACAGCCTCCGCGCCCGCCCGCGCCCGCGCTGCACGAGCTCGGCGTGACGCTCGCGGTCGCCGACCACCCGGCGGATCGCCGCCGCCATGTCGCCGACGTCCAGCGGGTCGAAGTACTCGGCCGCGTCGGCGCCCGTCTCGGGCAGCGCGGTCGCACGGGCCGCGACGACCGGCACGCCGCGCGCCATCGCCTCGACGAGCACGAGGCCGAAGCCCTCGTACAGCGACGGGTGCACGAGCGCGTCGGCGCCGCGCATGAGGGCATCAAGGCGTGCGTCGGACAAATAGCCGGTGAGGCGCACGGGCGCCCCGTCGGCCGCCGCGCGCACGCGGTCGGCCTCCGGGCCGCTGTCGATCCCGGCCAGCACGAGGCGGTGCGGCAGGCCCTCCTTGCGCAGCCGGGCGAACGCCTCCACCAGCCGCAGCAGGTTCTTCTTCGGCCGCAGGTCGCCCACCGCCAGCAGATAGGGACCGTCGTTGGGCACCGGCTCGACGCCGATCGGCAGCGACGGGGCGTTGGGGACGATCCGCACCCGCGCCTCGTCGACGTCGTAGCGGCGCACCACGTCGGCCGCCGTGTAGCCCGACACGCAGATCACCCGCTGGGCCGATCGCGCCGCCCGGCGGGCGAACGTGCGGTACTTCCAGCCCGTCCGCCTGGAGAAGTCGTCGGGGAAGACCTCGAAGGCGAGGTCGTGGATCGTCACGACGCCCATGCAGGGCCGCGCGAGCGGCAGAAAGCAGTTCGGGGCGTGGACGAGATCGACCGCCTCGCGGCGCAGCAGCCGCGGCAGCTCGACCTGCTCGAAGAGGACCTCCGGGCCGCGCCCCTTGGCCTGCTCGATGATCCGGTACTCGATCCCCGGCCGGTCGGGCAGGGCGTCGATGAGCTCGCGCACGTAGCGCCCCCAGCCCCGCAGTTGCGGGGCGAAGGCATCACGGGCATCGATGGCGACGAGGGGCACGCACGCAACGATGTCACGCACTAGGTTCCGGCGCATGGGCCGCGCCCGTCCGCACCTCTTTCGCTCCGACGACGAGCGCTCGCCGGTCGAGCGCGCGCGCCGCCTCGCCCTGCAGGCGGCGAGCCTCGCCCGCCTGCCCCGGCCGGTCGCGGCCTTCTGGGTGCGGGCCATGCGCCGCGCGCAGGCGGAGGGCGACACGTGGAGCATCGACGTGGCCTGCCGCCCGGCCGAGCTGCGCGTGCTGCTCGATGCGCTCGCCGACGCGCCCCGCATCGCCGAGGTCGGCACGGCGGCGGCGTGGACGACGTGCTGCCTGACGCTCGCCCGCCCCGGCCGCGAGGTCCATTCCTGGGACGTCGAGGCGCATCCCGAGCGCGAGCGCTATCTCGCGCTGCTGTCGGCGGCCGACCGCGCGCGCGTGCACCTGCACGACCGGCCCGGCGGCCTCGGACCGTCCGATCCCCCGCCGGTCGACGCCGTGTTCATCGACTCCTCGCACGAGCTCGAGGAGACCGTCGCGACGTTCCGCACATGGCAGCCGGCGGTGTCGCCCGGCGGCGTGATCGCCTTCCACGACTACGCCGACGACGCCTATCCCGGCGTCACCGAGGCCGTCCGCGAGCTCGGCCTGCAGGGCGAGGCGCGCGGGCACCTGTATGTCTGGCGCAAGCCGCGCTGAAGCGTCCGCCCCGCACGGCCGGTCCTCTACGATCACGGAGCCCGTGCCCCAGGCCACGCAAGATCCCACCGACACCTCGCCGCCGACCCAGTCGAGGATCTTCGAGCTGCCGATCGAGCTCGGGCATCCCGACGAGCTGCTGCAGCGGATCGTCGGCTGGGTGGGCGGCGACGAGCCGACCAAGCGGGTCATGTACGTCAACGCCCACGTGCTCAACCAGTCGCGGGAGGACCCGGCGCTGCGCGAGGCGCTCGAGAACGCCGACCTCGTCTACTGCGACGGCTACGGCGTGCGGCTCGCCGCCAAGGCGCTCAGCGCCGAGATCCCGCACCGGATGACCGGCGCCGACTGGATCTGGGATCTGGCCGCCCTCTGCGAGCAGCAGGACCGCTCGGTCTACCTGCTGGGCTGCGATCCGGGCGTCGCCGCCCAGGCCGGCCAGCGGCTGCGCCGCGCGCACCCCGGGCTGCGCGTCGTCGGCACCCACCACGGCTACTTCCAGATCGGCTCGGGCCACGACGAGCGCGTCATCGAGGACATCAACGCGCGCGCCCCCGACATCCTGCTCGTCGGCATGGGAACGCCGAAGCAGGAGGTCTGGGCGCACCGCACGGTCGACCGCCTGAACTGCGATGTCCTGTGGAGCGTCGGGGCCCTGTTCGACTTCGTCTCGGGACGCGTACCGCGCGCGCCGGCCTCCTTGTCCGACAATGGGTTGGAATGGATCTTCAGACTGGCGATCGAGCCGAAGCGGATGTGGCGGCGCTATCTGGTGGGCAATCCGGTGTTCCTGCACCGGGTGATGGCGCAGGCCCGCCAGCGCCACGACGACCCCCGCTGAGCCCGCGCGTCCAGCTGGCGCTCGTCTGGCTGGGGCTGATCGGGGCCGCCTCGATCGCGCTCGGGCTGGCGACGTACGCCGGCGTGCAGGGCCGCGGCGGCGTCGCGGACGCCGGGCGCGTGGCGCTGGCCTGCGTCGCGCTGTTCGCGATCGTCGGCTTCGCGCCGACGCGCCTGTTCCTGCCGGCCGGGCTGCGCCGCCACGAGCTGCTGTGGGTCCTGCCGGTGGGGGCGATCGGCGCGGCGCTCGAGCTGGCCCTGCTCGTCTACGCCTTCGTCCCGTTCGACATCGCCCTGGCGATCGTCCTGGCCGGCGGCATCGGCGCCGGGATCTACGCCTGGCGGCGCGATCCCGGTCTGCCGCTCGCGCGGTCGGCGCGGCAGGCCGGCGTCCACGTCACGTGGGGCACGCTGCTCGTGCCGTTGTACCTCGCGGTCCTGATCGGCGCGATCGCGCTCGTCCCGATGTTCCGCGGCGGCTTCGTGACCGTCATCGGCAACGGCTCGGATGCGCACCTGGCCGTCGGCACCGCGGACTTCCTGCAGGACCACCACCCCAACGAGGCCGCGCCTGCCGAGGCGGTCGACCGCGTGCCGCTCGTGTGGCGCTCCAAGCCGCCGATCTACCTCGCGTTCGGCGCGGTCGCGCGCGTCGCCGGGATGGAGCCCTATGCGGTGATCGCCACGCTCGCGGCCGCGCTGCTGGCGCTCGGAGCGCTCGGCTTCTGGCTGCTCACGCGCGAGCTGCTCGGCGCCGGCGCCTGGGCGGCCGCCGCGGCGATGGGCCTCGTCGGCCTCAACCGGATGACGCTCTTCACCGGCATGCACCCGTACTTCAACCAGACGTGGGGCTACATGGCGCTGCCCTTCGCGATCGTCCTGGCCTGGTACGTCGTGCGAAGACGCTCGCGCGGCGGCCTGCTGCTGTTCGCGTCGTTTCTCGGGGTGCTCGTGTTCGCCTACCCGCTGGCGATGCCGATCCCGCTCATCGCCGCGATCATCTTCTGGGCCTTCGAGCGCCGCCGCCAGGGCCGCTCGCTGCTGCGCCTGCCGCGGCTTCAGAACAAGCGCAACCTGCTGTGGATCGTGCCCCTCTTCGGGCTGCTGCTGCTGCCGCTGCAGGGCGTCCTGGAGAAGGTGTCGGTGTCGACGCGCGTGCTCGCCCCCGGCTACTCGCTCGTCAACTGGGGCGGTGACCTGACGGGGTTCTTCCCCGAGCGCTACTTCCTCGGCTTCGACGAGGCCGGCTTCGGGCTGGCCGGGATGATCCTGCTGATCGCCGGCCTGGTCATCGCGCTGCGCGCGGCGCCGCGCGACATCCGCTGGGGGCTGGGCGGGATCGTCGCCTTCGGCGTCCTCGCCGCGCTGTACTTCCGCCCCCGCGAGTACGGCTGGTACTTCCACTACAAGGCGCTGGCGTTCGCGGCGCCGCTCGGCGTCGCGGTCGGCGCGGCGGGGCTCGCGCGGATCAGGTGGAAGTGGGTCGGCGTGGTGGCGCTGCTCTTCCTGATCGGCGCGACGCGCCTCGGCGCCGCGAAGGAGATCGGCCGCACGTTCGACCAGCTGCCCGTGAGCATGCTCGAGCTCGAGCGCGTCGACGAGTACCTGCCCGCCGACGCGTCGGTGCGGCTCGACATGCCGGCCGACGGGCGCCAGCTGTGGGCCGGGATCATCCTGGCCGGCCAGCCGCTGTGCTCGCAGCGGCCGGTGCTCGAGACGAGCTACCCCCACGTGCCGGTGTCGCGCAAGGCCGACTACGTGCTCGTCGACGACGACTGGCGCAAGCCGTTCGACGCCGTCGGGCCCCCGCTGCTGACGCTCGACCGCTACGTCCTGTACCGGATGGGCGCCGACGTGCCCGGCCCGGACCGCTGCTCGCGCAAGATGACGCTGACCGTGAAGAAGCTCTACGCCGGCGGCAAGGACGTCGAGTAGGGAGCGGGCTACACGACCGGCGCGCGCCCGGGGTCGACGACGTTGGCCTCGCTGCGCTGCAGGAGCTCCTCGAACCTCTGGACGCCGTGCTGGCGCACGAAGCGCGCCTCCGCCGAGGTGATCGGCACGAGCCACAGGACCACGATCCGCCGCGCCGCGTCCGGCGGCTCGTAGACCTCGAAGCCGGGGCCGAAGACGTAGGGCGGCAGCACGAGCAGGTTCTTCGCCGCCGAGGATCCGGTCCACGGGCGGCCGAGGTTGACGATGCTGCCCACCCCGAGGCGCTTGGCCGGATCGGCGTTGACGGTCGCCAGCGCGGCGAGCATCTCGACGAGGACCGGATCGGCGACCGGCGCGAGCACGACGTACTCCGCGCCGTCCTCGTCCTCTCCGACCGCGACCGAGGCGCCGTTCGTCGCGTAGACCCACGGCTTGTCCGGGGAGGCGGGGGCGATCCGCCGCACGCCGAAGCCCGGCAGCCGCTCCTCGATCTCCGGCCGGGCGGAGCGGAAGTCCTCGTGCACGCCGTCGGGATGGAAGCGCTCGAGGTGCTCGGCGAAGCTCATGGCGCGCATGGTCACACACGCGCTGGGCCGGCACTTCGTAGCCTCTTATGCGGCCGTGCTGTGCTGTGGCAAGGAGCATGTGAGATGAAGGTCCTCGTGGTCGACGACGAACCCGGTGTGCGCTCCGCGCTGCAGCGTGCGCTGACGCTCGAACGCCACGACGTGCGCCTCGCCGAGGACGGCCAGGTCGCGCTCGACACGCTGGCGGAGGGCACCGTCGACGCGATCGTGCTCGACGTCATGATGCCGCGCGTCGACGGCCTGGAGGTCTGCCGGCGCCTGCGCGCCGCGGGCGACCGCACGCCGGTGCTCATGCTCACCGCGCGCGACGCGATCGACGACCGCGTCGACGGCCTGGACGCCGGCGCCGACGACTACCTCGTCAAGCCGTGCGCGCTGCGCGAGCTCACCGCGCGCCTGCGCGCCCTGCTGCGGCGCGTCGACGCGGGCGGCCCGACGCTGGCGTTCGCCGACCTCGTGCTCGACCGCTCCGCGCACGAGGTCCGCCGCGGCGAGCGCCCGATCGAGCTGTCCAAGACCGAGTTCGCGCTGCTGGAGACGTTCCTCGAGCACCCGCGCCAGGTGCTGACCCGGTCGGTGCTGTTCGAGCGCGTGTGGGGCTATGACTTCGGCGCCACCTCCAACGCGCTCGGCGTCTACATCGGCTACCTGCGCCGCAAGACCGAGGAGGGAGGCGAGCGGCGGCTGCTGCACACCGTGCGCGGCGTCGGCTACGTCCTGCGCGATCCATGATGGCGCTGCGCCACCGGCTGACGCTGCTGGCGGCGGCGACGGTCGGCGTGACGGTCGTGCTCGTCGCGATCGTGGCCTACGTCGCGCTGCGCAGCGAGCTGCGCGGGCAGGTCGACGAAGCGCTCAAGACGCAGTACGTCCAGGTTCTGCGCAGCGTGCGCAGCGAGGGCATCGCGCGGTCGCGCGGCTACGACCTGCCGGCGCCGTCGCTGCGCGCCGGCGACCCGAGCGGCCCCGTCCAGCTCATCGCCCCCGACGGCGGCGTCATCTTCCGCACGCCCGGCACCGATCTGACCGTGCCCGTCGACGAGGCCGACCGGGCGCTGGCCGACGGCGCCGGGCGGCGGGCGGTGCTGCGCGACGTGCGCGGGCCCGACGGCCTGCACCTGCGCGTGCTCACCGTCAGCGTGCCGACCGGCGGGGCGATCCAGCTCGCGCGCAGCCTCGAGAACGTCGACGCGACGCTGGGACGCCTGCAGCTCGTGCTCATCGTGCTGTGCGCCGGCGCGACGCTGCTGGCGGCGTTCTTCGGGCGCCTGTTCGGCCGCCAGGTCATCCAGCCCGTCACCGAGCTGACCGCCGCCGCCGAGCACATCACGCGGACCGACGACCTGGGCCGGCGCATCGAGGTCCGCAGCGACGACGAGGTCGGTCAGATGGCGCAGCGCTTCAACGCGATGCTCGACGCGCTCGAGCGCTCGCGCCGCGCGCTCGACGACTCGGTGCACTCCCAGCGCCAGCTCGTGGCCGACGCCTCGCACGAGCTGCGCACGCCGGTCACGTCGCTGCGCACGAACATCGAGGTCCTGCTCAGCGAGGGCGGCGAGCTGCCCGCCGACGACCGCACGCGGCTGCTCGAGGACGTCCGCGCCGAGACCGAGGAGCTGACGGCGCTCATCACCGACGTCATCGAGCTGGCGCGCGGCGACGAGCCGCTGCAGGGCGTCGACGACGTGCAGTTCGACGACGTCGTCGCGGAGGCGGTGGCCCGCGCCCGGCGCCGGCGGCCGCGCACGACGTTCGCGGCCGAGCTCGAGCCGACGCTGGTGGAGGGCCTCTCCGAGCGCCTCGGCCGCGCCGTCGACAACCTGCTCGACAACGCCGCCAAGCACGCCCCCGAGGACAGCGTCGTCGACGTCGTCCTGCGCGGCGGCGAGCTGACCGTGCGCGACCGCGGACCCGGCATTCCCGAGGCCGAGCGCGCCCACGTCTTCGACCGCTTCTACCGCGGCGCGAGCGCGCGCGGCCGGCCCGGCTCCGGCCTCGGCCTGGCGATCGTCCGGCAGGTCGCCGAGACCCACGGCGGCTCGATCGCCGTCGAGGCCGGGCCCGGCGGCGGCGCGCTGTTCCGGCTGCGGCTGCCGAGCACCGGCCGCGCGCCGGCGGCGGCGTCAAGCGAGCAGCCCGAACCCGCCACGCCGCCGGCCGCGTCGTGATCGCCCGCGGGGGGTCACCACGAAAACGTCCCGCATAGGGACGGTTTCGCGGTGACCCCCTGCGCACGACGCGCACCCGCGCTCACCCCGACGCCAGCACCGGCCGCCCCTCCGACGGCTGGATGAGCACCCAGCCCTGGCCGGTGAAGCCGAGCTGCAGGCTCTCGCCCGAGCCGAACCCGATGAGCGACTTGGCCTGCATGTCGGTCTTCAGCGTCGTCGTCACGCCGCCCGACCAGGCGATCGCCGCCTGCGGGTCGGCGAACGTCGGCGCCTCGGAGACGTCGAGCTTCATCGGCTGGCCGTCGGAGGTCAGCGCGACCAGGCCGGTGCCGCGCAGCGTGATGTTGAACAGACCGCCGGCGAGCATCCCCGCCGCACCGCCCTTGACGCGCGTCACGTCCCATTCGATCTGGTCGTCGAAGGCCAGGATGTTCTGACCGTTGACGGTCATCGACTCGTCCTGCAGGCGCAGGACGTGGACGAGCATCGCCTGGTTGGCGAGAAACAGCTCGCCGCTGCCGGAGCACTGCATGAGCCGCAGGTCCTCGCCGCTGGCGGCCTTCTTGAGCATCCGCCCCAGCCCGCCGCCCTTGTGCTCGAAGCGCACGTCGCCCTGGTAGGCGACCATCGCGCCGCCCCGCGCCATCACCGACGTCTCCGACAGCTCGACCTTCAGCGCGTACGGACCCTGCGGCGTGAACGCCTCGCCGGTCTCGACCTCGCGGTACTGCTCGAACGCTCCGCCGATGTCGCTCATCGCTGCTCCTCGCGTCGGAGGGAGAAACGCTACAGGCTCAGCCCGCGGCGGCGGGCAGCGCGACCGGCACGACGACCGGCTCGTGGGCCGAGACCGTGAAGCTCTCGCCGTTCGTGGCAAGCGTCAGCGGCGAGCCGTCGAGCAGGGTGAACGTCGTCGCCTCCTGGGTCATCTCGACCTCGAGGCGACTGCCGCGGAAGATCAGCCGGAAGCGCATGCGGCTCCAGTCGGCCGGCAGGCGCGGCGTGAAGCGCAGGTCGAAGCCGTCGATGTCGCGCAGCCCGGCGAAGCCGTTGACGAGCGCCATCCAGACGCCGCCGCAGGAGGCGACGTGGATGCCGTCGGAGACGTTGCCCGCGAGGTTCGCCAGGTCGACGGCGACGCTGAGCAGAAAGTAGTCGTAGGCCGCCTGCATGTCGCCGACCTCGGCCGCCATGACGCTCTGCACGCAGGACGACAGCGACGAGTCGCCGGTCGTCAGCGGGTCGTAGTACTCGAAGACGCGGCGCTTCTCGTCGATCGAGAAGCGGTCGCCGGCCAGGAACGTCGCGAGCACGACGTCGGTCTGCTTGATGACCTGGTGGCGGTAGATGTTCAGCGGGTGGTAGTGCAGCAGCAGCGGATAGTGGTCCAGCGGCGTGTTCTCGAAGTCCCACGGCTTGCGGTTGAGGAAGTGCTCGTCCTGCAGCAGCACGCCATCGCGGTCGTCGTGCGGGATGAACATCCGCTCGGCGGCACGGCACCAGTCCTCCGGCTCGTGCGGCTCGATCCGCAGCCGCGTGACGAGACGGTCGTACGCGTCGGGATCGGTGTCGCGCAGCATCTCCAGGCCCTCGGCGGCGGCGGCGAGGTTCTCGCGCGCCATGAGGTTCGTGTAGGCGTTGTTGTCGACCACGGCGGAGTACTCGTCGGGGCCGGTCACCCCCTGGATGCAGAACTGGCCGTCGCGGCGCTGGGAGAAGAACCCCAGGTCCGCCCACAGGCGCGCGGTCTCGACGAGGATCTCGACGCCCTCCCGGGCGATGAACTCCTCGTCGCCGGTGACCCGCACGAACTGGCGCACGGCGTAGGAGATCGCGGCGTTGATGTGGTACTGCGCGGTGCCGGCGGCGTAGTACGCGGAGGCCTCCTCGCCGGAGATCGTGCGCCAGGGAAACAGCGCACCGCGGTGGCCGAGCTGGCGCGCCCGGCGCCGCGCGGCCTCGAGCATCTCGTAGCGGAAGTGCAGCAGCCGCCGCGCGACGTGCGGCTGGGTGTAGGTCAGCACCGGCAGGACGTAGATCTCCGTGTCCCAGAAGTACTGGCCTTCGTAGCCACGGCCGGTCAGGCCCTTGGCGGCGATCCCGTGGCCCTCGACGCGGGCCGACGCCTGGCGGATCTGAAAGAGGTTGAAGCGCACGGCCTGCTGGATGTCCTCCGGGCCGTCGATCTCGATGTCGGAGTGCTCCCAGAACGCGTCGAGGCGCTCGCGCTGGACCTCGGCGATGCGCGCGAAGCCGTCGTTGGCGGCGCGGTCCAGCGTGCGGTGCACGCGCCGCGCGAGATCGCCCGGCGGCGCCTTGTCGGCGTGGTGGTAGCCCAGCAGCTTCGTGATCCGGGCGGGCACGCCCGGCTCGGCGTCGAGGAAGAACACGACGCGCCCCTCGTCCTCCTGGACGTTGGACTCGATCGTGTGGCGCAGCGCCGTGTCGATGCTGTGCTCCATGCCACAGGCCAGGCCGATCCCGCTCGAGCGGGTGCGCAGCTCCAGCAGGACCCGCGTACCGTCGGAGAACTGGTTGACCGGCGCCAGCGCTGACTCGTCCATCCGCACGCCGATGCGCGGGTCGTCGTGACCCTTGGGCCGCGGCAGGTGCGTCACGAGCTCGGAGGCGATCGCCAGCTCCGCCTGCCCCGACAGCAGCGTCACCTCGTAGGAGATCGCGGCCAGGTGGCGCCAGTGCAGCGAGGCCAGGCGCTGGGAGCGCAGCTGCACGACAGCACCACGGGCGGTGCGAAAGCGCGCGCTGCGCTCGAGGATGCCCGTGCGCATGTCGAGCACCCGCTCGTAGGCCAGCAGCTTGGACTCGCCGAGGACGAGCGGCTCCTCGTCGACGTACAGGCGCATGACCGAGCCGTCGGGCGCACTGACGATCGTCTGGCCGGTCGTCGCGAAGCCGAACGCGGCCTCGCCGTAGGGAATCGGCCAGGTCTCGTGAAAGCCGTTGAGGAAGAAGCCGGGGTCGTTGGAGGGCAGGCCCTCGTCGTGCGCCCCGCGGATCCCCATGTAGCCGTTGGCGACGGCGAAGAGCGTCTCGCCCTCGGCCGGGGTCTCGAGCGAGAAGCGCCGCGAGATCAGCCGCCACGGATCGATCGGCATCGCCCGGGTCAGCGCGGGCGACATGCGGGCGTCGCGGATCCGGCCGAGCGCGGTCAGACGTGAGTCGCGCAGGGTCATCGGGGTGCGACGGGGATCAGGGATGCGGTCGGCTCGGCCATCTCGACTCGGTTCGGCGGGTGTTCAGAGAAAGACCCACGGCCGACGAGACGGCGGGGCGGGTAATCATCTTACGCAGCGTCCGCGCCATTCGTCATTGGAATCTCGATGGGTGTGTCGCGCGCGAGCACGATGAGCGCCGCGTCGACGACCACGGGATCGAACTGCGTGCCGGCGTGCAGGCGCAGCTCGCGGATGGCTCCGCCCGGCGTCATCGGCTCGCGGTAGGTGCGGCGCGTCGTCATCGCGCTGTACGCGTCGGCGACCGCGACGACGCGCGCGGGCAGCGGGATCGCCTCCCCCCGCAGCCCGTCGGGGTAGCCGCTTCCGTCGTAGTGCTCGTGCGACGAGCGCACGACCTCGCCGACGTCGTGCAGGGTCCCGCCGACCTGGTCGAGCATCCGCTGTCCGTCGATCGTGTGCCGGCGCATCGTCACCCACTCATCGTCATCCAGCGGCCCGGGCTTGTGCAGGATCTCCTTCGGCGTCGTCATCTTTCCGATGTCGTGCAGCAGCGCGCCGAACTCGACGAGCCGGCGCTGCTCCTCCTGCATGCGCAGCTCGTCGGCGATCTCCAGGGCGAACGTCACCACGCCCCTGCTGTGCGAGCCCGTGTACTCGTCGTCCTCGGAGAGGACGTCGCCGAGCAGCAGCGCGGTGCCGCGGTAGGCGGAGCTCAGCTCGATCGCGGTCCCGATCCGCTCGCGGCGCTCGCGCGCGAAGACCGCCAGCAGCGCGCCGAGCGGCATGACCAGCAGGTAGGCGTGGTGCTCGACCGTGCTCGCCAGCGCGGCGAGCAGCCCGATCGGCGACAGCAGCGCGTCGACGAGCCAGACCTCGCGCAGGACGCCGAGCTGGAGCTTGGGCGCGACGCCGTGGGCCAGGCGCTCGCGCAGCGTCGAGATGCACAGCTCACCGCCGAACTGCGTCGCCAGCGCGAGCAGGTACACGGGCCAGTCGGCGAGCGCGGGCTCCCGCACGTCGGCCAGGACGAAGACCAGGGCGGGCCCCAGCGCGAACCACGCGTCGCCCGCCACCGCCGCGAGACGCTGCGGGTGCTGACGCCCCGCGAGCACCTCGGGCACGTCGGCGAGCGCGAGCGCCGCGACGACGACGAGCGGAGCGACCGCCGGCGGCAGCACGAACAGCATCGGCACGAAGATCAGCTGCGTCGGCACGAGGACGCCGCTGCCGGCCTCGAACTCGAAGTGACCCATGACCGCCAGGGCGATCACGAACAGCACGACCGCCACCGTGTCGACATCGCCTTCGACGCCCATGGCCGCGAGCAGGACGCCGGCGACGAGGAGCGGGACGCCGACGATGGCGTAGGCGGCGAGTTCGCGCTGGCCCATCGGCGTGGCGATGCGTGATCGCGTCGCCTCCGTGAGGCCCAGCGGTTCCGGCATGTTCCGAGCCTATCCCTCGCGGCGGTGTCCAGGAGCACGTGGACGCCCGCCCTGGACGTTCGTCGCAGGTTCGGGGCCCGCGGGGCGACGGACGGACGTTCGGGCCCGATAGGCCAGGCAGAGCGGGCTGCGCCGCTTCAACCAATCGAGCGGGCTGCGCCGCTCTGCACCACGTCTGCCGGGTGGGCCGAGCCCGCTCTTCATCACATCTCTTCTGGAGGAGGGACCCTCAATGCATCTCCCAGCTCGCTGGCGTACCGTCGCGTCCGCCACCACCGCCGCACTCGCGGCCATCGCGCTGAGCGCCGGTTCAGCGGCCGCCGACGCCGGGCCCAGCCCGGGCGGCTGCCCCGACGTGCCGACCGGCCAGCCGTTCAGCCCGTGGCAGGACTTCGCCGATTACTTCCTCGCTCCCGACGGCGACTTCGAGGCCGGCGCGAGCAGCTGGCAGCTCGAGGACGGCGCGGCCGTCGTCGAGGGCAACGAGCCCTTCGTCGGCGCCGCGGGCGACCATCGGTCGCTGCGCCTGCCGGCGGGCGCGTCAGCCACGAGCGCGCCGATGTGCATCGGCGAGGAGCACCGCACGATGCGCTTCGTCGCCATGAGCACGGATGCCAGCCCCCTGCGCGTCGAGGCCCTCTACACGAAGCACAACGGCCAGCGCAAGAGCGTCACCCTGGGCAACGTCCGCGGCACCGACGCCTGGGCGCCGAGCGACGTCCTGGCGATGCGCGTCAACGAGGACGCCGGCGAATACGGCGACGCGATGTCGGTCTCCCTGCGCTTCAGCGCCCGCGGCAACGCGACATGGCAGATCGACGGCGTGCACGTCGACCCGTTCCGCACGAAGTAGGCGGTCGGTCGCAGCCGCGTCGCCCGCGCGAGAGCGCCCGGCACCCGGCTGCGATCATCCGCGGATGCCCGGCCCGCTGCGAGACCTGCGCCACGAGCTGACCGGGCGCGTGCGCAACGGCGCCACGCACCTCATCACCGGCCTGCCGGAGGACCGCCGCGCCGAGCTGGCCGAGCGCGTCCGCGGCGGCCGCGCCTCGCGCGCACTGCTGCGGCGGGCGTCGAGCTGGTACGGCCGCGCCCCCGTCCCGGTGGCCGGCGGCCTGGGCCACCTGCTCTACGTCTCGACCGCCGATCTGCCGCTCGACCACGCCCACGCCGGGCTCATCGTGCGCGGCACGCTCGAGCCGCCGGTGCAGGAGGCCCTGCGGCGGCTCGTCGCGCCCGGCGCGGTGTTCTACGACGTCGGCGCGAACGTCGGCTTCTTCACGATCCTCGGCGCGCGCCTCGTCGGTCCGCGCGGTCGCGTGGTCGCCTTCGAGCCGGTGCCGGCCTGCGCGCGCGCGGTGGCCAACAACATCGCGCTCAACGACTTCGCGCACGCGGAGATCCGCGAGGCGGCGGTGGGCGCGGCGAGCGGCCGCGATCGCCTGCTCGTCGTCGGTGAGGCGAGCTGGTCGCACCTGGCCTCGACGGGCCGCCACGCCGACGTGCGGGCCGAGATCGACGTCGTCGTCGAGTCGATCGACGAGCTCGTCGCCGGCGGCGAGATCCCGCCGCCGGACGTCGTGAAGATCGACACTGAGGGCGCCGAGCTGCAGGCGATCGCCGGTATGCGCGCGACGATCGCGGAGCACGGGCCGTCGATCGTCTGCGAGCTGCACGACACGAACGAGGCGTTCTGCGCGGTCATGGACGAGCTCGGCTACACGACGACGAACCTCGACGGGCCCGAGCCCGTCGCGTCCGCCGGGCCGGTCCACGCGCTGGCGCAGCCGCGCGTGGACTGACCGCCGGCACAGGAAAATTCTCGACCGCCGCCGTAATTCGCCGCGGAGCCGGCCGGTTCTCCTCGTGACAGCGTCATCCACCGCCTCGAGGAGGCCCCCATGTTGCACCGCAAGCTCGCCCTCGCCGCCACCGTCGCCGGCATCGCCGTGACCGCCTCTCCAGCGTTCGGACAGGTGCCGGTCCCGGGCGGTCCCGGCTCGCTCCAGCCGCCGACGCAGGCGCCCCCGCCGCCGCCTCCACCCGGTCCGCAGGTGGTCGCGCCGCCCGTCGCGCCGCCGCCGCCCGCCGGCCCTCCGCAGCTCCAGGGCCCGGCCCCACCAGACGTCGCGACGATGGTCGCGGGCATCAATTCCCGCCTGTCCGGCGCCGTCGGATACGCGTACACGATCACGCGCAACGGGCAGGTCGTCGCCGAGGCCGGCGTGCGCGACCGGCGCCGCGCGATCGACGGACAGGCCGACTTCACGCCCACCTCGCGGCTCGAGGTCATGTCGGTCACGAAGAACATGACCGCGATCGCGCTGCTCAAGCTGCTGCACCAGCGCGCCATCTCCGTCGACGCATCGATCGGCCGGTACCTGCCGCTGCAGTGGAAGAAGGCCAAGGGCTTCAGGAGAAAGGGCTACAAGCGCATCACCTTCCGCCACCTGCTGACGCACACGTCGGGCATCCGGCAGGTCATGAACGCCGCGCCGGCGAGCGCCGGCCTGGGCAACGGGTGGGACGGCCTGCGCAAGCTCGTGGCACGCGGCGCCTACCCGAACCCGGCATCGGGGCAGTACAAGAACGCCAACTACGCGCTGATGCGGGTCCTGATCCCGCGTCTGACCGGGATGATCTTCGTCAGCGAGGCGAAGGCCTACAAGCGCTACCTGTACTGGATGAACAAGGCCGTCTTCAAGCCGGCCGGCGTCGCCACGGTGCGCTGCCACGCCCCGGTCGACAGCGTGGCCGCTCTCGCCTATGACGCCGGCGACCCGGCGGAGGGCGGCGTGCTGCCCGAGCGCCAGGGCGACGACGCGGTCGATTGTGGCGGGCACACCGGCCTGCACCTGTCCTCGCGCGACCTCGCCAAGGTGCTCGCGCACCTGCGTCACTCGGGCAAGGTCCTGCCCGCCGCCGTGCGCAGCGCGATGTTCGCCGGCCGCCTGGGCTGGAGCGAGGGGTCCAACAACGGCGCGGGACGCACCGACACGGCGAACACGTGGTGGCACGGGGGCGACGGCACGTTCTCGGGCCGCCAGATCCACACCTGCGTGATGGCGCTGCCGCAGGGCTTCGAGGCCAGCCTCGTCGTCAACTCGCAGCCGGGCGGCGCCTGCGGCGTGCTGCTGGGCTCCTACAAGGAGGCGGCCGCGGCGTAGCCCCCCACGGGCCAGCCGCATGCCGCGTCGTGGGCGGCCCTCCGGGGCCGCCCACGCGCATGTGGGGCGGCGGCTCAGGCGGCGAGCGACTCGAGCACGTCGCGCAGCTTCTGCGCGGTCCGCTCGGGCGCGTAGGCGGCGACCCGGGCGGCGCCGCGCGCGCGCAGCTCGGCGCGCAGCTCGGAGTCGCCGACGGCCAGCGCCAGCGCCTCGGCGGCGACGCTCTCGTCGTCGGCGTCGGCGAGCAGCAGCGCCGCGTCGCCGGCCACCTCGGGCACCCCGCCGATCGCCCGCGCGATCACCGGCACGCCGAAGTGGAAGGCCTCCAGCAGCGGGATGCAGAACCCCTCGTGCTCGGACAGGCACAGAAACGCGTGGGCCGAGCGCCAGCGCTCGGCGAGCTGCTCGCGCGTCAGCCCCGACTCGATCGCGACCCGTCCGGGGGAGAGCTCCTCGGCGAGCGCCCGCATCGCGGCGTCGTACGGCCAGTTGATCGGCGCGCCGACGAGCACGAGCCGCGCGTCGGGCGCGTGGCGGCGGCGGTAGAGCTCGAACGCGCGGATGACGGCGTCCTGGCGCTTGTGCGGGGCGAGGCGCCCGACGAAGAGGATCGTCGGCGGGGCGTCGGGCTCGGCCGCTGCCGGATCGCCGAGCTGCGACGGATCGAAGAGGATCGGGATGACGACGTCGGAGCCGAACTCGCGGGCGTTGTACAGCGACACGCCGGCGGCGACGTCGGCCGCGGCGGCGAACTGCGGCAGCTGCTTGCGGCCCAGCGCGCACACGACGCCGGCCTGCGGGTCGTGGTCCCAGAACCAGCGCGCGGGGGTGATGTTGTGCGAGATGAGCAGCGTGCGCTGGGGCATCTCGAGCACGCTGCGCAGCTTCGGCGCATAGGCCGAGTAGTGGACGAGCAGCACGTCGCCGTCGCGCGCCGCCAGCGAGCGCAGTGGGGCGATCCGGTCGCCGATGCGCGGATCGATCTCCGCCGCGACGTCGCTGCCGCCCCAGCCCCAGTCGCGGAAGCGGTCGCGGAAGGCCAGCGCCTGCGTCGTGACGGCGTCGTAGGGGCCTGCCCCGCTGAGGATCTGGTGGACGCGGAGCGTCACCGCGGCGCGGCCTCGTCGCGCTGCGCGGCGGCCTGCTCCTCGAGGCGCGCGACGCGATCCTCGATCTCGGCGACGCGGATGAGCAGGTTGAGGTTGAAGCGCGTCTGCTGGGACTGCAGCTCGCGCAGGTACTGGCGCAGGATGTGGACGAGCTGGCGCTTGGCCCACGTGATCGGCGCGCCGAGCTTGCGCGTCGAGCGCATGAGGTCGACGTCGGGCTCGATGTTCGCCCACTCCATGAGCTGCTCGATCGAGACGCGCTCGGTCGGCTCGATCGACATGCCGGGCGCCAGCGCGTCGTCGCGCTCGGCGGCCGCGGCGCGGGCGGCGGGCAGCGCCTCCTCGGGCTTCATGACGACTGCACCGGGTCGGCCGTGCCCATGAGCCGGTGGTAGAACGGCATGCCCTCGCCGACCGGCCCGTCGAAGATCTTCTCGCCGCCGTCGAGCACGATCACCCGCTCGCACGTGCGCTCGATGAGCGCGGGGTCGTGGGAGACGAGCACGAGCGTCGCGCCGCCGGCGATCTGCTCGGCGATGCGCGCCTCGCACTTGCGCTGGAAGGCCTCGTCGCCGACCGCGAGCACCTCGTCGATGAGCAGCACGTCGGCGTCGAGGTGCGCGGCGATCGAGAAGCCCAGGCGCAGGAACATGCCCGACGAGTACGTCGCGACCGGGGCGTCGATGAAGTCGCCGAGCTCCGAGAAGGCGACGATCGCATCGAGGCGCTCCTCGATCTGCTCCTTGACCAGGCCGTGCAGCGCGCCGTTGAGGAAGATGTTCTCGCGTCCGGAGAAGTCGCGCCCGAAGCCCGCGCCGAGCTCGAGCTGGGCGACGACCTGGCCGCCGCAGGCGACGCGGCCGCGGTTCAGCGGGACGATCCCCGCCAGGACGCGCAGCGTCGAGGACTTGCCGGCGCCGTTGCGGCCGACCATGCCGACGGTCTCGCCCGGCTCGATGCGCAGCGAGACGTCGCGCAGCGCCTGCACCGGGGCCGGGCCGCCGGCCCGCGCGCGGCCGATCAGCATCTCCTTCAGCGTCCGGCCGCGGTCGGCCTTGACGCTGAACGCGCGCGAGGCGTGCTCGAGCACGATCTCGCCCGGCCGCACGCCGTCGTCGTAGACACCGCGCCCGCCTGCCCGCCGGCTCACACGACCACCGCCAGCTCGTCCTGCATGCGATCGAACAGCCACCTGCCGCCGAGCAGCATGAGCAGCGCGGCGCCCGCGACGTAGGCCAGCACGGCGAGATCCGGCACGACGCCGCCGTAGATGACGTCGCGGATCGCCGTGATGAACGGCGCGATCGGGTTGCCCCACTCGAGCAGGTGGCGGTACGCGTCGCGGCGGGTGATCGACTCGATCTGAAAGAAGATCGGCGAGACGAAGAACCAGGGCAGCAGCGCCGCCGACAGGATCGGCGCGACGTCGCGGAAGTACGCGTGCAGGATGCTCACCGCCAGCGCGAAGCCCAGCGTGAAGGCGTACAGGCAGGCGAGGATCAGCGGCAGCAGCAGCAGCGCCACGTCGAGCGTCCCGCGGATGGCGATGGTCACGATGGTGACGAGCGCCAGGATCACGAGGAACGTCACGAGCTGCACGCTCACGACCGCGCCCGGGATCGCGGCGCGCGGAAAGCGCGCCTTGCGCACCAGCGCGCCCTGTTCGAGCAGCGACGGCGCGGCCGACAGCACCGACTGGCTGAAGAAGATCCAGACGACGAGCCCGACCATGAGAAACAGCGGGTAGTCGGGGATGTCGTCGAGCTTGAAGATGAGGCCGAACATGAGGTAGTAGGCGCCCATCAGCACCAGCGGGTTGATGAGGTACCAGGCCACGCCGAGCGCCGAGCCCTTGTACTTCTGGCGCAGCTCGCGCCGCACGAGCTGCTCGAAGAGGTAGCGGTAGGCCACGCGCCGATTATGGCCGTCGCGCGCGCGGCGCCGGGGGCCGGGCGCCCCGCGCCGCGGTCACGGACCCTTCGCGTTGAGCCGTTTGAAGACGCCGTAGCGCTCGTCGAGCGACGCGATGAGCCCCAGGGCGCTCGACAGCGACCGCGGAGGGTGCGCGACGAGCGAGTCGCGGGCGGCGAGCGCGCCGAAGTCGATCTGCACCGGGCCCTCGCGGCCCGGGAAGACGACCCCGGCGAGCTGCATGACGTTGATGATCTCCTGCGCCATGAGCCCGTACATGATCGTCGTCGGGTGGACCCCGTCGAGCGAGAACAGCCCGCCGGCGGTGCGCCCGCTCTCGTCGCTGGCGAAGAAGCGCGAGTCCGGCACCGGGCGCAGCTCGCGCAGGCCCCGCGGCAGCGGATACGCCGTCCACCAGCTCGGTCGCGACGACTCGTCGTTGATGTAGCGGCGCGAGGCCAGCCGGTCGAGCTGGCCGCAGAGGTCCAGCAGCAGCCAGTCGTGGCCGGCCAGGCGGGCGGCGTGGACGGCGTCCTCGATCGCGGCGTTGTAGAGATCGATCGCGGCGTCGATCGCGCGCGCCTCGGCGGCGGTGATGTGCTGGTGCACGCGCGGGTCGAAGCGCTCGTCGGTCACCCACGGGCGCGCGTAGAACGGGAAGTAGCGCGCGTCGCCGGAGACCTTGTCGCCGATGCCGCGCGCCAGCGGCGCGATCGTGACGTGCGGCACGGTGCACCAGACGACGTGGCGCGCCCGGATCGCACGGACCGCAGCTGCCGCGGCGGCGAGCTCCTCGCGAAAATGCGCGGGGTCCCAGACCGTCCACGTACCGCGCGCCTCGGGAGCGTCGTAGGAGCTGCTCGCCGACCAGCAGACGCGCAGCTGCGTCACCGCGCCGAGCACGTTGTTGGCGCCGAGCATGACGACGAGCGTCTCGATGCCGTCGCCCTCGCCCGGCGTCTGCACGGTCCCGTCCGCGCCCAGCGCGGCCGCGGTGGCGATCGGGCTGAGCTCCTGCTGGCCCTCCGGCCCCGGCGCCAGGACGCGCAGCGCCGCGCGCTCGTTGGCGTTCTGCACGACCTGCTTGAGCAGCGCGTCGGTCGGCGCCGCGATGTCCGTGCGGCACATCTGCGCGGTGCGCACGTTGGCGTCGTAGAAGTCCCAGCCGTAGATCCCGAGGTTGTGGTTGCGCGTGCCGAAGCGGCCCGGCTCCTGGGCATCGCGCTCCCACCAGTCCTCGATCTCGTCCATGAGGTCGTGGATCTTCATCGCGGCGAACGCCAGCTCCAGCCCGCTGATGCGATCGCCGAACCGGCTCTCCAGCTCGCGCAGGAAGTACTCGATGTTCAGCGGCAGCCCGCCGAAGCGGTCGTAGCTCGGATGCTGGAAGCGGTCGTACATGCCCAGCTCGCGCGCGACGAGCGCCGGATAGGCCAGGTGGGTGTTGTGGATCGCGCCGCTCTGGAAGCCGTGCGTCAGCGAGTCGCCGACCGTCACCAGCCGGTGCGTGGGCAGCTCCGCGGGCCGCCCGTCGACGGCGCGCGGGCGGCGAGGATCGAGCTCGACGCCGAGCTGCGGGTCCAAGCGCGGGACGCGCGCATCCTGCGGTGACTGCGCGGCGAGGACCTCGGGTGGCACCGCCTTGATGCACTCTGCCGTCGCCATGTTGCGTCCCCTCGCTCGCGGTCTTGCCGCAGGCCGCCGGCTGCGGTTCGGCCTAGCCTCGCAGAGACGCGCGGCGCTGTCAGCCGCCGAGCGCGCGCTGCACGGCGCCGAAGGCCGGCTTGGGCGCGAGCTTGTCGGTGAGCAGCGTCGCGGCGCCCATCCCGGGCTGCGTCTCGGAGATCCACGAGCGGCTGTCGGTGAAGCCCCAGAACGTCAGCGACCGGCACGTCACCGTCAGGCAGCCGCGGACGATCTGCTCGTAGATCTGCGCCTGGTGGTCGAGCTTCTGCCCGTCCGGCGGCAGCGGGACGCCGACGTCGGCCTCGGTGATCGCGATGTCGAGTCCGAGCGCCGCGAAGCGCTGCAGGTTGGCCACGTGGTCGTCCGGCAGCCCGTCGAGGTTGGCGTGGAACTGAAAGCCGACGCCGTCGATCGGCACGCCGTCGCGCTTGAGCCGGCTGACGATCTCGTAGAGCCGGTCGGACTTCGCGTTGATCCCCTCGGCGCCGATCTCGTTGAGGTAGAGCTTGGCGTCGGGGTCGGCCCGGTGCGCGAGGCGGAAGGCCAGCGCGATGAAGTCCTCGCCGAGGCGGCGGGCGAAGACCGACGGGCGCAGCCCGCCGCGGTCGGAGACCGGCTCGTTGACGACGTCCCAGACGCCGACGTCGCCCTTGAAGTGGCCGACGACCTCGGCGATGTGCGTGCGCATCGCCGCCTCGAGCTCGCGCGGGCCGAGCTCGCGCACCCAGCCGGGCAGCTGGAAGTGCCAGACCAGCGTGTGGCCGCGGATCTTCTGTTTCGCCTCCCGGGCGCGGTCGACGATGTCGTCGGCCGGGCCGAACTCGAACTCGCCGCGCTCCGGCTCGATCTGCTCCCACTTCATCTCGTTCTCCGGCGTCACCGTCGAGAACTGCGCCGCGATCGTCTGGCGGTAGGCGCGGTTGCGCTTGGCGTGGTCGCCGCGCACCGCGGTGCCGATCTCCAGCCCCTTCGCCTTGGCCAGCGTGCGCAGCGGCTGGCCCGGCAGCGGCTCGGCGTCGGCGCCCCCACGCAGGACCCAGATCGCGCAGAGAACGGCGATGACGACGACGACGCCGAGCGCCACCCGGCGCGGAAATCCGCCCAACTCAGAAGGCGCCGCGGCGCGTCAGCACGGCGGGGACGGTCTTGAGGAGGATGCTGAGGTCCAGGAAGACCGACCAGCGCTCGAGGTAGAGGAAGTCCAGCCGCACGAGGTCGTCGAAGTCCAGCTCCGAGCGCCCGGAGACCTGCCACAGCCCGGTGATGCCCGGCGTGACGAGGTAGCGCTTCTTGTGCCATTCCTCGAGGCGCTGGAAGTCGCGCTCGGGCAGCGGCCGCGGGCCGACGAGCGACATCTGCCCGCGCACGACGTTGAACAGCTGCGGCAGCTCGTCGAGCGAGTAGCGCCGCAGGAAGCGCCCGACCGGGGTCATGCGCGGGTCGTCGCGCATTTTGAACAGCGCGCCCGTCGCCTCGTTGAGCGACTCGAGGTCGGCCTGGCGCTGGTCGGCGTCGCGGTACATCGTGCGGAACTTCAGGCAGGCGAACGGCGCCCCGCCGATGCCCGGCCGCATCGAGCGGTAGATGACCGGGCCGCGCGAGCTGAGCCGGACGGCCAGCGCGCCGAGCGCCAGCACCGGGCTGAGCAGCACGATGAGAACCAGCGAGCCGGCGAGGTCGAACGTGCGCTTGACGAAGAAGTCGAAGCCCTCGAACACCGGCGGCTTGAGCTCGAACAGCGGCACGGCCTCGCCCGGCACGAACTCGGCGCGGTGCACGAGCAGCTCCATCGTCGACGGCGCGATCCGCACGCGCACCCCGGCCCCGTGGGCGACGTCGACGAGCTCGACGGCCTGCGGCTGCGGGAAGTCCGGGTCGGCGATGATGACCTCGTCGATGCGGTGGCGGTGGATCACCTGCGCCAGCTCGCTGAGCGTGCCGAGCGACAGCAGCCCGTTGTCGGGGCGCGGCGTCAGCGAGATGAAGCCGACGACGTTGACCGTCGGGTGCGCGGCGTCGCGCAACGCGTGGCCGACGGCCTCGATGTGCTGGCCGCTGCCGACGAGCACCGCGCGGCGCTGGTAGCCGGCGGCGCGCAGCAGCGCGCCGGTCGACTTCTCGTAGCCCAGGCGCAGCAGCGAGACGTACACGACCGCGAAGAACAGCGAGCCGTAGAAGATGTAGTAGGACGTGAACTCGTGGCCGCTGGCGACCGCGTAGACGAGCGCCACCAGCGCCACCTGCGCCAGCGAGGAGGCGATGCGCGACAGGCCGGGCCGCTCGCCGCGCGCCGAGTACAGCCCGGACCGCGCGAACAGCAGCACGGTCAGCAGGCAGGCGAAGTCGAAGAGCTCGTCGGTCGCGGCCGCCTGCGCGCGCAGCTGCCAGACGCCGGTCAGCAGCCCGGCCTTCAGCCACAGCGCCGTCAGGATCGCCATGTAGATCCCGATCGCGTCGAGCATGAACAGCGCGCCGACGCGCAGCAGGCTGCGCAGCGTGTCCAGGCGCAGCAGGAACGAGAGGACCGGCGGGCGCTTGCGGCGCACGTCGCGCTCGGACAGCGCGAACTCCGGCGTCGGCGTCGCCACCGTCGCCTTGGGCACGCCCTCCCGTGGCTGCTGCGTTGTCGGCATCCCCTGCTCTAACGCCTCACGATGGCAGATGTTCCGTCACCGCGCCAGCGGTGGACGGAGAACCTTTTTGGCCTGCTGTGTCCAGGGTTCCGATCAGGCACCGCCGCGTCCGACGAGCGCCGCGGCGCCCGACGCCTCGAGGGTTCGTGCGAGGCCGTCGTGCAGCTCGATCTCGGGCTCCCAGTGCAGCAGCTCGCGCGCCAGCGTGATGTCCGGCTGGCGCACCTGCGGATCGTCGGTGGGCAGCGCCTCGTAGACGATCTCCGAGCTCGAGCCGGTCACGTCGATGACCTGTTGGGCCAGCTCCAGCAGCGTGAACTCGTTCGGGTTGCCGACGTTGATCGGCCCCTGCTCGCCGGATTCCGCGAGCGCGATCATGCCGCGGATGAGGTCGTCGACGTAGCAGAACGAGCGCGTCTGACTGCCGTCGCCGAACACGGTGATCGGCCGGTTCTGCAGCGCCTGGCGCAGGAACGTCGGGATCGCGCGGCCGTCGTACGGCCTCATTCGACTCCCGTAGGTGTTGAAGATGCGGATGATCGACGTGTCGACGCCCTGCTGGCGGTGGTAGGCCATCGTCAGCGCCTCGGCGTAGCGCTTGGCCTCGTCGTAGACGCCGCGCGGGCCGATCGGGTTGACGTGGCCCCAGTACGTCTCCTTCTGCGGATGGACCTGCGGGTCGCCGTAGACCTCGCTCGTCGAGGCCAGCAGGAAGCGTGCGCGGTGCTTCTTGGCGAGGCCCAGCGTGTGGTGCGTGCCGTGCGAGCCGACCTTCAGCGTGTGCAGCGGCAGGCGCAGGTAGTCGATCGGCGAGGCCGGCGACGCGAGGTGGTAGACGACGTCCACCGGCCGCTGCACGAAGTACGGCTGCACGATGTCGCACTGCAGAAACTCGAACTCCGGCACCCGGATGTGCTCGATATTGCGCAGCGAGCCGGTCTCGAGGTTGTCGACGCAGACGACGTGGTGGCCGCGGCGCAGCAGCTCGTCGCACAGATGCGAGCCCAGAAACCCCGCGCCACCGGTGACAAGGCAGGTGGCCATAGGCGTGGACTCTAGCGGCGCAAGGCCGAACGACGGGGGCGTGAGCTAGCGCTTGCGCGCGGCCCGCAGGTGCTTCTTCTTGAGGTCGGGCGTGATCACGACCAGGCCGTCGGGGCGCTTGTAGGCGAAGCCGCGCACGATCAGCCGCTTCGTCACCACAGGACAGCGCTTGCAACGCGGGCTGCTCTTGCAGCAGCGCTTCTTCGGCTTGACGAGCAACTTCATTAGGGGAGCCTAACGGGTGCCACCAAACGCGGGTACTCTTTCGGCATGCCCGCCCAACCTTTTGTCGAGCTTCTCAACGAGCAGATCGGCCACGAGTTCGCCGCGTCGCAGCAGTACCTCGCGATCGCCTCCTACTACGACGACGAGACGCTACCGCGACTGGCCGCGTTCTTCTACGCCCAGGCGCTCGAAGAGCGCAATCACGCGCTGATGATGGTCCAGTACCTCCTCGACGCGGACGCGCCGGCCCCGATCCCCGGCGTCGCCGCGCCGCAGAACGGCTTCGGCGACGTCGTCGAGCCGATCGCCCTGGCGCTCGAGCAGGAGAAGCGCGTGACCCAGCAGATCAACGCGCTGGCCGCGACCGCCCGGCAGGAGGGCGACTACTCCAGCGAGCAGTTCATGCAGTGGTTCATCAAGGAGCAGATCGAGGAGGTCGCCTCGATGAACGACCTGCTCAAGGTCGTCCAGCGCGCCCGCGAGAACCCGCTGCTGGCCGAGGAGTACCTCGCCCGCGAGGCGCCCGGCGAGGAGGGCCCGGATCCGACGGCGCCGCCCGTCGCCGGCGGCCCCCTGTAGTCCGGCGGAGCGCCGGCCCGCCATACTCGGCGCGACCGTGCTCGGCCGCACCCTCACCGCCGCCGCGCGCGTGCGCGCCCGACTCGGCTCGGCGTCGCCCCCGCGCGAGGAGCTCATCGCCCGCCACGCGGCGGGCCGCTCGTTCGTCGACGTCGGCTGCATGTGGACGGTCCACGGCGCGCTGTGCTTCGCCGCCGAGGACGCCGGCGCGGCGAGCGTCACCGGCGTCGACGTCATGGGCGCGACCGACCGCTTCCGCGCCGAGGTCGCCCGGCGCGACTCGAAGGTGCGCTTCGTGCAGGGCGACCTGCACGACCCCGCGACGGTCGCCGCGGTCGGACCGCACGACGTCGTGTGGTGCTCGGGCGTGCTCTACCACGCGCCGCACCCGCTGCTCACGCTGCAGCGCCTGCGCGAGCTGACGGCGGGCACGCTGCTGCTGGCGACCGAGACCGTCGCCGAGACGCCGGGGCGGCGCGGCACGCTCGTGATCGCACCCGGCCCCGAGGAGCACCCGAACGCCGAGCCGGCACGTGGCCCGGACGAGGGCTACGGCCCGTGGTACTGGGGAATCTCGCCCTCCGCGCTGCGCACGATGCTCGCCCTGGCCGGCTTCGCCGTCGACGAGGAGCACCGCACGCCGTTTCACGTCACCGTCGTCGCGCACTGAGCGGTGGGCCGTCCACAGGTATCTTCACGCGATGGGCCGCGCCTCCATCAGCACGACAGTCACCGAGCTTCCCGAGAGCCGCGTCCGCGTGCTCGCCGAGGTCGCGCCGGATGAGGTGCAGCGCTCGCTCGAGCGCGCCGCCCGCCAGCTCGGCCGCAACCTGCGCGTCGCGGGCTTTCGCAAGGGCAAGGTCCCGCCGCCGATCGTGATGCAGCGGCTCGGCCGCGAGACCGTCGTCGAGCGCGCCGTCCAGGACGGCCTCAAGCGCTGGTGGCGTACCGCGCTCGACGACGCCGGCGTCGCGTTCGTCGGCCAGCCGCGCCTGGACGTCACCGGGTCGCCGGCCGACGGCGGGCCGCTGGAGTTCGCCATCGAGATCGGGGTGCGCCCGCCGGCGACGCTCGGCGAGTACAAGGGGCTGGAGATCGGCCGTCGCGAGCCGGAGATCGAGCCCGACGCGGTCGAGGCCGAGCTGCAGACGCTGCGCGAGCGGCTCGCCCGTCCCGAGGCGGTCGATCGCCCGGCGCAGACCGGCGACCTGCTGGTCATCGACTTCGAGGGGCTGATCGACGGCGAGCCCTTCGACGGCGGTCGCGGCCGCGACCAGATGGTCGAGCTCGGCAGCGGGATGCTCATCGCGGGCTTCGAGGAGCAGCTCGAGGGCGCGGTCGCGGGCGAGGCGCGCACGGTCCACATCGACTTCCCCGCGGAGGTCGACTCGCCGACCGACCACCGCGCCGAGGACGTCGCCGGCAGCCGCGCGACGTTCGAGGTCAGGGTCAAGGAGGTGCTGGCCCGGAAGCTGCCCGCGCTCGACGACGCGCTGGCCCAGCAGGCCGCCGGCTGCGACACGCTCGAGGAGCTGCGCGAGGACATCGCCGCCGAGCTGCTGGCCACCGACGAGGCGCGCATCGCCGCGGAGTTCGCCGAGACGGCGCTCGACGCGGTCGCCACCGACGCGGCGATCGATCTGCCCGCAGCGCTCGTCGCCGCCCGCGCCCGCGAGATCTGGGAGAGCACGCTGCGCACGCTGGACTTCGACGGCGTCTCCAAGGACGTCTACCTGCAGATCGCCGGCAAGACCGAGGAGCAGGCGCTGGCCGAGCTGCGGCCGCGGGCGGCCCGCGAGCTGCGCCGCGAGGCCGCGGTGAGCGCGATCGCCGCGGCCGAGGGCATCGTCGTCGGCGACGCCGAGCTGCGTGCCGGCGACCCGCCGCCGCAGCCCGCCGAGGGGCCGGCGCCGCCGCCCACGAGCCGCGTGCGCCGCCGCGAGGAGCTGCTGCGCGAGCGGGTGCTCGAGCTGCTGACGCGCGAGTCGGTGGCGATCTCGATCGAGGACGCGCGGGCCCGCGGCAAGCCCTGGCCGCTGGACCACGAGCGCGTCGAGCCCGAGCTGCCGCAGCCCGAGATCCCGCCGCTGACCCCCGAGGGCGGCCTCACCTAGCAGGCGGGCAGCGGGCCGAGCCGGGCTACTGGCGTCCGCCGGCGGGCGGCGCCTGGGCGCGACCGGCCTGCGCGGCCTGCTGTGCCGCCGCGCGGCGGCGGCTGGCGTGCAGCGCCTGCTCGAGGTGCTTCACGCCGGCGTGGATCTCGCGCTGGGTCTGCTGCAGCTCGGCGAGCACCTCGATGAGCTTCTCCGACGACGCGATCGAGATCTCGCGCTCGTAGGCGTCCTCGAGGAACTCCGGCGGGCGCAGGATCATGTAGACGACCGGGCCCGCCAGGGGCACGAACGCCAGGGCCGTCGCCGCGCGCACGAGCCGCGGGTTGCGCAGGCGCCGCCGCGCGTCGGTGAAGGTCCAGCGGATCAGCGCGAGCCAGACGACGGCCGCGAACGCGATCAGCAGGACGACCACGCCGCCCGGGACGTCGCTCCCGAAGATCTCGGCTGCCAGCATGAGCGCAAGGCTAGACGAACATGGCGGACGAGCGGGACCGGCGGTGCCGCGGCCGCGTGCGAGGCTGCGTCCGGCCGCCGCCGCCGGGCGGCGCGACCCGGTCGAAGCCGCTCGATCTTTCCTCTATGCTGCCTCGCAATGCCGGATCGTGGTATGCGCGTGATCACGGTTTCGCCGCGGGCAATCGGACAGGGCGGTCGATCGTGAACATCAGGGAACTGGACGAGGAATCCCGCCGGACCGGGGTCTGGCCTCCGCGACGGATCATCCTTCGCGTCGAGCGCGAGAAGGCCGAGGCCGAGGCCGCCGAGGCGGCGGCCGCCGCCGGCCCGGCGCCGGTCAAGGTCGCCGAGGTCGACCTCAACGCGCCGCGGGCCGCGGCCGCCCCGCCCAAGCCGCGACCCCCCGCGCCGCTGCCGGCGCCGTCGCTGTCGCCGTCGGTCACGCCCTCGCGCCGTCCCGGACTGCCCGGGGCGCGCAGCATCACCCCGGCGCCGGCGATCTCGCCGGAGGAGGCCGAGTTCGAGAAGTGGGTCGCGTCGCCGCTGCCGGAGACCGACGCCGAGCCGGAGTTCCAGGCGCCGCCCGCATGGCTGCCCGCCGACGTCCGGGTTCGCGCGGAGCGCCGGCACCGGCGCGTGGCGCGCAAGGCGCGCACGCAACTCTTCGGCGCCAGCGCCGCGACGACGCTCGCCGTCGGCGGCGCCGCCGCCGTGGTGGCCCTCGTCGGGCTCTCGCAGACCGAGTCCGTGGGCGGCGCGGTCGGCGCCCCGTCGATCGGGCTCTTCGGCAGCGCCCCGAAGGCCCCGAGCCCCGCCGAGACGGCGGACACCGCCTCCACGAAGCCGGCCGCGAAGAAGCCGGCCCGCTCGGAGTCCAGGCGGTCGTCGTCGCGCCGCCAGCGGCGTGCCGCACCGGCCCCACGGGGCAGTTCCGGCGCATCCTCGGCCTCGGCGCAGGCGTCGACGCCGTCAGCCTCGCCGGCGCCGTCCACGCCGACCGCCAACCGGCAGCCCGCCCAGACGCGTGCCCCGAGCCCGCCGCCCCCGCCCCCGCGTGCGAGCCCGCCCCCGCCCCCCCCCCCCCCTCCGCCACCGCCTCCGGCGGCGCCGCAGCAGTCGGCCCCGGTGGTCTGGGACACGCCGTCGCAGCCGACCGGCAGCGCGCCCGCGCCCTCGCGGCCTGCCAACAGCACGCCTTCGCGGCCGGCGGGCCCGGCGCCGACGACCAGCTCGCCCGCACCGTAGGTGCCCATCCGTCGCGGCGTGTGCCGAAGCTGCGCCCGGACCGCATCGACGGCTTCGAAGTGGTGTTCTCGCACCGTGTTCTTGCAGACCTAGCCGACAGGACGTCCGCCCCATGCGCCCCAGCCTCCTCATACGTGCCACCGGCCTGACCGCTCTGCTCGCCTCGCTGGGCACCGTCGCGCCGGCGCAGGCCGCGACCACCGTCGGCAGCAATCTCGCCGCGACGCCCAACGCCGGCGCAGCGGTCTGCGACGCAAACAACGGCTGCACGGTCGCCCAGGCCACGATCGATCCCGCGAACGGCAGCCTGACCACCGTGTCGGGCGTGATCGTGCGCTGGCGGGTCAAGGCCGCGTCGGCGGCTCAGACCTCGGTCGCACTGCGGGTGCTGCGCGGCAACGCGGCCGTCGGACGCTCCGCCGCGCAGACGCTGCCGTCCGCAGGCATCCACACCTTCGGGACGCGGCTCTCCATCCAGGCGGGCGATCGCATCGGGCTCGACGTGCTGGGCGACAATCCAGCGATCCTGGCGTTCCCGTCGGCCAGTGCGACGCTCGACCGCTGGACCCCGGTGCTCGGCCCCGCGGGGAACAGCCCGCCGACGGGACAGCTGCTGCTGTCCGAACTTCTCCTCAACGCCGACATCGAGGCCGACGCGGACGCTGACGGATGGGGCGACGAGTCGCAGGACACCTGCCCCGGCGTGGCCGGGCCGAACAACGGGTGCGCACCGCCACCGCCACCGCCACCGCCACCGCCGCCGCCACCGCCGCCGCCGCCGCCGCCACCACCGCCGCCGCCTGCCGCTGGCCAGATCATCTCGCCGCCGCCCGCGGGCGGCTCGACGCCGACGCCGTCGGGCGACCCGACGCCGGCCACCCCGTTCGGCGACGGGGTCAACCCCCGGGTGACGGCGCTGCAGTTCAGCGCGACGCGCCTGCGCTTCCGCATCTCCGAGCCCGCTTCGGTCTCGCTGCTCATCCAGCGCGTCCTGCCGGGGCGCCGCGTGGGCACGCGCTGCGTCAAGCCGACGCGCCGCAACCGCAGCCGCCGCAGCTGCACGCGCCGCGTGCGGGCGATCGCGGGACGGACGAACGTCGAGCCGGGCCTCAACACCGCACGCCTGCGCCGCCTTCCGGCGGGCCGCTACCGCGTGCGCCTGCTCACGATCGACCTGTCGGGCCGCAGCTCCACCGTCATCCGCTACTTCCGCCTGCGGCGCTGACGCCTCCGCGGCGCGGCGCCGTCCCGGGGGCGTCCCCGGGCGCCCCGCGGCGCCCTACCGGCGGGCCCTGACGCCGCCCGCGCGGTCGCTATGCTCGCGCGATGAGCGGCCCCCGCATGCCGGCCGGCGGCGATGACGAGAACGTCGTCGTCACGGCCGGCGACGTCACCTCGATCAGCGACTCGGCGACCGGTGCCGACGCCGTCGCGTCGGGCGGTCCGTCGATCGCGGCCAGCCTGGCGACCGACCCCGACGTGCTGAACATCGCGTTCGTGACCGGCGGGGGGGACGTGCAGTTCGTCCAGATCAAGGTCGCCGACCTGGTCCCCGGCGAGGGCGGCGCGACAGGCGCCGACGTCGTCGTGGACGCGGAGCTGACCGCGCTCGGCGCCGACGTCATCAGCCGTGGCGGCGGCGCCGCGACCCCGATGGGCACGATCGCCGTCGCGGCGAGCCTGACCGGCGCGGGTGACCTCACGCTGTCGTTCGCCGACGGCCACGGGGATCTGCAGCTCATCGAGACGAACGTCGCCGAGCTCCTGCAGGGGCGGCCGCCTGCCGCCCCGGGCGACGGCGGCGCCGGACCCTCACCGGCCTGAGCCGCCGTCCGCGGGCAGCGGTCGCTGACGGCTGCCGCGCGCTGCGGTGCCGATGCCCGCCGCCCGCAGCGTCACACATGGTCGAGTGACGCTCGCCTGGGCAGGCGGCCCCGAACGACAACCGGGGCGCCGCATGGCGCCCCGGTCGGTTCGGTTGATGTTTCTCGACGCTCGCTCAGTCGATGCGGCGGCGCAGCGCACCGCCACCGGCGGCGAGCAGCGCACCGAGCAGCCCGAGCAGCCCGAGCGGCAGACCCGTGAAGGGCAGCTCGCCGGCCTGGACCTGCGGCACCATACGCGGAGCCTGCTCCGGGGTGTCCGGGACATCCGGCTCCCCGACCTCCGGCGGCGGCGGAGGCGTGACCTCCGGCGGCGGCGGGGGCGTGACCGGCGGGGTCGTCGGCGGCGTCGCCGGCGGGGTCACCGGAGGCGTCGGGGCCGGCGGCTGCGCGACCTGCGTCACCGGAGGCGTCACCACGCCGGGCGGGGTCACCACCGGCGGCGTGACCGGCGGCTTCGGCTTGCCCGGGATCACGATCGGCGGCTTCTTCGGGACGTTGATCTCCGGCACGCCACCCGTCTGGGTGTTGCCCGAGCTGGCGTTGCCGCCGGAGCCGCCGGTGCCCGTCGCGTCGCCGCCGCGGGCGGTGTTGCCGCCCTGGACGAGCTCCTCGTCGTTGTCCTGCGTCAGCGCGACGTCGCCGTCGCCGTCGGCATCGATGTCGGCGTCGTTGACGCCGGCCTGGACCGCGATGTTGGCCGCGATGGCCTCGCCGCCGACCACGACCGCGTCGCCGCCGTCGCCACCCTCGGCGTCGCCGCTCTCAGCCTCGGTGTCGCCACCGAAGAGCTGCACGTTGCCGCCGGTGCCCTCGAACACCTGGTTGCCGTTGCCGTTCTGGACGTTGCCGCTGTCCGCGTCGCCGCCGGGACCGCCGGTCGCCGTGGCGTCGCCGCCCTCGGCGTCGTTGCCACCCTGCTCGAGCGACGCGTCGTTGTCCTGGATGACGCCGACGTCGCCGTCGTCAGCTTCGACCTCGGCGTCGTTGTCGAGGATCTGGATGCCGATGTTGCCGGCGATCGCGATCCCGCCGACGGCCGCGGCATCGCCGCCGTCGCCGCCCTCGGCGTCGTCGCTCTCGGCCTCGGTGTCGCCACCGAAGACCTGGACGTTGTCGGCGTCACCTTCGACGACCGCGTTGCCGTTGGTGTCCTGGACGTTGCCGCTGTCGGCGTCGCCGCCGGCACCGCCGGTAGCCGTGGCCGCGCCGCCCTCGGCGTCGTTGCCACCCTGCTCGAGCGAGGCGTCGTTGTCCTGGGTCAGCCCGAGGTCGCCGTCGCCGTCGGCCTCGATGTCCTCGGCGTCGTTCTCGACGAGCTGCACGCCGATGTTCCCGGCGATCGCGGGACCGCCGACGGCATCGGCGTCGCCGCCGTCGCCGCCCTCGGCGTCGTCGCTCTCGGCCTCGGTGTCGCCACCGAAGGCCTGGATGTTGTCGGCGTCGGAGTCGACGAGCGCGTTGCCGTTGGTGTCCTGGACGTTGCCGCTGTTGGCGTCGCCGCCGGCACCGCCGGTGGCCGTGGCCGCGCCGCCCTCGGCGTCGTTGCCACCCTGCTCGGCCGTGACGTCGTTGTCCTGGATCACGCCGACGTCGCCGTCGTCGTCGGACTCGACCTCCTCGGCGTCGTTCTCGACGACCTGGACGCCGATGTTGCCCGCGACCGCGAGCCCGCCGGTGGACTCGGCGTCGCCGCCGTCGCCACCCTCGGCCTCGTCGCTCTCGGCCTCGGTGTCGCCACCGAACGCCTGGACGTTGTCGCCGTCGCCGTCGATGACCGCGTTGCCGTTGCCCTCCTGGACGTTGCCGCTGTCGGCGTCGCCGCCGGCACCGCCGGTAGCCGTGGCCGCGCCGCCCTCGGCGTCGTTGCCACCCTGCTCGAGCGA
>JAUXSD010000191.1 GCA_030681525.1 Solirubrobacteraceae bacterium
GAGCTCGTAGTTGCCGTCGTCGAGCTTTTTCGCCGTTGACTTGAGCGCCTGGACGTCGGAGCCCATCTCCGGCTCGGAGAGGCTGAACGCCGCGCGGCACTCGCCGGTCGCCATCTGGGGCAGGAACTTCTGCTTCTGCTCCTCCGTGCCGTACTTCATGAGCAGGTAGGAGCCGATGAAATGGGTGTTGATGATCCCCGAGATCGAGATCCAGCCGCGCGAGAGCTCCTCGACGATCATGCAGTACGTCGTCAGGTCCAGCCCCATCCCGCCGTACTCCTCGGGGATCGTGACCCCGAACAGCCCGAGCTCCTTCATCTGATCGACGATGTCCTGCGGGAACTCGTCCTCGTGGTCGTAGTGCTCGGCCTTGGGGAGGATCTGCTCGTCGGCGAACTGGCGGACCATCGCGATGATGTCCTTCTGCTCGTCGGTGTACTCGCTGTACGCGGGGGCTACGGCCATGGCTTGAGGGTTCTCCCAGGGGTTCGGGATCGCGCGGGGTTGACTGGTGAGTCAGCTTACCCCTGAGCGGACCTCTGGCGCGCGCCTGACAGACTGCCCGCCGCGATGAGCAACTTCGCCGTCGACGTCGTGCAAGCAGCGCCGGCCGACCGCCTGGCGATCGTCGAGCTGGGCCGCGACGGCGCGCGCCGCGAGTGGTCCTTCGGCGCGGTGGCGCACGCGGCACGGGCGCTCGCCGCGCACCTGCATGCGCTGGACGTGCGGCGGGGCGACACCGTGCTGACGCTCGTCGGAAACCAGCCCGACTGGGTGACCGCGATGGTCGCCTGCTTTCGCCAGGGGTACGTGGCGCTGCCCTGCAACGAGCAGTTGCGTGCCAAGGACCTGGCGCTCCGGCTCGCCGCCTGTCCCCCGGCCGCCGTCGTCTGCGATCGGCGCAACGCGGCGGTGCTGCGCGATGCCGGCTGGCGCGGCCCGACGATCTGGGTTCCCGCCGCGGCCGCTCGGCCGGCCGCCACGCCGCCGCCCGCCGCCGACCTCTCGCCGCTCGATCCCTGCCTCATCACGTTCACGAGCGGCACCGCGGGCGAGCCGAAGGCGGTGCTCCACGGCCAGCGCTATCTCGCCGGCCAGCGCGTCCAGGCCGAGCACTGGCTCGCGCCGCAACCCGGCGAGCTCGTCTGGTGCACCGCCGCCAGCGGCTGGAGCAAGTCCGCGCGCAACGCGTTCATCGCCCCGTGGATCCGCGGCGCCGCGGCGCTGCTGCACGACGCGCGCTTCGATCCGGCCGAGCGCCTGGACCTCATCGAGCGCGAGGGCGTCAACGTGCTGTGCATGGCGCCGACGGAGTATCGCGTCATCGCCAAGCGCGCGACGCTGCGCCCGGTCGCGTCGCTGCGCGGCCTCGTGGCGGCGGGCGAGGCGCTGAACCCGGAGGTGCTGCGCGTCTGGGAGGAGGCGACGGGGCTGCAGATCCGTGACGGCTACGGGCAGACCGAGACCGGCCAGCTCACCGGGATGCCGCCCGGCGAGGCGGTGCGGCCGGGATCGATGGGCCGGGCGCTGCCGGGGATCGCGCTGGCGATCGACGACGGCGAGCTCGTGGTCGACGCGGCGACCGTGCCGACGTTCTTCCTGCGCTACGGCGGCGAGCCGCGGGCGTCGGAGACCGAGCCGTGGCGGACCGGCGATCGCGTCGCGTGCGACGAGGACGGCTACCTGTTCTTCGAGGGCCGGACCGACGACGTGATCATCTCCGCCGGGTACCGGATCGGGCCGTTCGAGGTCGAATCGGCGCTCGTCGCGCACGCGGCGGTGGCCGAGGCCGCGGTGGTGGCGTCGCCCGACGACGAGCGCGGCTCGATCGTGCGCGCCGTCGTGGTGCTGCGCGACGGGTACGCGGCCTCCGACGCGCTGGCCCGCGAGCTGCAGGACCACGTCAAGGCGCAGACCGCGCCCTACAAGTACCCCCGCCGGGTCGACTTCGCGGGCGAGCTGCCCAAGACGGCGAGCGGGAAGGTGCGGCGCGCGCTGCTGCGCGGCGACGTCTGAAGCGCCGCGTTGCCGCGATTGGTACCGCGGTGGTACCATCTCCGCATGGCGATGAACCTCCGCCTCAACGACGAACAGACGGCCGCTTTGCGCCAGCGGGCCGAGCGGGAAGGCCGTTCCATGCAGGAGGTCGCCAAAGCGGCGATCAACGAGTACCTCTCGCGCCGGCCCGACCGCCTGCGCGACGCGATCGAACGCGTGCGAACCGAGGATGCCGAACTGCTCGACCGCCTGAGCAAGTGACACCGGCCGGCGAGCCGGTCGACTTCCTCACGGTCGAGGATCTGCTGGAGGTTGCGCGCGGCGTCCTCGACGTCGTGGAGATGCGCGATATCGGGCTGCTGGCTTCCGCCGCCGGCCGCCCGCAGACGACGGTCTTCGGCGAGGACGCTTACCCCACGCTCGCGGACAAGGCCGCCGCGCTCATGCATTCGATTGCCCGCAACCACGCGCTCGTCGACGGCAACAAACGCCTGGCTTGGGCAGCGACGCGTGTCTTCTGCCTGCTCAACGGACGTGACATCACGTTCGGCGTCGACGAAGCCGAGGAGCTCGTGCTGGCGGTTGCCCGCGGCGAGGCGGACGTCCCCGACATCGCACGCGCGATCGGCGAGCACCTCCGCTGAGAACTCTCAGCTCGGCAGCGCCACGATCGCGTCGATCTCGACCTGCGCGCCCTTCGGCAGCGCGGCCACGCCGATCGCCACCCGCGCCGGCGGATCGGCGGAGAAGAACGCGCCGTAGGCCTCGTTGACCTCGGCGAACGCGCCGGCGAGATCGGTCAGGTAGACCGTGCAGCGCACGGCGTCGTGCAGCGACGCGCCGGCCGCGCCGCAGACCGCGTGGAGGTTCTCCAGACAGCGGGTGGCCTGCTCGCCCGGGGACTGGCCGACGAGCTCGTCCGTGTCGGGGTCCAGCGGGATCTGGCCGGAGCAGAACAGCAGGCCGCCGGCGCGGACGGCGTGGCTGTACGGGCCGACGGCGGCGGGCGCGCCGATCGCGGTGACGGGCTCGCGGTGCTGGGACACGGTGGGTTGGGCTCCTCGGTCTCGGGGTTTGTGCGGCGACGCAGGACGGTAGCGTTGAGCTCAATGGCCAACGCGCTCGCCGGTGAGACCTCGCCTTACCTGCTGCAGCACCGGGACAATCCCGTCGACTGGCAGCCGTGGGGGCCGGAGGCGATCGAGCGCGCCCGCGCAACCGACCGGCCGCTGCTCGTCTCGATCGGCTACTCGGCGTGCCACTGGTGCCACGTCATGGAGCGCGAGTGCTTCGAGAACGACGAGATCGCGGCGCTCATGAACGAGCACTTCGTCTGCGTCAAGGTCGACCGCGAGGAGCGCCCGGACGTCGACGCGATCTACATGGAGGCCTGTCAGGCGATGACCGGCGGCGGCGGCTGGCCGCTGAACGTCTTCATCACGCCCGAGCAGGTGCCGTTCTACGCCGGCACGTACTACCCGTCCGAGCCGCGCCACGGGATGCCGAGCTGGCCGACCGTGCTGCAGGCCGTCGCGCAGGCCTGGGACACGCAGCGCGAGGAGATCCGCGCGCAGAACGATGCGATGGCGGCGCGCCTGGCGGGCGCCGCGCGCCTGAAGCCGGCCGAGGAACCGCTGGACGCCGCGATCCTCGACGACGCCGTCACGCAGCTGGCCGCCCAGTTCGACTCGCTGCACGGCGGCTGGGGCCGCGCGCCGAAGTTCCCCGCGGCCTCGACGCTCGAGTTCCTGCTGCGCCGCGGCGAGACGCGGATGTCGCTGTACACGCTGCGCTCGATGGCCTCCGGCGGCATCAACGACCAGATCGGCGGCGGCTTCGCGCGCTACTCGACCGACGACAACTGGACGGTCCCGCATTTCGAGAAGATGCTCTACGACAACGCGCTGCTGGCGCGCGCCTACCTGCACGGCTGGCAGGTCAGCGGCGCGCACGACGAGGAGCGCGACCCGGTCCTGCGCCGCACCGCCGAGGAGACGCTCGACTGGGCGCTGCGCGAGATGACCGGCCCGGAGGGCGCGTTCCTCAGCGCGCTGGACGCAGACTCCGAGGGCGTGGAGGGCAAGTTCTACGTGTGGAGCCTGGCGCAGCTGCGCGACGTGCTCGGCGACGACGCGGAGGTGGCGATCGCCTGGTTCGGTGCGAGCGAGCGCGGGAACTTCGAGGGCGCCAACATCCTGGAGTCCCGCGGACCGGAGCCGCCGCCGGAGGTCCGCGAGCGCATCCGCGCGACGTTGCTGGCGGCGCGCGACGAGCGCATCCGGCCCGGTCTCGACGACAAGCGCCTGACGGCGTGGAACGGGCTCATGATCGGCGCCCTGGCCGAGGCCGGGGCTGTGCTCGAGCGCGAGGACTACCTCGCGGCCGGCCGGCGCG
This sequence comes from Solirubrobacteraceae bacterium, assembly GCA_030681525.1. Lineage (GTDB taxonomy): Bacteria > Actinomycetota > Thermoleophilia > Solirubrobacterales > Solirubrobacteraceae > CADCVQ01. The sequence goes on from JAUXSD010000191.1 coordinate 4,393, forward strand.
CCGCCGCGTTCGTGCTCGACGAGATGCGCGACGCCGACGGCCGCCTGCTGCGCACCTTCAACGCCGGCGAGGCGAAGCTCAACGGCTACCTCGAAGACCATGCGTTCATGCTCGAGGCGCTGCTGTCGCTCTACGAGGCGACGTTCGAGCCACGCTGGTTCCGGGCCGCGCGCGAGCTCGCCGACGACATCGTCGAGCGCTTCGGGGACCCCGCGCGCGGCGGCTTCTACCAGACCTCCAGCGACCACGAGCAGCTCGTCGCGCGGCGCAAGGAGATCGACGACTCGCCGATCCCGTCGGGCCAGTCGAGCGCCGCGTTCGGCCTGCTGCGGCTCGCGGCGCTGACCGGCGAGGCCCGCTACGAGGACGCCGGCCGGGGCGTCCTGCAGCTCTTCGGCGACCTGCTGCGCCGCTCGCCGCTGGCGTTCGGCCACCTGCTGCAGGCACTGGACTTCCACCTGTCGGCGGTGCGCGAGGTCGCGCTCGTCGGGGCGGGCGGGGCGGATTTCCGCGCGCTCGAGCGCGTGGTGCGAGGCGCCTTGCGCCCGAACGTCGTGCTCGCCGGCGGAGACGGCGAGGACGACGGCGGCGTGCCGCTGCTGACCGGTCGCACGGCCCGTGACGGCGCCGCGACCGCCTACGTCTGCGAGCGCTTCAGCTGCCGCGCGCCGCTGAACGAGCCGGCCGCGCTGGCGGAGGTCCTCCGAACCGGCACGTAGACGTCATCGCCATGCGGTAGAAGTACCGGCCCGTGTCATCCGTTCTCAGCATCTTCGCCGGCCGCCGCGCCAAGTGGGTCATCGCCGCGATCTGGGTGCTGGCGATCTTCGGCTCGTTCGCCGCGAACCTGCCCGGCAAGTTCACCGACGCCGAGAAGAACGAGTCGACGTCGTTTCTGCCTGGCGACGCCGAGTCGACGAAGGCGCTCGAGGCGACGGAGCGCTTCCAGGACGGCGAGGTCGCCCCGCTCGTCATCGTCTATCGCCGCGACGGCGGGCTGACCGCGGCCGACAAGCGCCGGATCGCTACCGACCGCGCGGAGCTCAACGAGCGCCGCAGCCCGGCGTGCGCCGAGCCCAAGACCAGCGGTTCGTCCGACGTGAAGCACTGCCTGCGCGCGACCTCCCCGTTCGGGGCGCCGGTCGTATCGCGTGACGGCACCTCGGCGCTGCTGACGGCACAGATCACCGGCGACGGGGAGGCCGAGACGATCCTCGATCCGGTCGACGCGGTCCGCCAGCGCGTGAGCGATCCCGGCGGCGGCCTCGAGGCGAAGGTCACCGGCCCGGCCGGCTACGCCGCCGACCAGATCAAGGTCTTCGAGGGCATCAACGGCGCGCTGCTGGGGGCCGGCCTGCTGCTCGTGCTCATCCTGCTGGCGCTCATCTACCGCAGCCCGATCTTCCTCTGGATCCCGCTGCTGGCGATCATCTTCGCCGAGCTCGCCACCCGCTCGCTCGGCTACGGCCTGACGGAGGCCGGCGTGACCGTCAACGGCCAGTCCTCGGCGATCCTGTCGATCCTCGTGCTCGGCGTCGGCACGGACTACGCGCTGCTGCTCGTCGCGCGCTACCGCGAGGAGCTGCGCCACCACGAGGACAAGCACGAGGCGATGGCGCTCGCGCTGCGCACCGCCGGCCCGGCGATCTTCGCGTCGGGGATGACCGTGATCGCAGCGCTGCTGTGCCTGATGCTGGCCGACGTCAACGGCACGTCGGGCCTGGGACCGGTGGGCGCGCTCGGCGTGGCGGTGGCGATGGTCGCGATGCTCACGCTGCTGCCGGCCTGGCTGCTGATCTGGGGCCGGCGCGCATTCTGGCCGCGGATCCCGCACTACGGCACCGAGGGCGTCGACGAGACCCACGGCGCCTGGCGGCGCGTCGGCGAGCGCGTCGCGCGCAGTCCACGGCGCGTCTGGGTGAGCACGGTCGCGCTGCTGCTCGTGCTCGCGCTCGGGGTGCTGAACTTCGACACCGGCCTGACGAGCGGCAACGGCTTCCGCGACGACGTCGAGGCGGTCGCCGGCCAGGAGCTCGTCGACCAGGCCTTCCCCAGCGGCTCCAACGCGCCCACCGACATCGTCGTGCCCGACCCGGCGCGCGTCGAGGCGGTGCGCGCGGCGGTCGCCGCGGCGCCCGGCGTCGAGTCGGTGCGGCGGGTCAAGCAGAGCCCCGAGGACGGGGTGCTGCTGGCGGCGGTGCTCGAGCGCGATCCGTTCTCGACCGAGGCGTTCGACCTCGTCCCCGGCATCCGCGCGGCAGCCAAGCGGGCCGGCGGGGCGCAGACGCTCGTCGGCGGCGGAACGGCGGTCGAGTACGACCTGCGTCAGGCGGCGGCGCGCGACAACAAGGTCATCGTGCCGATCGCGCTGCTCGTCGTGCTGCTCATCCTCATCGTGCTGCTGCGCGCGCTCGTGGCGCCGGTCATGCTGATCGCCACCGTCGTGCTGTCCTTCGCGGCGTCGCTCGGCGTCTCGGCCGTCGTCTTCGACGTGATCTTCGGCTTCCCCGGCAGCGACCCGGCGCTGCCGCTGTTCGCCTTCATCTTCCTCGTCGCGCTGGGGATCGACTACAACATCTTCCTCATGGCGCGCGTCCGCGAGGAGACGCGCCGCTTCGGCACCCGCGACGGGATGCTGCGCGGCCTGGCGGTCACCGGCGCGGTCATCACCTCGGCCGGGATCGTGCTCGCGGGCGTCTTCTCGGTGCTCGGCGTGCTGCCGCTGATCTTCCTCACCGAGATCGGCTTCGTGGTGGCCTTCGGCGTGCTGCTGGACACGTTCATCGTGCGCTCTGTGCTCGTTCCCGCGCTGACGTTCGAGATCGGCCCGAAGATCTGGTGGCCGTCGAAGCTCGCCGAGGACAGACCGGTGGCGCCGGGGCCGGCGGAGCCGGAGCCCGAGCCCGCGGCGGTGTCCTAGGCGGCTTCGTCGAGCTGCTGCAACTCGGGGTCGTCGAGGACGAGCTCGGCGGCGTCGACGTTCTCCTCGAGGTGCGCGAGCGAGCCGGTGCCGGGGATCGGCAGCATCACCGGCGAGCGGGCGAGCAGCCAGGCCAGCGCCACCTGGCCGGTCGTCGCGTCGTGCGCGCGGGCGATCTCGGCGACGGGCCCGCCGGGCCTGGCGAGCTCTCCCGCGGCGAGCGGAAACCAGGGAAGGAAGCCCAGCCCGTCGCGCTCGCAGACGTTGAGCACCTCCACCGAGCGGCGGTCGGTGAGGTTGAAGCGGTTCTGGACGGTGACGACCTCGACGATCGAGCGCGCCTCCTCGAGCTCGTCGACGGTGACGTTGGAGAGGCCGATGTGGCGGATCAGGCCATCGCCCTGCATCTCGGCCAGCGCGCCGACGGACTCCTCGTAGGGCACGTCTGGATCGGGCGCGTGCAGCTGGTAGAGGTCGATGCGCTCCACGCGCAGGTCGCGCAGCGAGCGCTCGCAGGCCTCGCGCAGGTGCTCCGGCCGGCCGTTGCGCGCCCACTGGCCCGGGCCGCTGCGCGTCAGGCCGCCCTTCGTCGCCACGAGCAGCCCGTCCGGGTACGGATACAGCGCGTCGTGGACGAGCTGCTCGCTGAAGTGCGGCCCGTAGCTGTCGGCGGTGTCGATGAGGTTCACGCCGAGCGCGATGACGCGGCGCAGCAGTTCGAGCATCGTGTCGCGGTCCTGCGGCGGCCCCCACACGCCGGGGCCGACGATCCGCATCGCCCCGAAACCGAGGCGGTGGACTTCGATGTCGCCGCCGATCGTCAGGCTGCCGCCCGACGCGACGCCGCTCACAGGACGGGCAGGTAGCGGTCGAGCTCCCACTGGCTGACCTGCACGCGATAGTCCTCCCACTCGCGGCGCTTGATCTCCACGTAGCGGTTGAACATGTGCTCGCCCAGGGTTCGCAGGACCAGCTCGGATTCGGCGGTCAGCTCGATCGCCTCGCCGAGCGTCTCGGGCAGCTGCTCGATGCCCAGGCGCCGGCGGTCGTCGGGCGAGAGGTGGTAGAGGTTCTTCTCCATCGGCTCGGGCAGCTCGTAGCCCTTCTCGATCCCTTCCAGGCCCGCGTGCAGCAGCGCCGCGAACGTCAGGTACGGGTTGCAGGCCGGGTCGGGGCAGCGCAGCTCCATCCGCGTGGCGTTCTCCTTGCCCGGGTGATACAGCGGCACGCGCACGAGCGCCGAGCGGTTGCGCCGGCTCCACGCCACGTAGACGGGGGCCTCGAAGCCCGGCACGAGGCGCTTGTAGGAGTTCACCCACTGGGCGAAGATCGAGGAGATCTCGCGGGCGTGCTTGAGCTGCCCGGCGATGAACGCCTTGCCGACGTCCGACAGGAAGTACGGGTCGTCCGCGTCGAAGAACGCGTTGCGTCCGCCCTGGAAGAGGCTCATGTGCGTGTGCATGCCCGAGCCGTTCTCGCCGAACAGCGGCTTGGGCATGAACGTCGCGTGCCAGCCGTACTTCATCGCGTACTCCTTGACCGTGATGCGGTACGTCATGCAGTCGTCGGCCATCTTCATCGCGTCGGCGTAGCGCATGTCGATCTCGTGCTGGCTGGGGCCGACCTCGTGGTGGGTGTACTCGACGTGGATGCCGAGCTGCTCGAGCGCGAGCACGGTCTCGCGGCGCACATCGGAGCCGGCGTCGAGCGTCGTCAGGTCGAAGTAGCCGCCGTTGTCGAGCACCTCGGTGCCCTTGGAGTCGCGAAAGAGGAAGTACTCGAGCTCGGGACCGACGTTGAACGTGTCGAAGCCCAGCGACCCGGCGCGCTGCAGCGCGCGACGCAGGACGTGGCGCGGATCGCCCTCGTAGGGCGTGCGCTCGGGCGTGAGCACGTCGCAGAACAGGCGCCCGACGCCCTGCTCCTCGGGCCGCCACGGCAGGATCGCGAACGTCGACGGATCGGGCATCGCCAGCATGTCCGACTCCTCGATCGCGTTGAAGCCGGTAATCGAGGAGCCGTCGAAGCCCATCCCGCCCTCGAAGGCGTCGTCGAGCTCGGCGCGGTTGATCGAGAACGACTTGAGCTGGCCGAGGATGTCGGTGAACCACAGCCGGATGAAGCGGATGTCGCGCTCGGCGACGATCGCCTTGACGTCGGCGGGCGTCTGGGGACGGTCGTCGGTCATGGCTGGAGCCTAGACCGTGCGGGTCGCGGCCGATTTGTTGCCGCTGTGTTACAGGTCAAGCGAGCCAGCGCTGAGCCCAGCGCTCGAGCTCGCGGACGGCGGGCGCCAGGGCGCGGCCCATCTCGGTGAGCTCGTACTCGACGCGCACGGGTCGGCCCGGGCGCACCGTGCGGCGCACCACGCCGCGCGCCTCGAGCTCCTTCATGCGCTCCGACAGCAGCCGATCCGAAAGCTGCGGCACCGCCTGGGCGATCTCACCGAAGCGCAGCGTGTTGCGATGGATGAGGACCCCGACGATCGCGCCGGTCCAGCGACGGCCGATGAGCTCGACCGCCTCGTGGTAGTAGGGACAGCAGCAGCCCGGTCGTTCCTGCGTCGCGACGACCGTCCGCTTGACCGGCCCGCGTTGCCGCGGGTCCGGCTGCTGCGGACCGTCCTCGTGAAAGCCCATGGGACCGGGGCTACCGGCTACGTGTTCGCGCGAAACATCGAGGTCTACGCGGCCCGCAGCGTTCGCGTGTCCTCCACGGATCCGTCGACGGGGACGTCACCCGCGACGTTGACCATCGCGGTGAAGCGCTCGAGCGCCACGTAGGCGATCGCCTCGAGGATCTGCTCGTCGCTCCAGCCCGCCTCGCGGGCCTCCTCGTGCAGGTGCACCGGCGGACGGCCGGGGTTCTCGACGACGGCCTTGAGGTAGTGCATCAGGGCGGCGGCGCGCTCGTCCTTGGAGTCGAACTTGCGCGCGAGCGACACCTCGTCGAGCGCGAGCCCGGCCTGGCGCGCCGTGCGGGTGTGCAGCGCGATGCCCGGGCGCGAGCCGTGGTGCTCGGCGACGGCGAGCGAGATGCGCTCGAGCATCGGCACGTCGAGCGCGCCGCGACGCAGCTCGGAGCGAAAGCGCGCGTAACCGCGCAGGGCGGCGGGCGAGCCGGCGAGGGCACCGAGGAAGTTCGGCAGCTGGCCACCGGTCGCGAGGGCACCACGCAGGACGGGGACCGAGCCCTCGGGCGCGGTGAGGTCGTCGTGGATCTGGAACCTGCTCATCGATGTCTTCATGGGGGGAGCCTTCTGGGGGGAGATGGCTGGAAATGGCGTCCATGCCGGTGCGTCGCTTACTTGTCGTAAGTGTAGGCCGCTCTGGCCGCCCACACAAGTGGGGCACCTGGAGAGTTCTACGCACGCGGCTAAACGCCGGCTCATGCCGGTGTGTGGGTCCTGCGAAGAATGCCCCGAACCCGCGCATCGCATGTGACGATTTCCGAGCAGGGGGCCGGCTCCCGCCGCACGCACGCGGCCGCGGGGTTCCGTACCGCGACGACGGCGGCGCGGGCGCGGCGTCAGCGGCCGCGGCTCAGCGGGCGAGGACGGATGCGTCGGCGGTGCCGACGGCGACGAGGATCAGCACGAGGCCCATGAGCAGCGCCCACAGCGCGAGCCGGTCGGGATGCGGCCCGACCCGCTCGACCGCGCGGCGCGGCGGGCGGCGGCGATCGAGCTCGACTCGCGGAACGGCCGGCGCCGGGACGGGACGCCCGCGGATCTCGACGGTGCGGCGGGCGGGAAGCGCGGTTCCCCTCGTGTGCGGCCCGCGGCGCGCGACGGGCGCAGGACGGGCGCCATCGGACATCCGGCGCTCGGGGAGCTCGGCCGGGGCGCGATCCAGCGACGCGCGGCGCTCGGCCACATCGGCGAGGTCGGCTCGGCGGCGTGCCTCGTCAGTGCGCTCGACGACGTCACGGAGGTGTTGTACGTCGGCCCACCAAGCTGGGGCCTCTGTGTGTCCCATGTGGTCTTGACCCTCTTTCCGTGGAGGCCTACGGGGTGAGCTGACGGGCTCGCGCTGAAAGAGTTGCGCTACGCCAAACATCTGGCGATTCGCCCCAACGAATGGTTCCCCCGTTCCCCCGGCCCTCCCGAGCCAAGGAATTCGGCGTGCTGACCGCGGCATCGTAGCACCGCTCGATTTCCCTGCATATGCGCAGTGTTATGGAGACCGCGGACGGAATCGCCCAGTTTGCGGGTTCGCGGCGCGACATTCTCACCAGCGGGGTGCGCAAGCTCTCGCCGCGGGTGCGCTTCGCAACGCCGAGCCGGAGTCATCACGGGTCGAGCGGGATCTCTGAACGCGAGTCGGTTCGATGCCGGCGCTCCGGCCAGGCTCGGCGTCGAGTGATGGGCGTGTGTCGATGTAGCCTCGCTATGCGTGAGTATCGACATACCCACGCCTCAGGCGGCATCGTGACGCGCCCGGTCCGATATTCGTACTCGGCGCGTCACCACCACGCCGGACCCCGGCGGGCACGCCGCCGCCAGACAACCTCACACCTCAAGACGCAGTTCGCCGACGGCGACCCAAACCGAGCGCGACAGAACCGGTCCGCACAGGCATGAAGGCGACCCAGATGTGCGCCACCCGCCGGGCGCCGGACTGGCGGGCTGCCTAGCGCCCGGCGACCTCTGCGATGTACTTGGCGACGGCCTCGGCCTCTTCGCCATCCAGCAGCTGGGCGGGCATCTGGCCCATGCCGCGGGCGCGCCCCTCTTCGATGGCGTTGATCGTCAGGCCCTCCGTCGGCGCGAGGATGTCGAGGTCCGGGCCGACGCGACCGACGGCGCCCGCGTCCTCGAGCGTGTGGCACTGCGCGCAGCGCTCGGCGAAGGCCTCGCGCCCTTCCTTCAGCTCGGCGCTGAGCTTCGTCCCGCCTGGGCCGGCCGCAGCCTGGTCGCCGAGCAGGACGAGCGCCGGCACGACGAGGCCGAACAGCACGATCGCGGCGGTGACCGCCCACTCGGCGAAGTGCAGGCGTTGCACGCGGCCACGCGCCAGGGTGTCGCGCACCCCGCGCGGTCCGCCGCGCATCGCGACGAGGACGACGCCGAGGCCGAGCGCGACGAAGATCGAGACGAAGATGAGTGCTGCCATGCGGCGGGCAATCTACTCGACGCGACCGCCGGACAGCCTCACCGTCGCAGCGCCGGCCGCGCGCGTGAGCAGCGGCGGCGGCTCCCGCGCCCGGCGAGCGCCCACGCGAGCCGACCTCATCGGCTCCGTCCCGCCCCGAAGTTCATGACCGGCGGAGCGACCGCGCGGAAGTCGTCGGTGCCGGTTGCGGCCAGCTCCTCGAGCCCGCCGGCCCCACCCGCGGCGGCGGCGAACTCCTGCATCGCCGACTGGCGCGCGAGCTCGATCGCGTCCAGCAGCGAGAAGTCCTTGACCTGCGCCGCCACGCGGTCGCCGACCTCCAGCCGGGTCACGCTGCGCGCGACGATGTTGATCGCGCCGCCCGCCGACGCGTGGCGCTCCAGGCGTCCCTCGACGACGACGAGCGGCTCGGTGCGCACCGTCAGCCGCTCGCGCTCGTAGATCTGCGGCGAGACGATGACGTTGACCGTCCCGTGCTCGTCCTCGAGCAGCAGGAACGTGATCCCCTTCGCGGTCCCCGGCCGCTGGCGCGCGACGACGAGGCCGCCGACGCGCACCGAAGTGCCGTGCTCGAAGTGCGCCAGCGCCCCGATGTCGACCGCCCCGCCGGCGTGCAGCCGCGGGCGCAGCAGGCCGATCGGATGCGTCGAGGCGGTCAGGCCGGTCGTCGCGTAGTCGGCGACCATCTCGTCCCAGGCCGACAGCGGCTGGAGCTTCGGCGGCGCGGGCAGGTCGAGCGCGAGCGCGAGCTGCACGCCCTCGCGGTCGCGCGTCCGCACGCCGGGCGCCGTCACGCCCAGCTGCCACAGCGCGACGCGGCGATCGCCGCCGGCCAGCGCGTCGCAGGCGCCCGACCAGGCCAGGCGCTCGAGCGCCGCCCGCCCCGCGCCCGCGCGCGAGGCGAGGTCCTCCAGCGAGTGAAACGGTCCGCCCGCGTGGCGGGCGGCGACGAGCGCCGCGATCTCGTCGGCGCGCACGCCAAGCACGTAGCCCAGGCCGACCTGGACGGCGCCCTCGGGCGTGACCGTGCAGCCGACCTCGCTGGCGTTGACCTCGGGGGCGAGCACCGCGATGCCGCGCCGCTGCGCCTCGTGGACGAGCGCGTCGGGCGGATAGAAGCCCATCGGCTGCTCGTCGAGCAGCGCGCAGAGAAACTCCGGCCCGTAGTGCACGCGCAGCCACGTCGACTGGTAGGCCAGCAGCCCGAAGGCGGCGCCGTGGGCCTTGGGGAAGCCGAAGCCCGAAAAGCCCGAGACCATCGAGAAGACCGCCTCGGCCTGCTCCGGCGTGACGTCGGGGTGCTCGGCCATCGCGCCCTCGACGAAGCGCTGGTGGTGGGCCTCGATCGCCTGCGCCGAGCGCTTGCGGCTCATCGCCCGGCGCAGGCCCTCGGCGTCCCCCACGCTGAAGCCCGCGAACGCCTGCGCGACCTCGAGCACCTGGTCCTGGAAGATGATCGTCCCGAGCGTGCACCGCAGCGGCTCCTCGAGCGACGGGTGCAGGTAGGGGACGACGTAGGACGAGTCGGCGTTCAGCCGCTGCCGGCGCTCGATGTACGGGTTGACCGCGCCGCCGACGATCGGCCCCGGGCGCACGATCGCGACCTGAATCGTGATCTCCTCGAGGTTCTTCGGGCGGGTGCGCCGCAGCGAGCCCATCTGCGCGCGCGACTCGATCTGAAAGACGCCGGTCGTGTCGGCATTGCGGATGCACTCGTAGGTCGCCGGGTCGTCGAACGCGATCCGCGAGAGGTCGACCACCTCGCCGCGGCGCGCCGCGATGTGGTCGACGCAGCGCTCGACGGCGCTGAGCATCCCGAGGCCGAGCAGGTCGATCTTCAGAAAGCCGGCGTCCGCGCAGGAGTCCTTGTCCCACTGCGCGAGCTGGCGGCCCTCCATCGCTGCCGGGACGAGCGGGACGCAGTCGACGAGCGGCCGGGTCGCGACGATCATCCCGCCGGAGTGCTGGGAGAGGTGGCGCGGCAGCCCGTGCGCCTCGGCGGCCAGCCGCGCGAGCCACGCCCAGCGGCCGGTCCGCCGTCCCTCGCCCAGGGCCGCGTCGATGTCGCGGTCGACATCGCGCGTCGACCAGCCCTCGCTGCCGCGCGCGACGCGCTCGATCTCCCCCGGCGGCAGGCCGAGCGC
>JAUXSD010000194.1 GCA_030681525.1 Solirubrobacteraceae bacterium
ACGCTCGAGCCGCCCGCCGCCCGCACCGGCGTGGGCAGCGCCTTCGAGCTGCGCTGCCGCGAACGCCCGGAGGACAACGGCAGCGGCGTCGCGCGGCTGCTCGCGCACGCCGGCTACCACGGGCCGCCGGTGGTCTGGCAGCCCCCCGGGTCAAGTCCGGGCTAGCGCCGGCCCGGGCACGGGCGGTCAGCCCGGGCGCCGCAACGCGGCCGGGGTCGTTCCCCGCGGCTCAGCCCCCGCCGAGCCCGTCGAGCCAGTCCGTCCAGCCGGCCGCGCGCACGATCTCGGCCAGCGCGGCGTAGCCGCCGGCGGCCGGGTGCGAGCCGTCGTTGGCGGCCGCCTCGCTGCGCCAGACATCGTGCGCGGACAGCACGCGGGCGGTTTCCACGTAGCGCAGGTTGCGGTGGGTGACGGCGTGGGCGTACTGGCTCGACAGCTCGCGGATGCGCTCGTCCTCCTCCGGCTCGCCGACCGGCGGCGGGCCCACGACCAGCACGCCGTGGCCGCCGTCCTGCGCGAGGTCGATGAGCCGGTTCAGCGTGCCGACCGAGCGGCCCGGCGGGACGCGTAGCCGGTTGTCCTCGATGAGCATGTCGTTGGCCCCGAAGCCGAGGACGACGCCGTAGCTCGCGGCGGCGTTGCGGGTGCGGGCGGCGAGCTCGGGCTCGAAGCGCGCCGCGACGTCGGCCGAGCTGTCGCCCCGGATGCCGAGGTTGTAGGCGGTGACCGGCCGGCCGGCATCATGGGCGGCGGCGACCACGCGGCCGACCCAGCCCAGGCCGGTGGGGTCGCCGGCGCCCGCGACGAACGAGTCGCCGAAGAAGAGGATGCGGCGGTCGGCTGGCACGCGCGAAGCCTAATGTCGCCCGCGCCGTGTCCGCACGCGGCCGTGCGGGAAGATCACCGCCATGACTACGCAGATCACGCACCTGCGCGGCATCGCCGCGCTGCGCCCGCTGCGCGGGCATCATCCGGCCGTCGTCGTCTGCCTCGACGACGCGGCGGCGTACGAGTCGCGCCGCGACGAGCTGGCGGGCCTGGACGCCAAGCTCGTCGTCGAGCGCGAGCCCGGCGAGCTGTCGGCGCGCCTCGGCCGCCCGTCGGTGACGGTGGTCGACCGCTACCTCGAGGTCGCCCTGCACGGCGCGGACCTCGACGCGGACGACGTCGTCAAGAACGTGCGATGGCTGGAGATCCGCTGCGAGGAGTGCCCGCAGTCGGGCGTCGACATGGGCCAGTGCGCGGGCGACTGGGGTTGAGCGGCGCGACGCTCACGACGCTGGACACGCCGCACGGCCAGGCGCGCGTACACCTGCACGCGGCGCCCGATCCGCGTGCGGCGCTCCTGCTCGGCCACGGCGCGGGCGGCGGCATCGCGGCGCCGGATCTCGTCACGGTCACGCGGGTGGCGCTGGAGTGCGACGTCAGCGTGGCGCTCGTCGAACAGCCCTACCGCGTCGCCGGCCGCCGCTCGGCGCCGCGCGCACCGGTGCTCGACGCGGCCTGGATCTCGATCGCCGAACAGCTCGCCGCCGGCCCGCTCACCGGCCTTCCGTTCATCACCGGCGGGCGCTCGGCGGGCGCCCGCGTGGCGTGCCGCACGGCGGCGGCGACCGCCGCGGTCGCGGTGCTGTGCCTGGCGTTTCCGCTCGTCGCGCCCTCGGGGGTGAGCCGGCAGGACGTGCTCGACGATGCCGGCGTCTCGGTGCTCGTCGTGCAGGGCGCGAGCGACCGCTTCGGGATCCCGGAGCCCGATCCCGCGCGCTCGCGTTCCGTGGCGATCGTGCGCGGCGACCACGGGCTGAAGTCCGACCTGGCCGGCGTCGCCGAGGCCGTCGCGCCCTGGCTGCTGGTGCAGCTCGCGCGCGTCGGCTGAGGCGGGGATCAGTCTGCGGCCGGCGCGACCGGCAGGCCGGCGTCGCGCCACGCCTGAAAGCCGCCGACGAGATCGGTGGCGCGACTGAACCCGAGTTGCTGCAGCGTGGCCGCGGCCAGGCTCGACTGATAGCCGCCGTCGCACATGACGATCACGTGGCGGTCGAGGCCGCCGACGCGTTCGTCGTAGGCCTCGGATTCAGGATCCACGCGCCACTCGAGCACGTTGCGCGCAAACCAGACCGCGCCGGGCACGACCCCGTCGGCGGCGCGCTGGGACTCCGAGCGGATGTCGATCAGCAGCGCTCCGTCGCCCATCGCGTCGCGCGCCTCCTGCGGCTCGACACGGGCGAGGCTCTCGCGCGCCTGCGCGAGCAGCTCGTCGATCGTTCTTCGCTGCGGCATCACGCGCAGCATCCCACGCGTCGAGGGTTCGATGCACGGCGCATTCAGCGTCAGCGCAGCGGCGCGCTTTCGATGATCACGCGGCACGGGCGTTCGGCGAGGACGGTCTCGACGGTCTTGCCGAAGACGGTGGTGCCCGTGCGGGGCGGGAGCGGCATGACGATCGCCTGTGCGCGGATCGAGCGCGCCTCGTCGATGATGACGCGGCCGCTCTGTCCGGCGCGGACCTTGACCACTCGCCCGTTTACGCGGCGGCCGACGAGCCGCCGCGCGCGCTGGATCATCGAGGCTGCGGCGGCCTCCCGCTCCACGAGCTTCGCGTCGAGCGGCAGCGCCTGTGGGACGGGGATCGTGACAAGGACGTAGATGCCCCGACCGCCGCGGGCGGCAAGCTTCGCGGCGGTGGCGACGATCTGCGGCCCGTACTGGTCGACCTCCAGCGCGATGAGCACGGATTCGTACTCCGCCTCGGTGTCCGTGACCGGCCGCGGAACCGCGATCTTGGCCGTGGTGACGAGGTCGAGCCCGTGGCGGTGGCGGTACAGCGTGTAGATCGCGACGCCCAGTGCCAGCCAGATCGCGCCGGCGACCGCGACGACCGGGTTCAGCGCCGTCACCACGATGAACGACGCGCCCGTCGCGATCCCCCCGAAGACCGCGAAGCCCGGAAGCTCGCGCCCGGCGAGACGCAGGGTGCCCGGGCCGCGATAGGGACGCACCCGATCCGGCTCGGCGAGGCGCATGCGGATGACGGCGGCATGCGCGATCGTGAACGAGAGCATCGCCCCGAAGGCGTACATGTTGCCCAGGAACGTGGCCTGGCCGGGAAGCAGCGTGAGGCAGGCGACGACCCCGAAGACGAGGATCCCGATCCACGGCGTGTTGAACCTCGGGTGCAGCCGGCGCAGGCGGTCGGGGACCTGGCGGTGGATGCCCATCGAGTAGACCAGGCGCGACACGCCGATGATCCCGGCGTTCGTCGCGATGAGCAGGATCGTGGCCGCGAGCACTCCGACGTAGAGCTCGCCGGGCTGCTGCAGCACGCCGAGATCGAGCTGTTTGACGACGCCCAGGATCGGGTCGCCGGCGTATCCCCCATCCTCCTCGGCGACGCCGAGCAGCGTGCTGTGCTCGCCCGTCACCGGGTCGCGCGTGACCGGCAGCGCCGATAGCGCGACCGCCGGGAGCGTGAAGTAGATCGCGTAGACGGCGAGTCGCACGCGGGCGATCGCCTTGGGGATGGTGACCGCCTCGTCCTTGGCCTCCTCGGCCATGTTGGAGATCGTCTCGATCCCGGTGTAGGCGATCATGCCGAGCGGGATCGCGAGGAGGAAGTCCGCCCAGGTCGGCGCGACGCCGAAGCTGATGTTGCCCACGAGCGTCTGCGGCGACAAGACGAGCAGCGCCCCGACCATGACCATCATCAGCTGGGTGGCGAAGTCGACGAACGCCAGGACGACGTTCAGCCCGGCGGACTCCTTGATGCCGACGACGTTGATCAGCGACAGCACGACGATCACGCCGGCGCCGAAGATGACATCGCCCGGCGCCGATCGAAGCGGCTCCCAGAACAGCCCGCCGAGATAGTGCGGCACGAAGAAGGCCGAGATCGCGACGGTGATGACGTAGTTGAGCATCTGCGCCCAGGCGGCGAAGAACGAGACGAACTCGTTGAACGCGTGGCGGGCGAAGCTCGACGAGCCACCGGCCTCGGGGAACATCGCGGTCGCCTCGGCGTACGTCGCGGCGGTACAGAAGAAGAAGATGCCGGTGAGGACGAAGACCAGCGGCGTCAGGCCGAGCGCGAGACCGGCGACGAGTCCCAGGGCGTAGTAGATCGAGGAGCCGACGTTGCCGTAGGCGGTGGCGAACAGCGCGTTGACGCCGAGCACCCGCTGCAGACCCTGAAGCTGGCGTTCTGCCATCGCAGCCTCCGAGCTTGCATCCGCGGCTGTGCGCGCCGTGTGCGGATCGGGCGTCCGTCTGTGTGGATGGTGTGAAGTTGCCCGCCCCGGCGGTCAGGGGATGAAGCGATAGCCGACGCGGGCGTCGGTGCGAATGTAGTGCGGCTCTCCGGCCGGCTCGAGCTTGCGGCGCAGGTTGGCGATGTGCGTGCGCAGCGCTTGCGTGTCGTCGACGTACTGCGGCCCCCACACCGCGGTGAGCAGCGCGCGGTGCGTCAGCAACCGTCCGCGGTTGCGCGCCAGGATCCGCAGCAGGTCGTATTCCGTCGGCGTCAGATGCACGTCCTGGCCGTCGCGGCGCACACGGCGTGCGGCGAGATCGATCTCCAGGCCGTCGACGACGATCGTCGGCTCGTCGACGTTGCCGGCGGCGCGCCGCAGGACGGCGTTGAGGCGAGCGACGAGCTCGCGCGGATTGAAGGGCTTGGTGACGTAGTCGTCGGCGCCCGCATCGAGCGCCGCGATCTTGACGTCCTCGTCGCCTACGGCCGACAGGACGATGATCGGCATCTGGCTCCAGCCGCGCAGCTGCCGGCAGACGTCGACGCCGTCGCCATCCGGCAGCACGAGATCGACGATCGCGGCTTCCGGCGGGTGCAGCGCGGCGAGATCGAGCGCCGCCTGTGCGCTCTGCGCCGCCACGACGTCGAAGCCGGCCTCGCGCAGCACGATCCGCAGACCCCGCAGGATCTGCAGCTCGTCGTCGCACACGAGCACCCGCAGCGGCGGCGCGCTCACGCTTGCGTGCCCGCCGGGGTCGAGGCCGCCCGCGCCGCGAGCGGCAGCTCGATCGCGAACACCGTGCCCTGACCGGGAACCGACTCGGAATAGACGCGCCCGCCGTTGGCCTCGACGAAGCCGCGCACGATCGCCAGCCCCAGCCCCGCGCCCGGGTGGCCGTCGCGCGCGTCGTCGCGGTAGAACGGCTCGAAAGCGCGCTCGAGTTGCGTCGCGCTCATACCGGGTCCCCGGTCGATCACGCGGATGCTCATCTTGCCGCCCACCACGCGCGCGCGGACCTTCACCGGATGCCCCCCGCTATAGCGTCGCGCGTTCTCGAGCAGGTTGACGAACACGCGCTCGAGCTGAGCGGCGTCGGCCTGCACGAGCGGCAGATCCTCGTCGAAGGACAGTACGAATGCCGCGTTGTCCTCGGGGCACACGTCGCCCGCGGCGGTGCGCACGACCTCCTCCAGCGAACACCAGTCGCGCCGTGGCTCGGCGGCGCCGGCCTGCAGCCGCGACAGGTCAAGCAGCTTGTCGACGAGCGCCGACAGCCGCTGCGCCTCCTCGACGACCACGAGCCCGAGCTCGTCGCGCTCGCCGTCCTCGAGCCCCGGTGAGCGCACCGCGTGCCCCGCCGTGATGATCGCCGTCAGCGGCGTACGCAGGTCATGCGACACCGCTCGCAGCAGCGCCGTCTTGATCACGTCCGAACGCCGCAACGCCTGCGTCTCGACCACCTCGGCCTGCAGCCGGTCGCGGTCCAGCGCGGCGCGCAGCAGCGCCTCGAGCGCCGGTGACACCCGCTCGCGGGCACGCGCGCTCAATGCCGCGTCGTCGTCGCTCTTCAGGACGAGCAGCGCTGCGCGGCCACCCCCGAGATCGAGCGGCACGCCGCGCTGGCGGGCCGGATCGGGCGGATCGAGCACGATCTCGACGGACGGCAGGCCGAGCGCGTTCCCCACGAGGCGACCCGCCTCCGGCAGCGCGTCGGTGAGGGTCGCGCCACCGAGCAGAACGCGAGCGGTAGCGGCGGCCAGATCGGCCTCCTCGCGCCGCCGCTCTGCCTCGGCGGCTCGGCTGCGCGCAAGGTCGGCGACCACGGACGCCACGGTCGCCGCGATGAGGAACACGCCGAGCGCCACCCAATTCGCCGAGTCGGCGATCAACAGCCGTCACGAGGGAGGGATGTGAAAGAAGTTGAACGCGGCCGCGCTGGCGAGGCTTGTCAACAGGCCGAACGCCAACCCCCAGTAGACCGCCACCAGCAGGACCGCGAGCAGGTAGACGACGCCCGGCGACACCTCCGGGGCGATCGCCCGCAACGGATAGATCACCACCGTGGTCGCCGCGACGGCGACCACCACGAGCAACACCCCGAACGCCCGCGGGCGCGCGGCGTCGACCAGCCTCGGAGAGTCGCTGCGGCGGCCCACGACGCACATGATCGACCACGCGTCGAGTGCAGCTCATCTGCGCGCCGCAGATGAGCCCACCCGGGCTACGGCTTCTGTTCGCGCATGCCCTTCACCGCCGCGGAGATCACCGCGGCGTCGAGCACGTCGGCCATGACGCCGATCTGGTCTTCCCAGACCTCGTCGTCGATCTGACTGCGAAACTCGTCCTCGAGCACGTGATACACGGAGAGACCCAACTGGGTCTCGGCCAATGCACCTGCATAGGTCGGATCGCCGAGCACCAATGTCTCGGCGGCGATCTCCGCGCTCTCGTCGTCCGGAGCTCCGAGGATGACGAGCAACTGCTCGGCCCCGTGCTCGTCGGCAAGGCGCTTGATCACTTCCTGGCTATTGAGGTCCATGGCCCCCGAGGCCGTTCAGACAAAGCACTCCGTCGATGTGTACTCGACTTTTCCGCCGGCGCTCTTGACGCAGGCCGCGATCGCGGGGCCCGCGACGCCGTCGCGCTCACCGAGCACGATCACGATCTTGTTCTCGAACATGGTGCTAACTCACCTCCTCCGTCATCTCGTCGAGGCTCGTGTCGAGCCAGTCATGAAGCTGCGCGGGGCTGATCGTCGAGGCCGACAGCCGCGACACCTCTTCGCCGTCGCGCATGAGCAGGAACGTCGGAAGGCCGTGGACCTTGAGGCGGATGCACACCCGCCGGGCCTTCGGCGCCTCGAGCATCACGACGTTGATGTCGTCGCGCGCCTCGGCCAGCTTCTCGACGTGCGGCTTGAGCGCCAGACACGGCCGGCAGTCCGGTCCCCAGACGTCGACGAGCGTCGTGCCGCTCTCGACCAGCTCGTCGAAGTTCTCGCGTGTCGCCTCGGCTACTGCACCCATCCGCGCTCACCCTTCCGCTTCGTCGTTGGATTCGAGCAGCACGCTCATGCCGTCGGACTGCTCGGACATGCGGCCCAGGAACAGGCTGCCCTTCGCGATGAGCTGTACCCGATGTGCGCTCCCATCCATCAACCGGGCTCGTGCATGCGGGACGTAGCATAGGGCCGAGGCGATGTGACCCTGCGTCGGGGCGTAGCCCGGCATCCCGCGCTGCGCGACGAAGTCGCCCATGTCCTCGCGGCCGATCTCGCCGCGCCGCAGGGCCAGGGCGGCGAGCGTCTTGTAGTTGCGCTCCGGGACGTTGCCCGACCCCTGCGGCTCGGTGATCTCGGGGTTGTGCAGCTCGGTGGCGTAGTCGTCGACGTCGAGCGATCCCAGGCCGAGACGCTCGAGCGGGGCGAAGGCGAGCGCCTCCATGATCTTCGGGTTCGACGACCCGGCGGCGACCGTGTGGCGGCCGACCGAGTCCAGCCGCACGCGCGGCGAGCGCCCGTCGTCGGCCTCGACGAGCACGGCGCTGGCGCCGAGCACGTCCTCGAGCACCGGCAGGCCGTGCTTGAGGTGGCCCTGGAACTTCATCCCGACCTTCGGCAGCGAGCCGCCCGCGACGACGGCCACGCGGCCGAACACCCCGGATGCGACGAGGCTGCTGGCGATGACCAGCGCGGGAATCGGCGCGGCGCAGAAGTTCTTGACATCACAGCCCGAGGCGTTGGCGCAGCCCGCGGCGGCCGCGACGGACTTCGCGAGGTTGCCGCCGCCGCGCTGGTAGCGATCGCCGATCGCCTCCTCGCCGGCGCCGATCACGTAGTCGATCGAGTCGGGGTCGATGCCGTTGTCGGCGAGCAGGCGCAGGAGGCCCAGCGTGGCGCTCGCCTTCCCGCAGAGGTTCTCGAAGAACACGTCGGCGGTCAGGGCGGCATCGCTCTCATGGGCGCGCCGCACGGCCGCCACGAGCTGATCGGCGCCGAGGTGCAGCTTCAGCGCGCCCGGCTCGGCCGCCACGGCTTCGGCGTCGCCGGCCGCGGCCGCCACCTTCTCGAGGTCGAGATGCTCGGCCAGCGGATGGCGCTTGAGCTTCTCGGCGATCGCACCGGCGTGGGCCGCGTCCAGCCGGACGAGGCCGAAGTCGTCGACCGCCGCCAGGAGGCCGAGGAACTCGTCCTCGGGCATGAGCTCGCCGACGCCCGCGTAGCGGCCCTCGCCGTTGGCGGCGGCGCCGACCCACGGTCGCTCCGGCAGGTCGCGCGGATGGACCGCGCCGAGGTAGGCCTGGTGTGGCGCGTAGGCCACCGCCTGCTCGAAGGTGCGCAGCGAGCCGAGGAACTGCGCCTCGACCTCCGGGTTCTTCGGCAGCTCGCGCGCGGGCTTGGAGCCGTGGCGGCAGAGGCCGGGGACGTGGACGAGCGCCGCGCTCGTGGCGCTGATGACGGGGACTGGCACGTATCGCCTATTGAACCGGATCGCCGTCGAAGACGGTCGGCTCGCTGACCTGCGTCGCGACGGCGACGAGCGCCCGCTCGAGCAGTTGGCGGCGCCAGGCATGCTCCTGCGCGGGCCCGAGCTCGGGATCTCCGGTCGGAAACGGGATGCCGCGCGTGGGCACGATCCGCGGCGCGCCGACGCGCTTGGCGATCGAGACGAGGTTGCACAGCAGCGCGGTGGGGATGCCGGCGCGTTCCAGTTCCTTCGTGAGCGTTGACCCGCAACGCGTGCCGGTGCCTCAGGTGGCGGTGAGGATGACCGCCTGGATGTTCGCCTGGCGCAGTTCGGCCGCCCACTCCATCCCGAAGCGGCGCGCGTCGGCGACCGTGGTGCCGTTGCCGGTCGTCCCGAGGTACTCGCCGTGCAGGCGCCCGATCGCGCCCTCGCGCTCCATCTCGCGCGCGACGTCGAGCGGGAGGATCCGGTTGGGATCGGCGTTGGCCCACTGGGTCGAGAAGCCGCCGTGGACCGATTCGAAGTCGCCGGTCTCGGCGGAGTCGAGGCCGTCGAGCGAGTGGCGCACCCACTTCGTGGCGCGGGCCGACTCGAGGCGGTCGGGGTTGCCGGCGGGCACGAAGCCCCCCTCGGTGACCAGCGCGACCAGGGCGTCGGTGACGTCGGCGACGGGCGCGGCGGGCGTGACGCTGTCGAAGTCGGGGAGCGGGATCTCCGTGGCGTCGCGATCGCCGTCCAGGCGCGCGAGCAGCAGGGCGACGGCGCGCTCGGCGGCGTTGCGCTCCGCCATGCGGTTCGTGCGCGCGATCGGGCCGATGCGGCCGTCCTGCGCGGTGAGCTCCTCGCCGGCCGCCACCTTGAGCGCCGCGGTGGCGAAGCGCTCGAGCGAGTCCTTCATCCGGCGCGCGGTCTGGCCGCTCTCGACGACCGCCGTGCCGGCGGCCTCGCCCAGGCCGGGGTTCTCGGGGTGCATCGAGGCCAGCGCGGGCAGGCCGGCCTCGCTGGCCGCCGCCGCGATCCGCGCGCAGGCCATGCCGTAGCGCCCGCTGGTGAAGGCGGGCCCGGCGATGATCATCTCGGCGCCGCGCTCTTTGGCCTGGGTGACGAGGTCGGCGGCGAAGTCGGCGTGCGAGGCGGCGTAGTCGTCGCCGCAGATGGCCGTCGCGACGATCTCGTGCTCGTCGCCGAGCAGGGAGGCCAGCTTGCGCCCGGGTCCGACTGCCCCGTCGCGCAGCTCCGGCCCGGTGCCCGCGGAGTCCTCGCCGCCCATGCCGGCGAAGAACTGGTTGACGTAGTGGACGATCTTCATGACGCTGCGATCTCCGTCTCGGCGCAGGTGAGCCGGCCCCAGCCGAGCGTGCTCTGCGCACAGTAGATGACCGCCACGGGCAGCTCGACCTCGTCGGTGGAAGCCTGGTCGAGCAGGGCGATGCGCTCGCGGCCGAGCGCGCGGTCGACGGCCGGCAGGATCATCCGCTCGTCGTAGTTGCCGGTGCTGACGAGCGCGGTCGCCTTCGTCGGCGGGACCACCAGCGGCGGCCCCGTCCCGTCGCGGCCCGCCATCTCGGCCAGGATCCCGACCGCGGTGATCCCCTCCGCCTCGAGGAGATCGAGCTTGAGCGAGACGTCGGCGTCGGCGTTGCCGCCGCCCTCCTTCGTGGCGATCACCGCGTCGAGCCCCAGCCCCTTGCACAGCCGCGCGGCGTGCGCCGACACGAGCTCCTTGTTGGCCATGTCGACGGGCTCGGGGCACAGGATCAGCGCCGCCAGCTCCAGCTCGTCCGAGCGGGCGCGCAGCGCGGCGACCACCGGATGCGTCTGGTGCAGGATCGTCGGGTTCTTCAGCGCGGGGTGGCCGAACTGGCCGCTGACCACCGCGCCGTCGTCGAGCTCGGTGGGCGAGATCACGGTCGGCAGCCCGCCAGACAGGCTGCGCCCGTAGACGAAGACGTCCTTGAACCTGCCCTGGGTCTGCAGGTTGAGGATGACCCCGACGCGCGGCTTGCCGTTCGGGATCGATCCGGGCTCGGCCAGCTCCTCGACGGCGTCGGGCTCGGCGTCCAGCGCGGCCTCGGCGAGGTGCGCCGCGATCGCGACCAGGCCGCGGCGCAGCGCGGCATCCACGTCCGCCCAGTCGGCGTCCTCGGCGGGCGTCCACTCGACGACGAGGTTGTGCGTCGCGGCGAGCGGCGACAGCGCCGCGGCCGGCCCCGACATGTCGATGATCGCCTCCTGGGCGCGCGGCAGATAGCCCGCGGCCAGCACGGCCGCGCCGCGCAGCACGTGCGTCTCACCGCGCCCGACGGGCAACGCCGGACCCAGCAGCCCGGGGAACGCGCCGCCTCCGCCGGGTCCCTTGGAGCACGGCTGGACGGCGTCGAGCACGCCGACGATCCGCACGGGGTCGCCGGGCGACGTGACGCCCAGCCGGACCTCGGCGAGGGCGGGGTCCTTGCAGAGATCGCGCACGGTCTCCTCGCCAACGGTCAGGCGCCCACCGTCGTAGCCCGTGCGCTCGCCCAGGTCGAGCTCGCGCACCTCGTGAACCACCCGCGTCAGTCCGGCCTCCGCGCTCATCGTCGGGATCCTCCCAGATGTCGGGATGCCGTATCGCTGCGGGGAAGCCGCCGCCGAGACCGGCCTCTGTCGCGTTTGGCGTGAGCGAGCGCAGGGGTATGGCCCCGACGATCCTGAGGGTGACGTGAGGGGGGACACATGGCGGCTGACGAGCAAGGCGTCGAGCGGGGCCACGGCGGCGAGACGCACCAGGTGGCCGGCGACGGGCGGCCGAGCCTGACCACACAGCAGGGCGCGGTGGTGGCCGACGATCAGAACACCCTGCGGATCGGCGAGCGAGGGCCGGCCGCGATGGAGGACTTCCATTTCCGCGAGAAGATCTTCCACTTCGATCACGAGCGGATTCCGGAGCGCGTCGTCCATGCCCGGGGGTACGGCGCGCACGGGTTCTTCGAGAACTACGAGCCGCTCACCGACCTCACGGCAGCCGACCTGTTCGCACGCGCCGGGGAGCGCACCCCGGCGTTCGTCCGGTTCTCGACGGTGGCCGGGAACAAGGGCTCCGCCGACCTCGCGCGGGACGTGCGCGGCTTCGCGGTCAAGCTCTACACGAAGGCCGGCAACTGGGACCTCGTCGGAAACAACATCCCGGTCTTCTTCATCCAGGACCCGATCAAGTTCCCCGACCTGATCCATGCCGCCAAGCAGGAGCCCGACCGCGGGTTTCCGCAGGCGCAGACGGCGCACGACAACTTCTGGGACTTCGCCTCGCTCATGCCCGAGTCGACGCACATGCTCATGTGGGCGATGTCCGACCGGGCGATCCCGCGCTCGTTTCGCTTCATGGAGGGCTTCGGCGTGCACACGTTCCGGCTCGTCAACGCCGACGGGAAGTCGACGTTCGTCAAGTTCCACTGGAAGCCCAAGCAGGGCCTGCAGTCGGTCGTCTGGAACGAGGCGCTGAAGCTCAACGGCGCCGATCCGGACTTCCACCGGCGCGATCTGTGGGACGCGATCGGGCAGGGGTCGTTTCCGGAGTGGGAGCTCGGGCTGCAGCTCTTCGACGACGAGTTCGCCGACGCCTTCCCGTTCGACGTCCTCGACCCGACGAAGATCATCCCCGAGGAGGACGTGCCGGTCCGCAGGGTCGGCCGCCTCGTGCTCGACCGGGTGGTCGACAACTTCTTCGCCGAGACCGAGCAGGTCGCGTTCTGCACCCAGAACATCGTGCCCGGGATCGACTTCACCAACGACCCGCTCCTGCAGGGCCGCAACTTCTCCTATCTCGATACGCAGCTCAAGCGGCTCGGCGGCCCGAACTTCACGCACCTGCCGGTGAACGCGCCGAAGTGCCCCTTCGCGCACTTCCAGCAGGACGGTCACATGGCGATGCACAACCCCTCCACCCGGGCCAACTACGAGCCGAACTCGTGGCCTGCCGAGGAGGGCGGTCCGCGCGAAGATCCGGTGAACGGATTTGCGACGTTCCCCGAGGAGGTCACGGGCGTCAAGCGCCGTATCCGTCCCGAGCTGTTCGCCGACCACTTCAGCCAGGCGCGTCAGTTCTACGTCAGCCAGACGGAGGTCGAGCAGGCCCACATCGGCGACGCGTTCGTGTTCGAGCTGAGCAAGTGCGAGCGGGCCGACATCCGCACGCGCATGGTCGCCGGCCTGCGCAACGTCGACGAGGATCTCGCCCGGCACGTCGCCGACGGCCTCGGCCTGGAAGAACTGCCCGAGGCCACCGCCCCGGCCCGCCCGCCGATCGAGGATCTCGCGCCCTCCCCGGCGCTGAGCATCCTGGAGAACGGGCCCGACAGCCTGGCCGGGCGCAAGCTCGGCATCCTCGTCTCGGACGGGGCCGACGCCGGGATCCTCGAGGCGCTGCTCACCGCGGCCGAGCAAGAGGACGTCACCGTCGAGCTCATCGCTGCGACGGTCGGCGGCGTCGAGATGAGCGATGGCTCCAGCCGCGCGGCCGACCAGCAGATCGACGGCGGTCCGTCGGTGCTCTACGACGCGGTCGTGCTCCTGCTCTCGGCCGAGGGCGGCGCGCAACTCGCCGCCAAGCCGCCCGCGCAGGACTTCGTCTCCGACGCCTACGCGCACTCGAAGTTCATCGGGCTCGCCGGCGACGTCACGGCGCTGCTCGACGCCGCCGGCCTGAGCGACGCCACCGACGGGGGGCTCATCGAGATCGCCGACGCCGCGGGTGCCGCATCGTTCTTGTCCGACTGTCGCGCGCTGCGGTTCTGGGAGCGCTGGGCGTAGCCATAGCGTCGTCGTGGCGGGAGCCGGGGCGACCGGACCTGAGCTGGTCGCAGCGCCTAATCTGGATCGATTCCAGATCTGTGACATACTGCAGGGCGTGGCGCCGCCCTCCGATCTCGAGCGCATGCTGCGCGGGGCCTCCCTGCGCGTCACGCGTCCGCGGGTCGCCGTGCTGGCCGCGGTGCACGACCAGCCGCACGCCGACACGAGCTCGATCATCGGCCACGTTCGCGAGCAGCTCGGGGAGGTGTCCCAGCAGGCGGTCTACGACGTGCTGGCAGCGCTGACCCAGGCGGGTCTGGTGCGGCGCATCCACCCGCCGAACTCCGTGGCGCGCTACGAGGCGCGCGTCGGCGACAACCATCACCACCTCGTGTGCCGTGCATGCGGCGCGATCGTCGACGTCGACTGCGCCGTCGGCGCCGCACCCTGTCTGACCGCGGCCGACGACCACGGCTACGCGCTCGACGAGGCCGAGGTCATCTACTGGGGCCTGTGCCCCGCCTGCTCGACCGCGCGCAGTCTCTAAGCCCAAGCAACCCCTGAACCCCGAAAGGGTCCCTGTGTCCGATACGCCTGACGCCGTTGTTGGAGAGATGAGCGATAGCACGCGGGGCTGCCCCGTCGTGCACGACCGAGCCCCGCACCCGACCCAGGGCGGTGGCAACCGCGGCTGGTGGCCGGAGCGGCTGAACCTGAAGATCCTCGCCAAGAACCCGGCCGTGGCCAACCCGCTCGGCGAGGACTTCGACTACGCCGCGGCCTTCGACAGCCTCGACCTCGCCGCGGTGAAGCAGGACATCGCGGAGGTGCTGACGACCTCGCAGGACTGGTGGCCGGCGGACTACGGCCACTACGGCCCGTTCATGATCCGGATGGCGTGGCACAGCGCCGGCACGTATCGCATCAGCGACGGCCGCGGCGGCGCCGGCGCCGGCCAGCAGCGCTTCGCGCCGCTTAACAGCTGGCCGGACAACGCGAACCTCGACAAGGCCCGCCGGCTGATGTGGCCGGTCAAGCAGAAGTACGGCCGGTCGCTGTCGTGGGCGGATCTCATGGTCCTCACCGGCAACGTCGCCCTGGAGTCGATGGGCTTTGAGACCTTTGGCTTCGCCGGCGGCCGCGAGGACGTCTGGGAGCCCGACGAGGACGTCTACTGGGGCCCGGAGACCGAGTGGCTCGAAGACGAGCGCTACTCCGGCGACCGCGAGCTCGAAGCGCCCTTCGGCGCCGTCCAGATGGGCCTCATCTACGTCAACCCCGAGGGCCCGAACGCCAATCCCGATCCGCTCGCCTCGGCGCGCGACATCCGCGAGACGTTCCATCGCATGGCGATGAACGACGAGGAGACCGTCGCGCTCATCGCCGGCGGCCACACGTTCGGCAAGACGCACGGCGCCGCCGACCCCGACAAGTACGTCGGCCACGAGCCCGAGGCCGCCCCGCTGGAGGCGCAGGGCCTCGGCTGGCGCAACGACTTCGGCACCGGCAAGGGGAACGACACGATCACCAGCGGCCTCGAGGGCGCCTGGACGCCGACCCCGAAGACGTGGGACAACAGCTTCTTCGAGACCCTGTTCGAGCACGAGTGGGAGCTCACGAAGAGCCCCGCCGGCGCCCATCAGTGGACGCCGAGCGGCAACGGCGCCACGGCCACCGTGCCGGACGCGCACGACCCGTCGGCGACGCACCCGCCGATGATGCTCACGACGGATCTGGCGCTGCGGCTCGACCCCGTCTACGGGCCGATCTCGCGGCGCTTCTACGAGAACCCCGACGAGTTCGCCGACGCGTTCGCACGCGCCTGGTTCAAGCTGACGCACCGCGACATGGGGCCCGTCACGCGCTACCTCGGGCCCGAGGTTCCGACGGAGGAGCTGCTGTGGCAGGACCCGGTTCCCGCCGTGACGCACGAGCTCGTCGGGCCGGAGGACATCGCCGCCCTGAAGGCCCAGATTCTCGGCTCCGGCCTGTCGGTGTCCGCGCTGGTCAAGGCGGCGTGGGCATCGGCCTCGACGTTCCGCGGCAGCGACAAGCGCGGCGGCGCCGACGGGGCGCGCATCCGCCTGGAGCCGATGAAGGACTGGGAGGTCAACGATCCCGCCGAGCTGGCCACAGTGCTGGCCACGCTCGAGGGCGTCCAGGCGTCCTTCAACGGCTCGCAGAACGGCAGCGGCAAGCGCATCTCGCTCGCCGATCTCATCGTCCTCGGCGGCTGCGCGGCCGTCGAGCAGGCCGCCCAGGACGGCGGCGTCGACATCGAGGTTCCCTTCACGCCGGGTCGCGCGGATGCGTCGCAGGAGCAGACCGACGTGGATTCGTTCGCCGCCCTCGAGCCGACGGCGGACGGGTTTCGCAACTACCTCGCGCAGGACCACCGGCTGACCGCCGAGTACCTCCTGCTCGACCGGGCGAACCTGCTGACGCTGAGCGCGCCCGAGATGACCGTCCTCGTGGGCGGCCTGCGGGTCCTGGGCGCGAACGCCGGCGGCTCGGCGGACGGCGTGCTCACCGAGACCCCGGGGTCGTTGACGAGCGACTTCTTCGTCAACCTGCTCGACCTCGGCACGACCTGGTCGGCGACGGCGGACGACGCGGGGCGCTTCGACGGCCGCGACGCCGCCAGCGGCGAGGTCAAGTGGACCGGCACCCGCGTCGACCTCGTGTTCGGCTCGAACTCCGAGTTGCGTGCGCTGGCGGAGGTCTACGCCAGCGACGACGCGCGCGAGTCGTTCGTGCGGGACTTCGTGGCGGCCTGGGACAAGATCATGAACCTCGACCGCTTCGACATCGGCTGATCGCGGCGAGGGCGCCATCGGCGCTTTGGGTCCAACGACGGGGTGCACAACTGCCGGATCGATCGGGCCGTCGCGCTTGGCCGGCAGAAGTGCACGCCATGCGTGAACTAGTGCCGGAGATGCGGACCGCGCGCGCCCATCCGGCAGTTGTGCAGGACCGCGCACCGAACGCAGCGCGGCGCCGTCGCGTGAAGCAGCGACGACTCGATCCCCGCGCGAGCCGGGCTCGTCGCTCGATCACGCCTACGGTGAACGAGCGACGGCGCGACGGACGCGACGACGCGCTTCGTCGCTCGTTCACGCTGCCCCGGCGCCACGGGCGACCACACTGACTCACACCCTCGATGCTGCCGTTCGCCCAGGCCGCCGCTCACCGCCGTTGCCGCGAAGCGCATGGCCCTAGCGTCGCGACCATGCACATGCGTGGCGCCCGCTAGCCCGCCGGCCCGGAGACCGGGGGGAGGCAGCCGGCGGCTACGGCCTCGGCGAGGCTGGGCCAATCGATCGGCACGCGGTCCGGCCGCTTGGCATCGATCGCCACCGGGACCCGCGCGCCGGCGACGGCGAGCGTCCACGCG
>JAUXSD010000212.1 GCA_030681525.1 Solirubrobacteraceae bacterium
CGCTCTACACACAGATAGCCTCCCGGCGCCGTCGAATTTGGCGTGAACCGTCACGGCGCTCCTGGGGCCGGCTGGGGGCGAGGGCGAAGAGTCTTTCCAGTTGACGGTCTGCACCCCAGGCTCGGTCGCGGAGAACCTGCCGATGCCGAAGGGCTTCGCGTTTCTGCGCCACCATCTCGTCGTGAAGCGCTGGGACGAGGAACTTGTCCGGCGGGCGATTCAGGACCTGTGCCTGCGCAACGAGGGCAGCGACTGGGCCGAAGTCGCCACCAAGCTCTCGCGGTACGCGTACTGGGAGTTCGAGGACTACCGCGAGTAGAGACTGCTCCTTCGAGGCAAGTGGCGGCAGCCGCTGTACGGCTTGAAAGCGGCAGGTAGCTTGTCGCAGACGTACCAGCTCGTGCTACGGCTTCCAGCCGCGTCGATGGCTGACTACGACGCCGTAGTGGCGCTTGAGGAGCTCCTCGTGGACGGCCTCGGCGACGACGCGGTGGATGGACACGATGTTGGCGGCGGGATAATGAACCTGTTCATCTGGACGCCGGACCCGCGTGGAACCTTTAGCCGGGTCCAGACGCTCATGAAAGGTCATTCGCTTTCACCGTCCGTCGTCGCTGGATTCCGGGACGAAGGGGCCGAGGAGTACACGCCGCTGTGGCCCCCGGAGCTAAAGCGATTCGAGCTCCTGTAGGCCGGGGACCGCTCTGCTGATTTGAGTTCCTATGTCTGCTTATCGGACGCTCCCGTGGGCACAAAAGGCGGAACTTTTGCTGTCAGGCGAAAGCAGAAGCGCCGAGTTTCGGTCAGCCTCGGGAATCGTCGTCGCCGACGGCGGTGCGGACGCCGGCGAGTTCGTTCGCGCTGAGGTACAGGCCGACGCCCTGCCACGGCTCACCACACACCCGAAGAACGCCTCCAGCCGCAATCTCCATGCCCACCGGCTGGGGGGTGGACTGCACGATGCTGTCGATTGCGCGGGAGTTGAGCCTTCCGCGCACAACGCCACCCGCCGA
Source organism: Solirubrobacteraceae bacterium (assembly GCA_030681525.1). Lineage (GTDB taxonomy): Bacteria > Actinomycetota > Thermoleophilia > Solirubrobacterales > Solirubrobacteraceae > CADCVQ01. Next base: position 1,014 of record JAUXSD010000212.1, read on the forward strand.
AGCCGAGCCGCCCGCATGCGTGGCCAGTTGCCGCTGCGCGTCGCCGTACGGGTACTCGACGAGATACATGGCGTCCGGCCACAGCGCGAGGGCAACATGCAGCAGCCGGCGAAAGAACCCTTCTTCTCGGGCGGTCCGTGCCTCATCATCGAGTGCCGTCCAGTCTGCGCCCAATTGTGACTCGGGCACTGGCCGAGGCCAACTGTCTCCAGCCTCCACGACGCCAACCGCTGGATGAGCCAGGTAGTACGTCCGCGCCGGTGAGGCCTGGGCAGCCACACCCTGAGTATGGGCGGGCGACTGCCACGGCGAGCCCAGCCACTGCCCCATCGAGCGACAGAACCGACTGCCGCTGTCAGGCGAAGCGAAAGTGACGCTGATACGAATCCGTGTCAGCAGGGCAGTCTTAGTCGCTTGGACGGTGCCCAGCCTTGTGGAGCGCTGCGCTCATCCGAAAGCGGATGCGCGCACAGCGCTCGCGCGCCGCTTGCGGAGTCTCGTCGGTACAACAGCAGTGGCGGGAGAGCCATTCGGCATCACCCGGATCGAGCCAGACGGCCACGCGCCCCAGCTCCGTCTCGCGCTCCGGATCTGTCGGTTCAACGTGCCGATCCATGAGCGGGAGGCTACGGCCACGTCGGCTGCGAGGCAGAAGCAGCAGCGCTTCCAGGCGGGAGCAGAAGCGAGGTCGAGCCGCGATGATGCGGTTATGGCTGGTCCGCAGGAGCATGCTCGGCTCGATCCTGAACGCGGTCGAGCGGTTGCAGCCGAGTTGAGGGCGCTCGGCGCGAAGAACATCCTCATCAGAGCAGCCGAGCAGGGTTACATCACCGAACTCGCTTGCAAGATGCCCGAATGCTTCTGTCCCGAGGAGCTCGGAGGCGCGACCTATTTCGAGCCGGTCAATACTGAGCTGAGCGACTGGATGCCCACCCACGAGCACTTTCCCCTCTCCAAGCAGGAGGGTGGCAAGGAAGCCGTAGACAACGCGATTCTGGCGCACCGCCTGTGCAACCGCATCGACTACTCGATCCGCGTGGGCCGTTCACACGCGAGAGATCTCGAGCGCATCAGAAAGGCTCGGGAGGAGGCGATCGCGCGGAACAAGCAGGGACGTGGACGCGACCACTGACGCTGCCCCGTTGAGGCAGGACCAACACTCTCGATTGGCCGCGATGTGGATGGGTCAGCCGGTTGCGGCCACGGTCCGTTAGAGGCTCGCCTCTGGGACCCAGGCGGCTACAGCTCGCGGCGCCTGAGCGCGGGTACGGCGAAGCACAACAGCAGGGCGACGATCGTGCCGATCAAGACTCCGGCGCCGACGATCAGCACCATTGGGATGAGCGCATCGGTGACAGCGGTCGCGATGCAGCGACCCGGCTCGGCGCAGTCGTCGGGGACGTTGCCGTACGAGATGGCGCGCGGTAGCGCGAGCAGTAGTCCGAGCGCGGCGCCGAGCTGCAAGAGGCCGGCCCGCACGTTGGCCTTCCTGCCCTCGCGTCGACGCGCCCGAGCTCGCGCCTGCCTGGCTGTTCCCGTCCGCGCCATCCTGAAGCCGAGTCGGCAGGTTAGGCGGGCGGCTGTAGCTGCTCTGGCGCCGACCGGACGCGTGGCACCAGGCGAAGCGCGCAGTCACTCCCGATGGATGCTCCGGTAGCCGTTCGCTTGCCAAGCGCGCCGGCGGCGCGCCCAGAGCGCGCGCCCTCCCCCACCCTGCCCTCTGAGGACCCCCTGCCACACTGACCTGATGCGGTGGCCGACGACCGGCACGGTGGTGGTGACGAGCGTGCTGGCCATCGGCTGCGGCAACGATGAGGGGCCGGCCGCGCGGTCGTCTTCTGGCCTGTACACGGGGACGACGAGCCAAGGTCTTTCGGTCAGCGTCGACGCCAGCGAGCGCTACATCGGCAACGTCGCGATTTCGTGGGTTGGGCGCTGCCGGGGCCGTAGCTCGGGCAAATCCGGTGCGGTCGGCCGGCTGCACACGGAGCAGTTCCCGGGCGGGCCGCTGCCGGTGGAGGTCGACGATCAACGCCGCGAGGACGGCACCGACGGCGACCGCTCGACGTACGTGCGCCATCTCGAGGTCAAGGCCGACGACGGCGGCTACACCGGGCGCCTCCGGGTCCGCACGCGCGGCTACAACGGCCAGGGCCGCGGCGTGGACGTGCTGTGCGACAGCGGCGACATCACCTTCTCGGCCAAGCCGATTCCAGCCCCGCAGGTCCCTGAAGTCCGCCCCACAGCCGCGCAGTTTCGCGACGCGGACTTCCACGAGCAGATCTACGATACCATCGCCTCCTTGGGCTACGACGGGGGCACGGCGAACTTCTGCGCCGCGGTCACCAAGCGGCTGGCGCGCAGCGTCTGCAAAGGCGGGCGCACGCGCACCTTCGAGCGACTCAGCCTCATCCAGCAGGGCATCGACGATCTGCGCGAGAAGGACGACCCGGTGCGCCGGGTCACCGGCGGCGCGGCCGTGACCGTCTACGCCGGTGAGAGCCGCTACCGGAGCGACGGCGCGCCCGAGGAGCACGCGGTCCGCACGCTGCGCTTCAAGCCGGTCGGTCGCGGCGAGTGGCGCTTGGACGTCATCGGGCCAAAGCGATGGTCACGCAAGATGCCCTGACCTGGTCAGCGTCATGCCGTTCATGGGGGATGACCATCGTCGTGCCGGTCAGCGGTTCCCGCCACGCAGGAGCGCCAGTCGCGGCAGCCGCATCCCGCTGAGCGTTCGGCAGTGGGACGAGCGGGGCCGTCCGTTAAGGGACCGGCATCTGACTGCCGGGTGTCGGGCCGCCCAACCGACAGACCGCACAACGATGCGCTAAGCCGCCTTCGAGACTGGCACGACGGTTCCGCGCGCATACTTGACGTGACCAGCGGTCACCGTGTTGATGCGGTCGCGCAGCGCTGGCGCCATGCGCGGCGTCGTGACCAGCAACCTCTCCTCGGCTATGTCCCACGACATCGCCCAGCCGCCGATCCGATATCGATCGAGCAGGTCCGCTACGCGGGACTTCAGACGCTCGACCTCGCGGCCGGACAGCCGCGCGGGAATCAGGTTGACCCAGGATCTGCCGCCGAGCAACGCATCGACACGCGCCTGATCGGTCTGGGTCGGGTGCGAAATGCGCACCCGAAGGACCAGCGGCAACGAATGGCGAAGAAAGCCGCCCTGCACTCGCGCACCGAACGCCTTCCGGACCCGGGCCATCACGCGTTCACCACCAATGACAGCAGCGAACGCCTCGGTCTCCTTCTGACTGGCGACGTCATCCTGCTCTCGGGCTTTCATGACGACCAACCCCGCCGCGGCGAGGATAAACATCGCTGATAGCCCAGCAACTAGCTGCCGTCGCACGCGCACGCGCTGATCATGCCGCACGCGCCGCGAGGAGGTTCAGATGTGGGAACGCAGGTCCCACGTCGGCGAGGCCGGTCCGCGTCCCGCTGAGGGACCGCTGAAGGACATCAATCGAGCAGCTCGTCGCGGAGGTCACGCGGGATTCCCGGCTTCACGCGCCGCCCTCGCTCGTCGAACACCCTGCGATCGCGCAACGGATCCTGAAGCATCACGGTGGTGCGGTCTCTGTGTAGGTCGAAAAAATAGCGCCCTCCTGGCAGCGTCTCCAACCGAATGTGGATGGCGACTTCGTCCTCACGTTCGGTCACGACAGCGTCGACGAGCCGAAGACCGGTTGACGTTAGATAGCTGACTTCCAGCCGTCGTGTTCCCTCGTGGGTGATGTATCCCTCGATCACGGCATCCTCGATGTTTCGACCCTCGTCTCGGGGGCCTCCGTCGCCGCGCCCACCAACCATCATTCCGCAGATCGCCAGTAGAAGGGTGGCCTCCCGCCCGCCATCATGAGCCAGCCGACACGCGCTCGCTGGCATGGCCCCGCTCATGGTCAGGGTGTCCCACTGGTCCCTCGTTTGCGGGCCGGCTAATGGCGCGCCTTGCCTGGAGCCGGTGCTTGAGACAGACGCGGCCCGCCGCTTGCAGGTGAAAGCGGTGGCCGGTGGGCGTTCCTCGAAGGCCAACTTCGAATTGCGAGACTAAGTGCATCCGCCGGGCATGCACATTCCTCGTCGTATCCGTCTGCACCTACTTCCTCATGGTCTTCGCAGCGCTGGGCGTCGTTATGGCCGAAGGCGGGGGCATCTCGTGCAACCTCAACTGCACGCCCACTCAGGAGTTTCTGAGCGGGCTGGGGCTCGCAGGGCCGGTGTTCGTCGTGGGCGCGTCGCTCACAGTCGGCTGGCTGGTCAGCAGGCGCGCCCCGCTCAGCCGCATCGCGACGCTGACCATCGGCATGATCGCTGCCGTTGTGGTGCTGGTGCTGCTAGCCGAAGCATTCGCATAACTGCGCCACCGCTTCCAGGCGAGGCTGTCGCATAAGTCCACCGCGGCGACAGGAGTGGCGTTCTGCGGCAACAAATCACTCTCGGTCCTCGTCCAGAAGGGCTGAGAACGCCTCAGATCGGATCGTCGGCGGCGCGCAGCTCGTCGTCGGCGACTTATGCGACAGCCTC
>JAUXSD010000218.1 GCA_030681525.1 Solirubrobacteraceae bacterium
GCCTGGGTGCGCTGCCCGTCATAACCCATGTCGCACCCAGTCTGGCGGCGTCCCGCGCGCGGCGCATCCGCATACCTGTCTACGCACGGCTCTTTTCGTCCACCGTCGTCGTCGAGGCGCAACTGTCGGCCTTCGGCAGGCGTTCTTGAGGACATGAAACCCTGCGCGCTCGCTCTCGCCGTCGTCCTGCTTGGCGCCTTCGCGCCTAACGCCGCCGCAACGACCACGAAGGTCGCCGCCAACGGCGAGCGCCTCACCACGCATCAGGTCACGCAGGGCCGCTTCTTCGTCCAGACGCCCGACGCCTGGCAACGCCAGGGCCGGGACGGACTGCGCACCGCGACCTTCCATATCCGTCCCGAACAGGGCTGCACGGTCGAGGTGCACGTCGCCCTGCGTGGCGTGGCGACCAGGACCGGCCCGCGCGCCCAGGTTCGCACTGCCACGCGCGCCGGCCACGCGTTCTTTGGCGAAGGTGAGGGACGCGCGGGTCCTTGGCGCGTCGCGCGGATGAGCAACGACACGCTCTACGCAATCGCATCGAAGCGCATCGCCAATCGCCGCTACGGACAGGTTCGCGCGCTGGGGTTCCCCAGAGGCAACTGCACAGACGCGGCGCTGCGCGAGATCGGCGCTCGTCTCGCCAAGCTCATACACACAGCACGTGTCGACGTGAGGGTTCGTCGAACCTAGACCGCGACCGCCGCGCAGCTCGCGGGGCCCAACCTCACGCAGCTCGTGAAGCCCGACCTGCTGGAGAATTGTCGCGCCCGCGAGCCGGTCCGCCAGCGGGACGACTCCGCTCGTCCCACACCCGCTATCGGGACGTGGCGCCGTCCGCTGGCGCTGCTGCTTACGCCGCAAGCAGTGCGTTGCGGATTACGATCGTTCAGGGCACTTCAAGCGCGGCGAGCTCGTTGCCGGCGACGAGTTCGACGGCACCACGTAGTGTGGACTGCGGTTCAGGCTATGCCGTTTTCGGCCCCGTCGGACGGTCGCGGGTCGCCCGGCTGGGCAGGGATGAATTGTAGATCGCGTGACCGCAGGATGCGACAGCCGCCGCCCTTGCTGGCGTCGCAGGTATCCGGATAGCTCTCGTACGGCCGTGTGCGCTTGACGTACAGCCAGTAGGTGTCGCGCCCGTCGCGAGCCATTGCGTGTGCGATGCCGTTGCCGCGTCGCAGCGGTGGGGGGTTGACGCGCGTCGTGCGGCGCGTCGAGAAGTCGTAGCGGCGCAGGGATGACGAGTCGTAGGCGCAGTTGTAGAGCCGGCGGATGTACTGCACGGTATGACCGCGCACCTGCATGGCGTTCCCCGCCAGCGATCCGCACGCTTCGCTGATGTAGCCGGTAAACAGCCGACGGTCGCGGCCGTCGGATCGCCGCATCACGTGCGGCGTGCCCGGAACGCTGTAGTCGTCGGCGAAGCGGCCTGTCCAGGAGTGGGCCAGCAGCTCGGCGCCGAGGTCCAGTGACTGGATCTCCGCGCGGCAAGAGCGAACGGGGCGCGCGCCGTACAAGCACTCAACGGCAGGCTCGGAAGGGACCTTGTCGAGGCGACCGGACACGCCGTCGAGCAACAGCACGTCCACATTCGCCGAGCCGATCGTCCTGCGGACAAACGCGATGTCGTCGCGCCAGACGGAGGCACGTTCGACGACCGTGCCCGCCCGGTCGAGTTCGGTCATGCGGCGGTCGGTGTTGCGGCGCAGGTCGTAGGCGTGCACACTGCAGTCCGCCGCCTGGTCACAGCGCGCATACACGAGCGTCGGCGTGCCGTCGGCGCCCGGTCCGAGATCGATCGCCGACGCTGCGCGTCCAGCTGCCAGCGGCAGACGCTCGACGCGCCTCGACGTCGCGTGAACGAGGATCCAGCCGCTGCGGCGACGCTCATTCCACACCGCGTGCCCGCCAAAGGCTGCAACCTCGGTCATGCGCTCGACCCGCGCGAGCTCCTCCGGCCCACGGCCCAAAGGCGCGAGCGTGCGCAGCAGTTGCGGTACGCCCAGCACCCCATCTGCCTTGGTGTCTTCACCGTCGCCGCACGCGACGCACGTCATCACAATCACCAAGCCAAGGGCCGACATCATCACGCGCCGCATCACCGGCTCAACGGGTCTCACACCGAGAAGTTGCGGAAGGGCACGCTCACCGCCGCTGCTGGCGCGACACGCAACGCACGGTCGTCCATTAAACAGAACCGCTACCGGGTAGAGCCGGGCCGAATGTCGATCGCGTGCAGTGCGGCCGCGAAGACCTCGCCGTCAAAGCAGCGCTCAGCTCAAGGTCGCCGACAGGTCTGAGCACGAAGCTCAGGACGCCAGGCAGGTAGCGCCGATAAAGGGCCGCAAAGTGCTCGCCGTATGGTGTGAGCAGCTTGTGAGCGTCGAGGGCGATGTGCTTGATCATCACCTTAGGTACGGCGCTGGTGACGTACCTGTGACCAAAACCTCGCGGCGTCGCCGCGCCGCTGGTGCAGGCCTACCGCCGCGAATCGCTGCAGCGCGAGGCCGCCGCTCCCGCCAGGCGACCCGGCGTTCAGCGCGGCAGCACGTCTTACGGGACGCTGCGCTGGGAAAAGCTGGGAGCCAACGGCAACCGGCGCGACAGCGTGTACGTCCTAGCTTGCGATGACGCGTACGCTTGCTCGATGTTCAGAGCGATGCGCGTGGTGCTCGTCTGGCTCACTGCAGGTCTTGTGTTTTCATCGGGCGCCCACGCGTGCACACTGCCGGCGGTCGTAGCGGGGGATGAGGTGCGCGCCGTCGAGCGGAAGGTGCGTGCGGCCGACGTCGCGATCTACGGCGTGGTGTCGTCCGTTCGCGTGCTGAAGACGCCGCCGGACCGGCCGATCATCGGGCAGCGCTTTGAGGCGAGGGTACGGATCACTCGCGTCTTCAGGGGCATGACCGTTCGCGTCGTGCGCGTGCGCGGCGACACCAACACCGCGTCTTGCGGCATCGGTGCGCTGCGGGTGGGCCAGCGGCTGGGGCTGCTGCTCGACCGCCCGAGCCGGCCGTATCGCGTTGGGCTGCACAGCCGCATCGCGATGCGTGACCTGCTCCTCGCGACGCGCGGCAAGTGGCATCGGCCGGCGTAACGCCGCGCGGCGTCAACGAATCTGTCGTCGGGGATCGCGCTCAGCAGCCGGTCCCTCAGCGGGACGCGGAACGGCCTCGCCGACGTCGGCCGCGGCGATCCCACATCGGAACGGCGGGACGCTGCTGCCGCGGCCGGCGCTACCGCTCTTGCCTCTTAAGGAGCGTCCTCGTTCTGGACGAGAACGGTCAGCTTCCCGGTGCTTCGCCCGCTTCTGAACCTCAACCGCCAGCAGCCTTCCGCAGGCGGGGAAACGATCGATGGGAACACGTACCGCCTGCCATCCGGCCTGCGCCCACTCCTGAGAGTGAACGTTCGAGGCTCCGAACCAAGTCGTGTCCCGGTGATCCTCAAAACCTTCCCCACGCGACCGCTCCGGCGCACCAACCACGGAATCTTCTGGCTCAGGCCCGCCTCCCGATCGCGGTACCCCCCGACGCGCAGGCGGAACCGCCCATCTACAACGTCATATGGCGGCGTGATCGCTCCCCAGAACGGCCCGGCGCGAACGATCCTGCCGTTGCCGCGAACTTCGGTAGCGGCACATGTAGGTGCTGCGTCGCTGGCGCTCGCGGATTCATGTCCCGTGGCCGAGCC
>JAUXSD010000221.1 GCA_030681525.1 Solirubrobacteraceae bacterium
CCGCCCCCGGCGAGGCGCTGCGCACGGCCCGCGGCGGGCGCTCGGGCCGCGGCGGCGCGATCGACGTCGGCGCCGTGACCTCGCTGGCCCTGATGCCGCCGTGCGCCGCCGAGCCGATCGCCACGGTGCGCTCGGTCTCGGTCACGGGCTCGCCGCGGGCGGCGGCGAGCGCGGCGCGGCCGACGTCGCCGGCCGACGGGTAGCGGTCGCCGGGCTCCTTGGCCAGCGCGCGCGCCACGATGCGGTCGAAGTGCTGGTTGCGCGGATCCTTCAGCGACGGGCGCGGGACCGGGTCGCGCAGGTGGGCGAGCAGCGTGGCGGGCACGGTCTCGCGCGGAAACGGCGGGATGCCGGTGAGGGCGGCGTAGAGCACGCAGCCCAGCGAGTAGACGTCCGAGCGCGCGTCCACACGCTCGCCGGCGAGCTGCTCGGGCGAGGCGAAGTCGACGGTGCCGATCCAGCTGCCGCTGTCGGTGAGCGGTTCGAGCGGGTCGAGCGTGCGCATGAGGCCGAAGTCGCTGAGGTAGGCGTGGTCGCCGGTGCCGGCCGCGAGCAGGACGTTGGCGGGCTTGACGTCGCGGTGCACCAGACCGGCGGCGTGGGCGACGTCGAGCGCCGCGGCGACCTGGGCGACGATCGCCGCCGCGCGCTGCGCGCTCAGCGGGCCGTCGTCCTTGATGAGCGCGTGCAGGTCGCGGCCGGGGACGTAGCGCATGACGATGTACAGCGCCCCGTTCTCCTCGCCCGCCGCGTAGACCGGCACGACGTTGGGATGGTCGATGGCGGCCGCCATGCGCGACTCGCGCGTGAAGCGCTCGCGGAACTCGGGGTCGCCGGCGCGCTCGGCGGTGATGACCTTCAGCGCGACGGGGCGCTGCAGGTCGAGCTGGACGGCGCGGTAGACGACGCCCATGCCCCCGCGGGCGATGACGCCCTCGACGCGACAGCCGCCAAGCAGCTCGCCTGGGCTCAGCTCGGGCACGTCCTCATTGTGTCGCGTCGCGCGTGCGGGCCGCGCGCGTGGGCGCTACAGCGGCGGGATGCCGCCGCGCAGGCGGCCGCGGCAGGTGCGGTACGTGCGGGTGCCGCGGATGGTCTTGCCGGTCACGGTCAGCGCGGTGATGCGCACCTTGAACGTGCCCTTGGGCAGGCCGCGCAGGTCGACGTTCGTGCCCCACGGCCGGCGTCGCAGGACGCGCGTCGTGCGCGGCATCCGGATCGTGACGGCGGCGATGTTCGGCCAGAACTTCTTGCGCAGGCGGATCGGGAAGTAGCGCTTGCTGACGCAGCGCAGGTTCGTCGGCGAGGAGAGCAGGCCGTTGGGGCCGAACGCGATCGATGGCGTCGGGACGGCGGCGGGCGGCGGGCCGGAGACGCCGCGCGGCGAGAACGTCGTGTAGTGCGAGTAGGTCGCCTGCCCGCCGGGCGCGATCGAGAAGCTCCAGCTGATCGCGGCGCCGTTGTCGAGCGACTCGGTCGCGCGGGTCGTGTTCGGCAGCGGTGCGTGCGTGCCGATCGCCGACCAGACGTCGCCGAAGCGACCCTGCATGTACTGGTTGCCGCCGGTGATCGGATACCACTGCTCGATCCGACCGGCGGGCGAGTTGTTGGCGTTGATCGAGCAGCCGACGGCGCCGTTGGCCGCGTCGAGGAAGCCATAGCCCGTGTCGGACTCCTGCAGGTAGCAGTCGCCGCCGCGGTAGAGGATCCCGTCGGCCGCGGCGCCGCCGGTGTTCTGGACCGTGGTGTCCGTGCGATAGGACTCCTGGCCGGCGATGTAGGAGTCGACCTGCGTGATCCGGACGCCGCTCGCGCCGGCGTCGGCGACGGTGGTGACCTTGAAGGGGTTCGAGGCGCTGCCCGAGCCGCTGACCGCCGACTGCGACACGGGCGTCCACGGCGTGGTCGCGCCGAGGCTGCTCGTGGCGGTGCCGTCGTGGGCGGAGAAGTTCGGGGCGTAGAGCGTCCCGGCGGTGAAGACGAGCGTCCCGCAGTCGCCGGGCTTGGCGGCGGACGGGAACAGCTCGAAGCGCGCGTCGCCGCGGTAGGCGACCTGGCAGCTCAGCTCGTCGCCGAGCGCGACGTTCGTCAGCGGGCCGGCGGAGGAGACGATCTCGCGAAACGGGACGGCGCCGTGGGCGGGAGCGGCCAGTGCGGCCGCGGCGATGAGCGCCGTTGCCACCAGCGTGAAGGTTGCCCGCGCGCCGTCTCGGGAGTACACGGCCGCAGCCTACGCCTCCCGCACTCGTCTGAGTGAGAACTTCGTGAGCCTGCCCGCCACGGCGCCGCCGGCGCGGAGAGGCTGAACAGTGTTCCGTCGTTCGTCACGCCCATAGGTCAACGAGTGAACACCACCGCCATGCAGACCGAAGCCACCCTCACCGCCGCCAAGATCCGCGCCGACCTGCGTCTCCTCTACGCCGAGCGCGCACTCGCCGACCTCGAGGGCATCGGCGCCGACCCGACGTACATGGACGACCTGCTCGACGACATCTCGTCGCTGAAGGAGGCGTACGTCGGCGCCGTCGTGACCGAGATCGCCACGCTGCGGGCGGAGCTGGGCGCGGCGCTGCAGGGGTAGTTCCGCGTCCGCGCTTGCGGCGGGCTCTTTGAGACGACGTTCTCGCTGGCCCAAGGGGTCGCCACGAAAGCGTCCTTATGTGGGACGCAAAGAGGGTCACCCCCTCCTGTACGTAACGCCCATGGCAGGGCCGCGCTCGAAATGTCGCTCTTGCGCAACATGCTTGCGCCAGCGCACGCCGGACTTGGGCGCCCTCGACCGGCACAATCGGACCTGGATGCCGCGGCCTGACGCGCGCGACATCGAACCCACGAGGTGGCTGCGGGTGGTCGTAGACTTCAACGACTCCCCGCCCTTCGTCGTGACCGCGAACGTGTGAGCACAACGAGCCCCGGGGCACGTCATGAACGTCACCATCGCCGGCACCACGTTCGACCGCCACGAGTACGACGAGCGCGCGACGTGCTGCACCTGAGCATGGGCGCGCCACAGGTTGCCGCGCGCACGATCGCCACGCCCGAAGGCCACGCGATGGACTACGACGAGGCCGGTGCGGTCATCGAGATGGTCCTCGTCAACGCGCGCTTCCTGCTCGAGCGCGACGGGGTCGTGACCGTCACGATTGCGCCGGATCGCGTTGTTGCGGCACAGCTCGCACCCGCGCTTGTCGCGGCCTGAGCGACACCGGTTGTCGCCGTCGACCAGAAGGGGCGGGCATGCTGCACGTCCACCGCGCTGAGCGCGCGGACGGGCTGGTGCGGGCGCTCGGCGACCTGCTGAGCGAGCC
>JAUXSD010000223.1 GCA_030681525.1 Solirubrobacteraceae bacterium
GCCACGGGCAGCGCCGCTGCCTGTGAGGTTCTTGTTCTGAGGGTGCGCTCCTAAGCGCGATTTCGGGCCAGTCGAATCTCCCGAATCGCCTTTCACAGTAGGAGCCATATGCCTTCCCAGCAGTCCTTCGCCGACCTCGGCGTGTCCAAAGTCGTGTGCGACGTGCTCTCCAAGCGCGGCATCGACGAGCCCTTCGCCATCCAGAACCTCGTCGTCCCCGACGTCCTGGCCGGCCACGACGTCCTCGCCAAGTCGCCCACCGGCTCGGGCAAGACGCTCGCGTTCGCGGTGCCGATCGTCGAGCGCCTGCAGGCGACCGATCAGCGCCCCGCCGCGCTGATCCTCGCCCCGACGCGCGAGCTCGCGCTGCAGATCGTCGACGACATGCACGACATCGCCCACGCCCGGGCGCTGTCCGTCGTCGCCGTCTACGGCGGCGCCGGCATCCAGCGCCAGATGGAGCGCGCCCGCCGCTCGCACATCATCGTCGCGACCCCCGGCCGCCTGGAGGACATCATCCAGCGCCGCGCCATCTCGCTGCAGAACATCAAGATCCTCGTCCTCGACGAGGCCGACCGGATGCTCGACATGGGCTTCCGCCCCGCCGTGGACCGCATCGTCGCCCTGACGCCGCGCAAGCGCCAGACGCTCTTCTTCTCGGCCACGCTCGAGGGCGACGCCGGCAAGATCGCCGGCGCCTACACGAGCGACGCGCGCCGTCACGAGCACGTGCCGGCCGTCGACCACAAGGCCGAGACCGTCCACCGCTTCGTGCGCGTCCAGCACGAGGCCAAGGTCGACGTGCTCGTCGAGGAGCTCAAGGACGCCGAGCGCGGCCTGACGATCGTCTTCGTGCGCACCAAGCGCGGAGCGGACCGCCTCGTCAAGCGCCTGAAGGACAACTACGTCACCGCCGTCGCGATGCACGGCGACAAGTCGCAGTCCCAGCGCGAGAAGGCGCTGGCCCGCTTCGAGCGTGGCGAGGTCGACATCCTCGTGGCGACCGACGTCGCGGCGCGCGGCATCGACGTGCGCGACGTGACGCACGTCATCAACTACGACATGCCCGAGGACCGCGACGGCTACGTCCATCGCACCGGCCGCACGGGTCGCGCGGGCCGCGCCGGCATCGGCGTGACGTTCGTGCTCGGCGACCAGGCCCGCGACATGAGCCGCATCGCCAGCGACCTCGGCCTGCACAAGGAGTTCTCGCTCAGCGGCCTGCCGACCTCGACGTCCGGCGGTGGCGGCGGCGGTCGCTCCCGCGGCCACGGCGGCAACGGCGGCGGCGCGGGTCCGCGCGGCGGCCGCCCGCAGCAGCGTCCGGGTCGCCGCGAGCGCGCGGCCTCGGCCGGTCGCCCGGGCGGCAACGGCCGCTCGGCCCGCTAGCTCCTAGACCGGAGCCGCCATGTCGGGTTGACCCCTGTATCCGGGGTCGACTCGACACACAGCGTGGGCTGCCGGCACGGGGCGTGCGGGCGCCACCGGCCGGGTAGTTGGCCCTCGCGATGACCGATCCCGACGACGACCCCATCCGCGAGGCCGACGAGCCCGCCGGCGGCAAGAAGCCGAAGATCAAGCGCAAGGACTTCGATCGCGAGCTCGGCCGCGTGCAGCACGAGCTCGTCGTCCTGCAGGAGTACATCAAGGTCAAGGGCCTGAAGGTCGTCGTGATCTTCGAGGGCCGCGACGCCGCCGGCAAGGGCGGCGTCATCAAGCGCATCACCGAGCGCACGAGCCCGCGCTCGTGGCGGATCGCGGCGCTCGCGGCCCCGACCGAGCGCGAGCGCTCGCAGTGGTACTTCCAGCGCTACGTCGCGCACCTGCCGGCGGCCGGCGAGGTCGTCCTGTTCGACCGCTCCTGGTACAACCGCGCCGGCGTGGAGCGCGTCATGGGCTTCTGCACCGAGGAGGAGTACCAGGAGTTCATGCGCTCGTGCCCGGAGTTCGAGCGCATGCTCGTCCGCTCGGGGATCATCCTCGTCAAGTACTGGTTCTCGGTCTCCGACGAGGAGCAGGAGAAGCGCTTCCAGGCGCGCCTGGACGACCCGATGCGCCGCTGGAAGCTCAGCCCGATGGACCTCGCGGCGCGCGAGCGCTGGGTCGACTACTCGCGTGCGAAGGACGTCATGTTCGCCCACACGGACATCAAGCAGGCGCCGTGGTGGGTCGTCGACGCCGACGACAAGCGTCGCGCGCGGCTGAACTGCATCACGCACCTGCTGTCGATGATTCCCTACGAGGACGTCATCCCGCCGCCGCTGGAGCTGCCGCCGCGCCAGAGCGACCAGGGCTACGTGCGCCCGCCGATGACCGACCAGACGTTCGTGCCCGAGGTCTTCTGAGACGCCGCAACGGCGGAGGGCCCCGCCTGCGCAGGGCCCTCCGGGTGCAGCGGCAGTGCGGATGAGAGGACTCGAACCTCCACGAGCTTGCACTCACGGCGACCTGAACGCCGCGCGTCTACCAATTCCGCCACATCCGCCGATGCGATCTGAACCTTAGCGACGAGCGCCGCGGGGGTCCGCGCAGAGCGTTATGGCGCCAGCCGCTTCCCCCGCCGGCGGATTTCAAACATCGCCTTGCGGCGCCGGCCGAGGGGTCCGCAGCATGAGCTTCTGGACTCGATCTGGACGAACGGTCGACCATCCAGCGCGACGCGACCTCAACGTCCAGGGCCGAGCAGGACGGCGGATCCACGGCTTGTCGGAGGTGCGGCATGGACCACGCGCCCGCCCGGACGATCGACCCACGCGCTGCCGACCGTCCAGCCGATCGGCGCGAGCGAGCCGTCCGGACCCTCGGCACATGTCGTAGGCGCCGCCCCTGAGCGTCCGCATCGAAATCCAGTAGAACGTCAGGGGACAAGGAAACGTCAGCGCCACCGCCGGGTCCCACCCCTTGCGACCCGACGCTGGAACAGCCCCGGACGGGGCACCCGAGGAGGGTTGGTATGGACGCCATCTCGTCGGCCGCCGCGCGGCCGCACGCAACGCATGCTCTCGTCGCGCCGCAGTCCCCGCGCCGCGTCGTGCTCGGTGCCCTGGCGCTGACGTTCGCACTGCTCGCCCTGATCGCGTCAGCCGGCGCCGAGCGCGCCTCCGCGTGCGTCAGCTCGGCGTTCTCACCCTTGGCGCTGAGCACGTTCGAGGCAGCGGACGGCGACCAGTGCGACTCCGATGGCCTCGGGCCGAATCGCGACTGGCAGACGGTGGCCGGGGGTGCGGACGTGCACACCACGATCGACGCGCCGAGCGCCAACGACACGACCTACGGCTCGAACAACGCCGGCATCGTGGGCGGCTCGACCAGCGAGATCGTCCCCGACAGCTGGAACTTCACCTTCGGCAACATCGGCGGCGGCAAGTACGACGCGCTCTCGGCCACGAGCTTCACCGACCCCGAGAACAACAAGCTCTTCCTCGACCTCGGCTTCGTCCGCGCGACGACCACCGGCGACACGTTTCTCGCGTTCGAGCTCAACCAGCGCCAGCCGGGCTACCGCCTCGATCCCAACGAGGCCGATGCGACGAAGCCCTTCAGCGTGCCGACGCGCACGAGCGGCGACCTGCTCGTCACCTACCACGTCGGCACCGCAGGCGCCGAGGAGCTCGGCCTCTGCATCTGGGACGGCAACGAACACAGCGGCCAATGGGAGGAGTTTGCACCCGACCTCAGCGGCGACCCGATCACCAACCAGGCGTGCCCGGCCCTGTCGACATCGCTGTACCAGGCCGCGATCAACGACGGGCAGAGTGGCCGCCAGGGCGCGATCTCCGGCGCCGAGAACTACCTCGATCCCGGCACGCCGGTCAGCGCCGGGCAGTTCGGCGAGGCCGTCGTGAACCTCACCGACGCGCTGCGGGATCCCGACAACCCCACCGGCCCGCAGCCGTGCGTCGACTTCGGCTACGTCTGGCTGCACTCGCGCTCATCGGATTCGCTGACCTCCAACCAGCAGGACTTCATCCTGCCGGCGAACTCGATCTCCATCGGTACCTGCACCGTCGAGGGCATGAAGTTCAACGACCTCGACGCCAACGGCTCACGCAGCGTCGGCGAGCCGTACCTCGGCGGCTGGACGATCTTCGTCGACTACGACAACGACGGAATCCTCGACAACGACAAGAACGCGACGTTCGTCAACGACCTCGACGGCATCGTCGAGGCCGGCGAGGAGGAGCCCTACGACGTCACGGCCGACGGCACCGGCACCGAGGCGCTCGGCTCGTACCGCATCACGAAGATCCAGCCGAGCAACCACGCCTCCAACGCGCCCGGCACGTGGCCGGTGCGCGAGGTCCTGCCGGCGACGTGGGACTGCACGGCGGCGATCGGTGGCGGCGCCGTGCTCGCGCCCAACGTGTGTCCCGAGGACACGAGCACGAACCCCGACAGCGCGCTCGGCTTCCGGCTGGCCTGGAACGACAACCAGACCTACTCCGGGCGCGACTTCGGAAACCGCCGCCAGCCGGCTCAGCTGAAGGTCGTCAAGCACGTGATCAACGACAACGGCGGCACCGCGACGGCCGGCGCCTGGTCGCTGCACGTCAAGAGCGGCGCCGCGGAGGCGGCCGGCAGCCCGCAGCCCGGCGACGAGGCCGGCGACACGTACTCGCTCACCGACGGCGCGAGCTACACGGTCAGCGAGACCGGCGGGCCGTCGGGCTACGTGGCCACCTTCTCCGGCGACTGCGACGCCGACGGCGCCGTGACGGTGGCGGCCGGCACCCTGAGGACCTGCACGATCACGAACAACGACGTCGCGCCGGTCCTGAACGTCGTCAAGCATGTCGTCAACGACAACGGTGGCACGAGGACGGCGTCTGACTTCTCGTTGACGGTCGACGACGTCGGCACGAACCCGGCCGCGTTCGCCGGTGCCGAGGCGCCGGGCACGAGCGTGGTCATCGATCCGGGCGCGTACTCGGTGAGCGAGGGTGCGCACGACGGCTACGCCGTGAGCTACTCGGCCGACTGCGCCGGCACCCTGGCGATCGGTCAGACGAAGACCTGCACGGTGACGAACAACGACATCGCGCCGGTGCTGACGGTCGTCAAGCACGTCATCAACGACGACGGCGGCACGAAGACCGCGG
>JAUXSD010000236.1 GCA_030681525.1 Solirubrobacteraceae bacterium
TGGGGAACCCGGCGTATCCCAGCTCGGCGAGCAGCACGCGCGCCTCGGCGGCGACGCGCTGGGCGTCGGCGAAGTCCGTGCCGGGCTGCGGGTCGAGGTCCAGGCGCAGCTCATCGGGATGCTCGACGTCGTCGCTGCGAACCGGCCACGGGTGAAACGTGATCGTGCCCATCTGCGCCGCCCAGGCGACGACGGCGAGTTCCGTGGGGCAGACCTCGTCGGCGCTGCGGCCGGAGGGAAACTCGATCCGCGCGGTCTGCACGTAGTCCGGCGCTCCGCGCGGGATCCGCTTCGGAAAGAACGCGTCGCCGCCACCCTTCTCGCGCGTCGAGACGACGATGTCCGGGTGCACGCCCTTCGGCCAGCGCTCGAGCGTCACCGGCCGCAGCGCGAGCGCGCGCATGATGCCGTCGCCGACCGCGAGGTAGTACCGGACGACGTCGAGCTTGGTGAGCGCGGGCGTGCGCTCGGTGCTCGGGAAGATCACGCGGTCGGGACTGGAGACGCGCACCTCTCGGTCACCGGCTTCGACGACCGTCGCGTCGGACTTGGCCATGGACGGGAGTTCTACCGGTCGTGGGCCGCGATCGTGGCGGGCCGCGCGGCGTTGGCGCTCGCGCCGGGCCGGGTAGTGCGCGCGCGATGGCCGAAATCGGGATCTTCTTCTCCTGCGAGGAGCGCAGCGCCCAGGAGATCGTGCACGCCGCCGCGCACGCCGAGCGGGCGGGCTTTCGGTCGGCGTGGATCTCCGATCACTTTCATCCGTGGAACGACGCGCAGGGCCAGAGCCCGTTCGTCTGGTCGGTGCTCGGCGCGGCGGCGGCGGTCACGACGTCGATGCGCTGGACGACCGCGGTCACGTGTCCGACGGTGCGCACGCATCCGGGCGTCATCGCCCATGCGGCGGCGACCACCGCGACGCTCATGCCCGGCCGCTTCCGCCTCGGCGTCGGCAGCGGGGAGGCGCTCAACGAGCACGTCTTCGGCGACCGCTGGCCGGAGGCCGCCGTGCGCCTGGAGATGCTCGAGGAGGCCGTGAACGTCATCCGGCTGCTGTGGCAGGGCGGCTTTCAGAGCCACCACGGCCGCCATTACACGCTCGAGCACGCGCGGCTGTACTCGCTGCCCGAGGAGCCGCCGCCGCTCCTCGTCTCGGCGTTCGGGCCGAAGTCGATCGAGGTGGCCGCCCGGATCGCCGACGGCTACGTGACCGTCGGCCCTGACGCCGACGCGATCGCGTCCTACCGCGCGCAGGGCGGCAGCGGGCCGATCAGCGGCGGTCTGAAGGTGTGCTGGGGCGAGGATCGCGACGCGTGCGTGCGCACGGCGCACCGGCTGTGGCCCAACGAGGGCCTGTCGGGCGAGCTGGCGATGATCCTCCCGTCGCCGCGCCACTTCGAGCAGGCCTGCGAGCTCGTCACGCCCGAGCAGATCTCGGAGTCGGTGCCCTGCGGCCCGGACCCGGAGGAGCACGTCGCGGCGATCCAGGCCTTCCTCGACGCGGGCTTCGACGAGATCCACGTCGGCCAGATCGGCCCCGACCACGAGGGGTTCGTCGACTTCTACGCGAGCGAGATCCTGCCGCGGTTCGCGGCCTGATCAACCCTCGGCGGCCGCCCGCCGCCGCAGGCGCAGGTGGTTGACGCCGAACGTCGCGAGCATGCCGGCGACGATGAGCACCGCGGTCCGGGCCGAGCCCTCGAATGCCGAGGAGCCCGTGAGCATGTAGCCGACCGTCACCGCCGCCAGCGCCAGCGCGACCACGCCGAGTGCGATCGACGCGGCGCCGGTCAGCGTGAGCTTGCTGCGAAGCAGCTTCACGCTCTTGCCGAGCTTGGCGAGCTTGATCGCCTTCGCCAGCTTCAGCGTCTTGAAGAGCTTGGCGACGATGAGCAGCCGCAGCGCGGGGGCCAGCGCGAGCGCGAGCGGGACGAGCGGGGAGGACACCGCGACGACGAGCAGCTCGAAGCGATGGCCGTCGATCCAGGCGCGGCGGTCGCGGACGATGCAGAGCATGAGGACGACCTCGACCATGAACGTCAGCCAGATGACCCAGTGGCCGAGCGTCTCGACGACGGCCAGCGCGCCGTGCGGGTGCGTCAGGTGCAGGGCCAGCAGCGGCAGCACGGCCACGGCCGCGACGATCACCGGTCCGCGCAGCCGCCGTTCCCAGCAAGCGCCGCGCGGGTCGTCTGTGGCGAGATCGGCCATCGGTCGGGCCCAACGGTATGCACCGGTAGCGTTCGCCGCATGTCAGAGCGCCTCGGAAAGGACCGCACGAACGCGCTGCTGCTCGTCGCCGCGATGGTCGGCCTCATGTGGGCGCTCGAGATCGTCGACGTCGCCGCCGACGGTCGGCTCGACGACTACGGCATCCATCCGCGCGACGTCGACGGCCTGGCCGAGATCTTCTCCGCACCGTTCCTGCACGCCGGCTTCGGCCACCTCGTCTCCAACACGGTGCCGTTCCTGGCGATGGGCGCGGCGATCGCACTCGGCGGGCTGCTGCGCGTCGCGCTCGTCACGCTGATCGTGGCGGTCGTCAGCGGCTTCGGGACGTGGCTCATCGCAGGCGCGAACTCCGTGCACCTCGGGGCCAGCGGCGTCGTCTTCGGTTACGCCACGTACCTCGTGTCGAGGGGGATCTTCTCGCGGCGGTTGTCGGAGCTGGCGGTCGGCGTGGTGGTCGTGGCGATCTGGGGGATCGGGTTGCTGCAGGGGTTGCTGCCGCAGGAGCGGATCTCGTGGCAGGCCCACCTGTTCGGGGCCGTCGGCGGCGTGGTGGCGGCGTCGGTGCTGGCGGGGCGGCGGGAGGCGAAGGCAGCGTCTGCGTGATCTGCGCCGGCGTCGTTCGGCGGTGGGTGGCGGGGGGCTGGGCTGGCCGTGCTCAGGGCAAGAACTGCATCACTGAGGGTGTGAGTCCGTGGAGTGGGGGCGTGTGCACCGGGGCTCGCGCGGCCGCTGGTCGGCTTGTTCCTGTGGGGGCATGAACAAGCCGACCGGGCCTGCGTTGATCGGGGCGGGAGAGCGAGAACTCAGGCGCTGACGGCGACCAGGCGCGGCTCGCAGAGCGCGCCGACGTCGGGGGCGCGCTCGAGCACCTTCGGCAGGCGCACGACGGCGAGGGCGCCGAGCAGGGCCGGCAGGCCGAGCTGGAAGGCGCGGTAGGCGAGCACGGCGGCGGCGGCCGCGCTCAGCGGCGTGCCGTAGAGGACGAGCGCCGCGATCAACCCGCCGTCGGCGCCGCCGACGCCGCCGGGCAGGGGGATCAGGCCGCCGAGCTGGCCGACGACGTAGGCCAGCGCGAGCACGCCGACCGAGGGCATCGCGCCGATCGCCGTGAACGCCGCGCCCAGCGCGAGCAGGTCGAACGCCATGAAGCCGATCGCGCCCACCAGGATGGGCGGGTGGCCGGCGCGCGCCAGCCGCACGGCGTCGCGGATCCCGGCGCTCAGCGCGGCGAGCACGCGGCCCACGCGGCCCTCGCGGGGGCGCGAGAACAGCCGTGGCAGCGCCAGCACCCCGGCGATCACGAGCGCGGCGGCAACCGCCGGGCCGGCCGTCCACAGCAGCGCGCCGCCGCCGAGCGCCAGCGCGAAGCCGGCGATGACCGCGGTGAAGAAGTTGACCGAGCTCGTCAGCACGTAGAAGGCCACGGTGCGCCGGGCCAGCCGCTCCGTCGGCATGCCGGCGCGCTTGAGCGCCCACGCGGCCAGCGCGAGGCCGCCGGCCCCGCCCGAGGGCAGCAGCACGTTCGTGCCCTGCGCCGCCATGCCGACCTCGTAGCTCATGCGCCACGGGAGGCGGTGGCAGAAGACGCCGCGGAAGGCGGCGACGAAGGCCAGGCAGGACAGCAGCTGCAGCAGCGCGGCGGCAGCGAGCCAGCCGAGGGAGGCATCGGCCAGGCGGTCGCGGACGTCACCCAGGCCGGGCAGCGCGGTGACCGCGAACGTCAGGGCGGCGATGACGGCGGCGACGAGGGCAAGGCGCAGAGCGAGCCGGCGGCGGTCGGGGAGGAGGGCGACCGCCGCCGGCTCGTCAGATGCGTACGTGGACACGAGGAGGGGACTCGCGGCGACGGGGGGATGTCGTGATCGGCAACCGGGCAGTCCGGATGAGCTCACCGGGACGGACCTGAGGAGTGGTCGTCAGCCCCTCGGCATAGCTGGGACGCTCGATCGGTTGCATGGCGGCAGCCTCGCAGCGCCACGGCGGCGGGACGATGGGGTAACCCCGCGTCTCATGGTGCGGTTAGCCGCACCACTGCCAGCATCAGCCCTTCAGGTACGTCAGAACCGCCAGCACGCGGCGGTGTCCGTCGTCGGCGGCCGACAGCCCGAGCTTGCTGAAGATCGACGTCACGTGCTTCTCGATCGCGCGCTCGGTGACGACGAGGTCGCGGGCGATCGCGCCGTTGGACCGGCCCTGGGCCATCTGCCCGAGCACTTCGTGCTCGCGCGGCGTCAGCCGGTCCAGCGGGTCGTCGCCGCGGCGGCGGCCGAGCAGCTGCGAGACGACCTCGGGATCGAGCACCGAGCCGCGGCCGGCGACGCGGCGCAGGGCGTCGACGAACGCGTCGATGTCCGCCACGCGGTCCTTGAGCAGGTAGCCGACGCCCTCGGCGCTGCCCTGCAGCAGCTCGAGCGCGTAGCCCTCGTCGATGAACTGCGAGAGCACCATCACGCCGACCTGCGGCATCTCGGTGCGGATCTGCTGCGCCGCGCGCAGGCCCTCGTCGGTCTGCGTCGGCGGCATCCGGATGTCGGTCACCGCGACGTCGGGCTTGTGGGCGCGCACCTTGCGCAGCAGGTCCTCGGCGTCCGCGGCCTGGCCGACGACGTCGAAGCCCGCGTCCTCGAGCAGGCGCGCGAGACCCGCTCGCAGCAGGACCGAATCGTCGGCGATGACCACACGCATACGCGTAGCCTGCCAGCCCGGCCGGTCGGCGGCGAGGATTCAGACGGGCGGAGCGGCCAGCAGCCGGTCCAGCGTGGCCCCGGAGACGTCGTGCTTGGCCACGAATCCGCGGGCTCCGCAGCAGGTCGCGCGCTGCGGATACAGCGGATCGTCGGAGCTCGACGTGAGCACCACCGCGGCCGAGCTGCCCCGGGCGGCCAGCGTACAGGCGACCTGGAAGCCGTCCATGTCGGGCAGCCGCACGTCGAGCAGCACGACGTCGGGCTTCAGCGCGGCCGCGGCCTCCAGCCCGCTGGCCCCGTCGGGGGCCTCGCCGACGACCTCGTAGCCGTCGACGGCGAGCAGCTCGCGCACGCCGACGCGAAACGCGGCGTGGTCGTCGACGATCAGAACGGTGAGGGACACGCTGTGAGTGTCGTCACACAGGCGGCGGATCTCAATACGGCTCCCACCTGCCCGGGGTGGGGCTAACCGAACCCCTCGACGCGGGCCGTCCCGCGTCGCCCACGAGCCGGCGGTCGACCCGCGGGGAGAACTCGCCCACTTCGGTGGGGACCGTAGGTACAGTTGCCCGGTCCCCGACAGCGGGGCGTTCTCGTGTTGCGACGGAGCCTCAGGACCCAGATCACGACGAAGGTGGTGGCGATCAGCGCCGCGGCCGCGCTGTTGCTCGGCACGGCGCTCGTCGTGCTCATCGCCGCGGTGACCGGCCAGCGCGACGCCGCCCGTACCGCGTTCAGCTCCCAGGAGGCGCTCAGCGTCGCCAACCAGCTCGAGACGTCGCTGCTGTCGATCGAGAGCGGCCTGAACCGCTACGTCACGACGGAGGACGAGGCGTACCTGGGCCTCGTCAACCGCGACCTCAAGGCCTACCCGGCGATCACCCGGCGCCTCAGCGGGCTCGTCTCCTCCGACCCGCGCCAGCAGGCGCGGGTCCGCGCGATCGGCGAGGCGATCCGCGACTACGACGTCTTCTGGGCGACCACGCTCGTCGAGATCGCGCGCGAGGACGGCTTCGCCAACGCGAGCAGCCAGGTCGAGACCGACGGCGGACGCTCGCGGATCGACGACATCCGCGCCCAGTTCACGGAGCTCTTCGATCGCGAGCGTGCGGTCATCCGGGCGCGCGAGGACAGCGCCGAGCGCCTCTCCACCCGCGCCATCGGGCTCGGCATCGGCGGCCTCGTCCTCGTCATCGCCGTGGCGCTGGGGTTCACGCTGTACCTGCGCCGCGCGGTCCTGCGCCCCGTGCGCACGGTCGCCGACGCCACCGGCCGGCTGGCCGCCGGCGACCTGTCGACGCGCGTTCCCGACCAGCGCGAGGACGAGCTCGGCGAGCTGGCCCGCGGCTTCAACTCGATGGCCGACTCGCTGGAGCGCGGCCGCGCCGAGCTCGAGCGCTCCAACGCCGAGCTCACGCGCTCGAACTCCGAGCTCGAGCAGTTCGCCTCGGTCACGTCGCATGACCTGCAGGCGCCGCTCACCACGATCTCGATGTACGCCGAGCTGCTCGAGCGGCGCCGTGGCGCCGGCACGGCGGCCGGCGGCGGCAACGGCGGCAGTGGTGAGCTCGACCTCGTCGAGGGCATCCGCGGCGCCACGCAGCAGGCCCGCGGGCTGATCCGCGACCTGCTGGAGTACTCGCGGGCCGGGCGCGGCCAGCTCGCCCTCGAGCAGGTGCCGGTGGACCGCGTCGTGGGGCAGGCCCTCGAGGCGCTGGCCGGCGCGATCGAGGAGGCGCATGCCGAGGTGACGGTCGGCGAGCTGCCCGTCGTGCTGGCCGACCGCGCCAACCTCTGCCGCGTGTTTCAGAACCTCATCGGCAACGCGGTGAAGTTCACCGGCGACCGCGCCCCGCGCGTCAGGATCGAGGCCGAGCGTGAAGGCGAGCACTGGCGCTTCTCGGTACGCGACAATGGCATCGGCATGAACCCCGAGCACGCCCGGCGCATCTTCGAGCCCTTCCAGCGCCTGCACGGCGAGGAGGACTATCCGGGAACCGGGATCGGCCTGGCGGTCTGCGAGCGGATCATCGACCAGCACGGCGGGCGCATCTGGGTCTCCAGCGCCCTCGGCGAGGGCAGCGTCTTTCACTTCACGCTGCCGGCCGCCACGCCGGCCGCCGCGCAGTCGCCCCGCGTCGCGGTGAGCGCGTAGCCGTGCTGCGAGCGCTCCTGCGGCTCGCCGCCCTCTGCCTGCTGCTCGGCGTCGGGCTGGCGCTCGGCGGCTGCGGCGGCTCCGACGACGACGATGCGCCGCCCGTCGTCCGCGAGACGACGCCCGACGCGCCGCCGATCCGGCTCGGGGCGAAGAACTTCACCGAGCAGACGATCCTCGGCGAGCTGTACCGCCAGGCGCTCGAGGCCAAGGGCTACGACGTCGTGCTCAAGCTCGACATCGGCAGCTCGGAGATCGTCCACCGCGCGCTGCGCCGGGGCGAGCTGGACATGTACCCCGAGTACATCGGGGTGCTGTTGTCGGAGGTCGCCGACAACACGGACCGTCCGCCCAGCGATGCCGCCGCCTACCAGGCGGCCCAGGCGTTCGAGCGGCGCAACGGCTTCACGCTGCTGGCCCAGACCCCGTTCGCCGACAGCAACGCGCTGGCCGTCAAGCCCCGGTTCGCCGAGCAGCACGGGCTGCGCACGATCGCCGACCTGCGCAAGCTCGACGGCACCGTCGAGATCGCCGCGCTGGCCGAGTTCGCCACGCGCTTCGAGGGCCTCAAGGGGCTGCGCCAGCAATACCGCCTCAACAACCTCGACGTCGTCAAGGCCGACGGCAGCGACCGCTACACCAAGCTCGACAGCGGCGAGGTCGACGTCGCGTCGGTCTTCACGAGCGAGGGGCAGCTCGCCGGCGACGACTACGTCGTGCTGCAGGACCCGCGCCGCGTATTCGCCTCCGGCCACGTCGCGCCGGTGGTCAACGACACGCTGCTCGAGACGCACGGCCCGGGCCTGCGCCGGGCGATCGACGCCGTCACGCGCGCGCTGACGACCAGCGCGATGCGCAAGATGAACGGCGACGTGGACCTGCGCAGGCGAGAGCCGGCCGCGGTGGCCGGTGAGTTCCTGCGCGCGCGCGACCTGCTCGATGCGCCGACCGCGCGGTGACGGGCCGGGACGTCCGCTAGCCTGCCGCCGATGACGGCCACGATCCGGGTAGCGGTGTGCGACGACGCTCGGGCGGTGAAGTTCTTCCTGCGGCAGGTCCTCGAGGAGGAGGGCGACATCGAGGTCGTGTCGGCCACGAGCACCGGCGAGGAGGCGCTCGTCCAGCTGGCGGACGCTCGCGCCGACGTGCTGCTGCTCGACCTCGTCCTGCCCGACGTGCCCGAGCCGGCGATGCTCGTCGACCGGATCCGCGCGTGCACCCCGGAGACGGCGATCGTGCTGATCTCCAACCTGCCGCCGTTCAGCCTCGAGAAGGAGGCGGCGCGGCTGCAGACCGACGGCTGGGTGCCGAAGGCCGCCAAGCCCGCCCAGCTGCGCGACGCGGTGCGCGCCGCGATGAGCGCCCCGTCGAGCTAGACGACGAGCGGCGCGGCGGCGCCGGCCGGTCTTCGCGCGCGTAACGAACGCGCCGCCGCGCAGACCGCTCGGGCATGGACGCGCCGAGCTTCTCCGGCCTGCTGATCGTCGTGGCGGTGGCCTTCGCCGTGCCGTTCACGCTCGGACTGCTGCCGCGTCTGCGGCTGCCGGCCGTCGTGCTGGAGATCGTCCTGGGGATCGTCATCGGCCCGGCGGTGCTCGGCTGGGTCGAGATCGACGCGACGATCTCCGTCATCGCGCTCGTCGGCCTGGTCTTCCTGCTGTTCCTCGCCGGCCTGGAGATCGAGTTCGAGCAACTGCGCGGCCGCGTGCTCAAGCTCACGGCGCTCGCGTGGCTTGCGTCGTTCGCGATCGCCGTCGCGCTCGGCTACGCGCTCGAGGCCGGGGGACTCGTGCAGACGCCGCTGCTCGTCGCGATCATCCTCTCGGCGACGTCGCTGGGCGTGATCATCCCGGTGCTCAAGGATGCCGGCGAGATCGCCACGCCGCTGGGCCGCTACGTCATCGCGGGCGGGACGATCGCCGACTTCGGCGCGATCATCCTGCTGTCGCTGCTGTTCACCGGCGAGGGCGGTGGCACGACCTCGACGCTGCTGCTGATCGGCGCGCTGGCGGCGATGGGCGTGGCGCTGTATCTCGTCGTCACGCAGGCCGAGCGCTCGCGCCGCGTCACACAGGACCTGTACCGCCTCCAGGACACGACCGCGCAGATCCGCGTGCGCGGCGCGATCGTCGTGCTCATCGCCTTCGCGGCGCTGGCCGAGAACCTCGGTCTCGAGGTCATCCTGGGGGCGTTCGCGGCGGGCGCCGTGCTGACGCTCGTCGACCGTGACCGCTACATGACCCACCCGCTGTTTCGCACGAAGCTCGACGCGATCGGCTACGGGTTCTTCATCCCGGTCTTCTTCGTCTCCAGCGGCGTGCGCTTCGACCTCGACGCGCTGCTGTCGAGCATGGACGCGCTCGTCAAGGTGCCGGTGTTCCTGCTCGCGCTGCTGGCGATCCGCGGCCCTGCCGGCGCTGGCCTACCGCGCCGACATCGGCGCCCGGCGGACCGCGGTCGCGGCGCTGCTGCAGGCGACGTCGCTGCCGTTCATCGTCGCGGCGACGGCGATCGGCCTGGAGCTCGGCCTCATCGGCGGCGGCGAGGCGGCCGCGCTCGTCGCGGCCGGGCTGCTGTCGCTGCTGCTGTTCCCGCTCGCCGGCCTGACGCTCCTGCGCGGCGGCGGGGGAGGCGGGGCGAACGGTGGCTCAGCGCTCGGCGACCGCGACGTGGCGGTCGGGCCCGACGGTCAGCGAGCGGCGGCCGTCCAGTAGCTCGAGCAGCTCGTCGCCGACGACCTCGCGGCGCCAGCCGCGCAGCGTGCGCACGTCGGGTGGCGGGTTGCCGTCGCGCAGCGCCAGCACGATGCGCTGCAGGTCGGCCCGGGCGGCGATCAGCTCGTAGGCCAGCTCCTCCTCCAGCGCGCGCGCCCGCACGAGCGCCTCGGAGAGCGCGATCACCGGCGCGTCGAGCGCGTCGGGCTGCGCCGGGCGCGCGCCCTCGACGGGGATCGGCGGGCGGCTGCGGCCGCGCTCGACGGCCTCGAGGATCGCGCGGCCGCGACGGCGCAGCGTCGACTCGTTGATCCCGCGGATCTGCTCGAGCTGGGTCATCTGGCTCGGCCGCCGCTTGGCCACCTCGACGAGGCCGGCGTCCGACAGCACCGACGGGATCGGCCGGTCCTGCGCCCGCGCGGTCTCCTCGCGCCAGACGACGAGCTCGCGGGCGACCGCGCGCAGCTTGGGGTCGAGCGAGTTGACGCGCGGCAGCCGCGCGAAGATCGTGTCGGGATCGCGCTCGTCGGTGGCCGACGCGAGCGCGACGCACTCCTCCCGCGCCCAGTCCAGGCGCCCGCGCGCGCGCAGGCGCTCCTGCAGCTCGGACGTCGCCTGCAGGATGTGGCGCACGTCGTCGCGCGCGTAGCCGACCTGCTCGGCGCTCAGCGGCCGCGCGTCCCAGCGCGTGAAGCTCGCGCTCTTCTGCAGCCGCACGCCGAGCAGCTCGTGCAGCAGCGCCTCGTAGCCGAGCTGCGCGCGCAGCCCGGCGAAGCCGGCCGCGAGCTGCGTGTCGAAGAGGTTCGTGATGTCGGTCCGGCAGACGCGGCGCAGCAGCGCGACGTCCTGGCGGCCGGCGTGCATGACGATCTCGACCTGCGGATCGGCCAGCACGGCGGCCAGGGGGGAGAGGTCGAGGCGGTCGTCGAGCGGGTCGAGCACCTCGATGCGCACGTCGCCGCCCGGCGGATCGGTCTCCGCGGCGACCTGGATGAGGCACAGCAGCGTCTGGTAGCGCCCCTCGCCCATGAACTCCGTGTCGATCCCCAGGCGCCCGGAGGCGCGCGCGAGATCGGCCAGCGCTGCGACGTCAGCGCCGCTTCCGAGATCGCTCAACGGTCGTCTTTGTCGCTCTCGGCGAGATACAGCTGGCGCAGCAGCCAGACGGTGCAGGCACCGACGATGACGATGAGCGCGAAGCCGACGCCCATGATGCTGGGGTTGAAGACGATCGCGATGACCGCGACGATCGCCAGGGCGCCGACCGCGATCGGGACGAACAGCTGGTTCAGGTCCATGAGGTGAGCACCGTCGCTTCGGTTGGCAATGCGGATGGATCGAAGCGCTCGAGCAACTCGTCGAGCGTCGGGGTCTCTCGCGCTGCGGCCAGCCCGACGGAGCGCGCCAGCAGCGCGCGAACCTCCGCGGGAGACTGGCCGGCGGCGACGCGATCGGCCAGCGTCACCGCGCCGTGGCGCTTGGCCAGACGCGCGCCGTCTTCTCCGAGCACGAGCGGCACGTGCGCGTAGCGCGGCGCCGGCACGCCCAGGCATGCGGCGACGTGCAGCTGGCGCGGCGTGGTCTCGGCGAGATCGGCGCCGCGCACGACCTCGCCCACTCCCGCCGCTGTGTCGTCGACGACCACGGCGAGATTGTATGCCGGGACGCCGTCGTTGCGGCGAACGACCAGATCGTCGACGACGCCAGCGCAGCGCCCGAGCAGGCGGTCGGTGAACGCGACACTGGCTGCGCCGGCCCGCAGGCGCAGCGCCGGCGGGCGGCCCGACGCCTCGCGCGCGGCGCGCTCGGCGCGGGTCAGCTCCCGGCACGTGCCGGGGTAGGAGCCCTCCGGCAGGGCGCCGTGCGGCGCCGAGGCCGCCTGGCGGATCTCGGCCCGCGTGCAGAAGCACGGATACAGCGCGCCGCCGGCGTCGAGCCGCGCGATGGCCTCGACGTAGGCCTCCATCCGCTCGGACTGGCGCACCACCGGCCCGTCCCAGCCCAGTCCCAGGGCGGCGAGGTCGGCGAGCTGCTGCTCGGCGATGCCGGGGCGCACCCGCCCATGGTCGAGGTCGTCGATCCGCACGAGGAACGGCGCGCCCTGCGAGCGCGCGAACAGCCACGCCAGCAGCGCCGTGCGCAGGTTGCCGAGGTGCAGCGTGCCGGTCGGCGACGGGGCATAGCGGCCGGTGGCGTCCAGGGCGGGCATCGCGTCGATCGTAGGGTGGGGCGGGCCGGGTCCGGGTCCGGCGGCGGCGCGGTTGCTAGCGTCAGGCGCCGATGGCCCAGCCAGACCCAGCCCCGTCCGGGGCGCCCGCATCCTGCGCGCCGTGTCGCGGCACCGGCCAGGTGATCTCCAACCTCGGCGGCAGCCCGTCGCAGGTGACCTGCCCGTGGTGCGAGGGCACGGGCACGCAGATCCCGGGCCATGACGCGCAGGCCGCGCGCAATGCCGGCGCCGCGTAGCCGCGCTGCCCGGCGACATCATCCGTCCAGCTGAGCGGACAAACCTCCCTGCATCGCCCGGATCCGACGACGGGGGCCTTGTGCAATAGCCCGCCCCGGTGAAGGGCAATCCGCTCAAAGAGGGCGGGCGACTGAATAGGCGTTTCTCAAGCCAAGCCGCGGCGAGCTCCAGCACGTTTCCTGTCATTACGGATTCCTGGAGGGATCTCATGCTGCAGAACCTGCGCAACCGCGCCGCTGACGAGTCCGGCTTCACGCTCATCGAGCTGCTCGTCGTCATCCTGATCATCGGCATCCTGGCCGCGATCGCCCTGCCGACCTTCCTGGGTCAGCGCGAGAAGGCCGAGGACTCCTCGGCGAAGTCAGATGCCCGTAACGCCGTCACCCAGATGGAGTCCTGCACGGCTGACACTGCCGGTGACACCGCTGCCGCCGTGACGGCCTGCGCCGCCAAGCCCGAGGTCACCGGCGCCGGTGACGCGGTCGTCGTGATCGTCCCGAACACCGTCGGCTACAAGATCACCGCGATGTCGAGTTCCGGCGGCGACTTCGCGATCACGAAGTCGAACACCGCTCCGGGCGCCTACACCCGCACATGCGGCGCCGTCAAGGTCACGAAGGGCTGCAGCGGCACCAGCTGGTAGCCCGTCGCAGCACCGCATGACGACTGACAAGGGCGGGTCCCTCCAGGACCCGCCCTTCGTCGTTTCCGGGCGCGGATCGTCCGTACGTCCAGAATCGAGACCGGTGATCTCAAAGAACCCGCCGGCAGATCCGATGAGCGGGATGTGCAACAGCCCCCGTCCTGACGCTTAGGACAAACGCAAGGTGCTGCGGAAGACGGATCGACCGTCTCACCTGCGAGGCGTCAGCGGCGGAGGCCTGCACATCCCCATACATCCGGATCCTGGAGGGATCTTCATGCTGCAGAATCTGCGCAACCGCGCCGCCGACGAGTCGGGTTTCACGCTTATCGAGCTCCTCGTCGTCATCCTGATCATCGGCATCCTGGCCGCGATCGCCCTGCCGACCTTCCTGGGTCAGCGTGAGAAGGCCGAGGACTCCTCGGCGAAGTCGGACGCTCGTAACGCCGTCACCCAGATGGAGTCCTGCACCGCCGATGCGACCGGCGACACCGCCGCGGCCGTCACGGCCTGCGCCGCCAAGCCGGAGGTCACCGGCACCGGCGATGCCGCGGTCACCATCGACGACAACGGCGTCGGCTACACGATCACCGCGATGTCGAGCTCCGGCGGCGACTTCACCATCACGAAGTCGAACACCGCTCCGGGCGCCTACACCCGCTCCTGTGGCGCGGTCAAGGTCACGAAGGGCTGCAACGGCACCAGCTGGTAGCCCCTTCGCACCACATCTGACAAGGGCGGGCCCTCGGGCCCGCCCTTCGTCGTTAAGACGGCTGGCTCGGAGCCGGCCGTACGTCCGTCCACAACCCGGTGCAATACGTTCGTCCAACTCGGGCCGGTGGACGACAACCATCCGCCCGCGCGTGCCGATCCCGTGGTCATGGATGAACGCGGCTTCACGTTGATCGAGCTTCTGGCGGTGATCCTGATCATCGGGATCCTCGCCGCCCTGGCCCTGCCCGCGTTCCTCGGCCAAGCCGACAAGGCGCACGACGCCGACACGAAGGCCGACGTGCGCAACGCCGTCTCGCAGATGGAGGCGTGCTTCGCCGAGCCCGAGACCTACGGCCCCTGTCCGGACAGCGAGCACCAGCTCGCCGCCGGCGTGACCCTGACGATCACCGGCGGCGGCACGGGCTACACCGTGAGCAAGGTGTCCGAGACCGGCACGATGTTCAGGATCGCCCGCAGCCCGTCCGGCACCGATCGCATCTGCACCGCCCCCGGGGAAGGCGGCTGCAAGAACAACAGCAGTTGGTAGCCATGGGCGCTTCTCTCTCGGTGACCCCGACCGGGCGCCGCGAGGACGGCTTCACGCTCATCGAAGTCATCGTCGCGACGCTTCTCCTCCTTGCGGGGATCCTCGCCGTGCTCGCGATGTACGGCGGCGCGCTGCGCACCACGACGACGAGCAACACCCGCGTGGCGGCCACGAACCTCGTTCGCGAGCTCGTCGAGACCGCGCGCGAGGTCGACTACAACGAGCTCGGCCAGCTGCGCGTCGAGCTGCAGGCGCGCGGGCTCGGCGCGGGCACTCCCTGGACGATCGAGCGCCGCGGGGTGGTGTACACCGTCACCGCCACCACCTGCGTGTTCGACAGCCCGACGGACGGCTATGCGTCCTCGGCGCCGGCCAACGCCTGCCACACCAACGCCGCCGGCGTGGACGCCAACGGCGACGACTTCCGGCGCGTCACCTTCGCGCTGCGCTGGCAGGACGACACCCGCGAGCGGGTCATGTCGCAGTCCACGCTCGTCGTCAACCCTGCGGGCGGCCTGGGCCCGCGCATCCTGTCGATCTCCCCGCTGACGCAGACGATCACCGCGAACGTCGGCACCGTCGACGTCGTCTGGACGACGACCGACGCGCAGAGCCTGCGCTGGGAGGTCGACGACGGCCTCAGCAAGGGCGTCATAAGCGGGTCGACGAGCTTCACCGCGACTTGGAACATCGGCACGTCGGGCAGCGGCACGGAGATCCTCGACGGCTCCTACACGATGACCGCGCGGTCGTTCGACGAGCGCGACGTCGCCGGGGAGGCGCGCCGCGCCGACATCGTGCTCAACCGCCGCGCGCCGTACGCGCCGACGGGCTTCGTCGGCGGCCACAACACGCGCGCGGGGGACTGGGTGGAGCTCGAGTGGTCGCCCAACCGCGAGCGCGACATCCTCGGCTACCGCGTCGTCTGGGCGGGCCCCGACGACACACCCCAGACGTCCGACGACGAGCAGGTCTGCCCGGCGCCGGCGGCCGGCTCGCTGCTCGCGCCGACGACGACCTCCTGCGCCGACCTCAGCGCGGAGTCGGGGGAGCAGACCTACTCGCTCGTGGCCGTCGACCGCGGCGCCGACAACGGCCTGCGCGTCGGCGATGCGCGGACGAAGGCCGTCCCCGCGGCGGGCAGCCCCCCGAGCAGCCCGCTCCTGCTCGCCGTCCTGAACGTCGGCGGGTTGCCGCGGCTGACGTGGACGGCGCCGCTGCTCGAGGACGTCGCCTTCTATCGCATCTACCGCGACGGGACGGCCTACGCCGACCGCTACGACCGCACGTCGGGCGGGCTCATCACGACGTACACCGACACCGACCCGGGCTCGGGCGGGCACAGCTACTGGGTCACGGCCGTCGACAGCGAGTTCAACGAGTCCGACCCGATCGGGCCGGTGGCGTGGTTGCTGCCATGAGCATGCGCGACGAACGCGGCTTCACCCTGCTCGAGCTACTGATCGTGATGGCGGTCGCGTTCCTCGTGCTGTCGGCCACGCTGACGACGTTCACGACGCTGTCGAACTCGGCCCACGACAACAACATCCGCCTCGACACGACCGAGGTCGCCCGCGAGGCGCTCGACGTCCAGGCGCGCCAGCTGCGCAACCTGGCCAAGCGCCTGAACCACACCCCGGTGCTCGACACCGTCGAGCCCTTCGACCTCATCTTCCAGACGTCCGACCCCAACCGGACGTGGGTGCGCTACTGCCTGGACACGACCAACGCGCCCGCGTCGACGAGCCAGGGGCGGCTGTGGACGCAGGAGCGCTCGCTGGCGTCCGTCGCCGCGTCGCCCGTGAGCGCGGCGATGCGCTCCGGCTGCCCCTCGGCCGCATCGGAGTGGACGAACACCCGCGTCGTCGCCGATCACATCACCAACCGCGGCGGCGAGATCGACCGCCCGCTGTTTCAGTACCGCTGCACGACGGGAACCGCCTGCCTGTCGGATCCGGCGACCTACGACCAGGTCATCAACATCAGCGCGCAGGCGTTCGTCGACACCGACCCCTTCAGCGACGTCCCCGAGCTGCGCGTCGCGACCGGGATCCACCTGCGCAACCAGAACCAGCCGCCGGTGGCCACGTTCGTCGCGACGCCGTCCTCCGCCACGCGCACGGTCGTGCTGAACGCCTCGGGCTCGACGGACTACGAGGGGCGCACGCTGTCCTACTACTGGTTCAAGGGCACGCTGCCGACCGTGACGTCGATCGACTGCACGAACCCGCAGGTCAGCGGCGAACCGCCGGTGCGCACCCTGTGGGGGGCGGCCGGCTTCATCGGCGAGAGCATCACGCTGAGTCACACGTTCACGACGGCCGAGGCGCTTGCCGGGCCGACGGTGAACATCGGCCTGGTCGTCTGCGATCCGGGCGACCGCTACGGCACGGCCGGCATCACATCCCCGATCGCGGTGCAGATCCCGAGCTGAGGTACGGACATGGAACGCAATGAGCTAGTGAGGCGCGCCCCACTGGACGACGAGGGCGGCTGGCTGCTCGTCACATCGATGATGGTGCTGTCAACGATGCTGGTCATCGCGTTGACCTCGTTCACGCTCGTCGACCGCGGCCAGAAGCACAGCCACGACCAGCGCCAGCGCGAGTCGGCGCTGAACCTCGCCGAGGGCGTCCTCTACAGCCAGGGCTTCGCGCTCGCCCAGAAGTGGCCGGGCAACGCGGTCGCGGGCGCCAACGTGCCGCCCACCTGTACCCAGGTCGCGCCCGCCGCGGCGTACGCGGAGTTCTGCCCCACGCCGAGCACGCTGGCCGCCGCGCAGGGGTCGGCGGCGACGGCGAACTTCACCAACACCGACTCGCTGAGCGAGGTCACCTGGATCACCCGGATCCGCGACAACGGCGGGCCGAACCTCGCCGGCTCCTTCGTCTCGGGCGCGCCCGCGGAGGCGACGCAGAGCGGGACCAACGTGCGCACCGGCGCGGCGTACACGTGCCCGGGCCCCTGCAAGTGGGACGCGAACGGCGACCGCCAGCTGTGGGTGCAGGCGCGCGCGGTCGTGCAGGGCAAGGCCCGCAACATCGTCGCGCTGCTCAAGCGCGAGCAGTTCGACGAGCCGTTTCCGCGCAACGGCCTGACGGCCGGCAGCCTGCGGACGCCGAACAACGGCAACAAGACGATCATCAACGCGACCGGCTCGCAGGTCGTCGTGCGCTGCACGACGACGACCACCGAGTGCACGGACTACAACGCCGCGAAGGTCCAGGTCCTGCCCCAGACGATCATCCGCGACCCGACGACGCCGCCCGCGATGACGCCGCATCAGATCGAGCGCTTCAAGGCCGTCGCGCAGAGCGCCAGCCCGTCGACGTATTACACCTCCTGTCCGTCCAGCTACACCGGGACGGTCGTGTTCATCGACGTGCCGGCCACGACGAACTGCAACGACCCCGGCGGCGGCGTGGTCTACAACACGCCCAGCGACCCCGGCATCGTGATCATGCCCCGCGGGACGCTGTACTTCCAGTCGATCTTCCACGGCCTCATCTACATGGCCAACCAGCAGGGATCGTCCGGGACCGTGCTGCAGGCCAATGACAACACCGAGGTCTTCGGCGGCGTCGCGATCGACGGCCCGGGGCGCCTCACGGCCGGCCAGGCCAGCGGCAACAAGGCGACGATCACGTTCGTCGCAAACCCCTTCAACGTCCTGTCGAGCTACGGCACGGCGGGGCTGGTGCAGAACACCTGGCGCGAGCTGCCGGCCAACTGAGTTGTCGAGCGGACGGAAAGGCGGCTAAAGCTTTCGTCCAGGAGACTCGATGAGTATGCATATGCCCCTCGCACTGCTTCCCGCCGCGGCCTTCGGCCTGCTGATCGGGTCCTTTCTGAACGTCGTCGCCCACCGCCTGCCGGCGCGCCAGTCGCTGTCGATGCCGGCCTCGCACTGCCCGTCGTGCGAGACGCCGATCAAGCCCTACGACAACATCCCGGTGCTGTCGTGGCTGCTGCTGCGCGGGCGCTGTCGTAGCTGCTCGGAGCCGATCGCCGTGCGCTATCCGCTCGTCGAGGCCGGCACCGCGCTGCTCTTCGCGGCCGTCGTCGCCGTGCACCACGCCGACACCGCCGCGCTCGTCATGGGGCTCGTGCTGGTCGCCTTCCTCGTGCCGATCGCGCTGATCGACCTCGATCACCGGATCATCCCCAACCGACTCACGCTGCCGGCCGCGATCGTCGGGATCGGGCTGGGGATCGCGCTGGATCCCGGCGGACAGGTCGGGCGGCTCATCGCCGGCGCCGCCGCCGGCGGCCTGCTGGCGCTGCCCGCCCTGCTGCGCCCGACGAAGATGGGTCTCGGCGATGCCAAGCTCGTCGCGGTCATGGGGCTCTACCTCGGCTCCGCCGTCGTGCCGGCGCTGTTCATCGCCTTCGTCCTCGGAACCGTCGTGGGGATCGGGATCATCATGCGCGTGGGCATGTCGCAGGGCCGCAAGACCGCGGTGCCGTTCGGGCCGTTTTTGGCGCTCGGCGCAGTCATCGCCGTGCTGGTCGGCAACGAGATCATGTCGGCCTACCTCGGGACCTTCTGAGCAGGTTCGCCGGACGAACGGCGTAGCCGGGCGACCGGACGAACGACCGATTTTCGGCCGAACAGGGTGTGGACGCCGGGCCGACCCGCCGATGCCGTTCTTCGTCATGGGAACCGCACGCCTCAAGAATCTCGTCGGCCTGAGCATCGAGCCGGGTCTCATCGCCGCCGCGCAGGTGAGCGTCAACGGCACGATCCGCATCGAGGACGGCGGGCGCGCCGCGCTCGAGCCGGGTGTCGTACGCGACGGCGACGTCGCCGACTCCGCGGCGCTGGCCGAAGCACTGCGGAGCCTGTGGGCACAGCACAAGCAGCTCGACAAGCGCGTCCGCATCGGCGTCGCGAACGCGCGCATCGTCGTGCGCACGCTGTACCTGCCCCCGATCACCGATCCCAAGGAGCTGGCGAGCGCCGTCAGCTTCCAGGCCGCCGAGGCGATCCCGATGCCGCTCAAGGACGCGGTGCTCGACTTCCACGCGGTCGGGATCACCGACGGCCCGGACGGCCCGCGCCAGCGGATCGTGCTCGTGGCCGCGCGCCGCGACATGATCACCGGCATGCTGACGGCCGCCCGCGCGGCCGGCCTGAAGCCGATGGGCATCGACCTCTCCGCGTTCGGCATGGTGCGCGCCCTGCAGCGCCAGCGCCGCGAGAGCGACGGGCCGGAGCTGTTCGTCGCCGTCGGTGGGCTGACGAACCTGGCGATCTCCGACCGCGGCATCTGCGCGTTCACCCGCGTCGCGGGCGGAGGCATCGAGTCGCTCGCTGCCGAGCTGGCCGAGCGCCGTGAGCTGACCACCGAGCAGGCGCGCGCGTGGCTGTACAACGTCGGCCTGCAAACGCCGCTCGACGACGTGGCCGGCGACGGGGGAATCGCCGCTGAAGTACGGGTCATGCTCAGAGGAGGCGTACGCCGGATCGCGACGGAGATCCGCGCTTCGTTGGACTTCCACGCCAACCAGCCCGAGGGCGGCCGCGAGGTCGACCGCGTCGTGCTGACCGGGCCGGCCACGGCGATCGCCGGCTTCGGCGAGGCACTGGCCGGCGAGCTCGATCTCGAGGTCGACGAGCGCATGGTCGATGGCAGCGACGCGCTGAAGCTCAACGCGCTGGACGCCGCCTCGCTCAGCGTCGCGGCGGGCCTCGCACTCGAGAACGGGCTGCTGCGATGAGGGCCGTCAACCTCATCCCGCAGGACACCGCTCGGGGCGGCCGCCGCCTCGGGGCCGGCGCGGGCTCGGGCTCGGGCGCCGGGGTCTGGGTGCTGCTGGCGGTGCTCGCCGTGGCCGTGCTGGTCGTCGCGGCCAACGCGTTCACCGGGCGCCAGCTGTCCGGCGAGCAGGCCGAGCTGGCGCGCGCCGAGAGCGCCGCCCAGACCGCCCAGGCGAAAGCGGCGACGCTCGCCTCCGGTGATCAGACGGCCGCGCTGCGCAAGGCCCGCGTCGACACGATCGAGGGGCTCGTCGACGGTCGCTTCGACTGGTCGCGCAGCCTGCGTGAGGTCGCGCGCGCCGTGCCCGCCGACGTGGACCTCACGTCGCTGGTCGGCACCGTGGCGCCCAGCACACAGCTCGCCGGCGGCGGCGGAGGCTCGCTGCGCGCCGCGCTTCCGGTGCCGGCCGTCGACCTCATCGGCTGCGCTCCGAGCCATTCGCGCGTCGCCACGCTCGTCAGCCGCCTGCGCACGATCGACGGCGTCCAGCGCGTCAGCCTCGCCAGCTCGGAGAAGACCGACCGCGGCTCGTTGAGCGAGACCGACTGCCGGGCGACCGACAAGATGCCGCAGTTTCAGCTGACCGTGTTCTACGACGCGCCCAAGGGGCTCGTGCCGGCCGTCGACGCCGCCGTCGCCGGCGGCGCGCCCGCCGCGGCGCCGCCCGCGGCCGAAGCTCCGGCCGGAGGTGCGCAGTGAGCGCCCAGGGCCGTATCGCTCTCGCCGTCGTCGCGCTTGTCGCGGTGCTGGCCGGCTGCTGGTTTGCGGTCGTGGCGCCCAAGCGCGCGGACATCGCCGTCGTGCAGACGCAGATCGCCGAGGCCGAGAGCCGGCGCGCCACCGCCGAGGCCGCGCTGGCCGACGCCGAGCGCCTGCGCGCGCAGGCCCGCAAGGACAGCGCGATCGTCGCGCGGCTCGGCAAGGCCGTGCCCAAGGACGACAACGTGGGCGCGCTCATCCGCCAGCTCGACGCGATCGCGCAGGCCAACAAGATCGACTTCCGGGCCATGAAGCTCGTCAGCTCGGGCGCGCCCGCACCGCAGGCGGCCGCGCCGGCCGCTCCCGCGGGCGAGACGCCGGCCGACGGCGAGAAGCCCGCCGACGGCGAGAAGCCCGCGGAGGGCGAGAAGCCCGCCGCGGGTGCCGCGACCGCCGCCGATGCGCCGGTCGCCGCGACCGTCGCGCAGCCGCCGCCCGGTGCGGCGGTCGGCCCCGCCGGCCTGCTGACCGTGCCGTTCTCGTTCACGTTCGACGGCGGCTACCTGGCGATGCAGCGCTTCCTCGGCGCGATCGACGACCTGGCCGAGAACCGCAACGGGCACCTCGCGGTGCGCGGACGGCTCATCACGGTCGACGGGTTCTCGCTCGCGGCCAGCCGCGACGGCTTCCCGAAGGTCAAGGCGCTCGTGAGCGCCACCGCGTACCTGGCGCCCGACCCGCCGGCCGCGAGCGCCGCGAGCGCCGCGCCCGCCGGCGCGGCCGCGGCCCCTGATCCGATGGCCGGTGGCGGCGCCCCCGGCGGAGGTGCCGGATGAACGCGCTCCTGGCATCCGTGCGGCAGATCGGCCGCGACCTGATCGACAAGCGGCTGTGGCCGGTGGCGGTCGTGCTGCTGGCCGCGCTCGTCGCGGCGCCCATGCTCATCGGTGGCTCCGACGCGCCCGCTCCCGCGGCGCCCGCCGCCGGCGTGGACGCGGTCGCCGCGCCCGGTGCTGCGGCGGCGACCCCGCATGCCGTGGCGAACACCGCCGATGCGAAGTCCACCGAGCCCAAGCCCGCCAAGGCCGAGCGCGGCGGCAAGATCGACGACCCGTTCTTCGATCCGCCGAAGCCGCCCGATGCCGGCGGCGGGGCGGCGGCGGCCGGCGGTGCCACCACGGCGACGGCCAAGTCGCCGACCGGTGAGGCCGCTCCGCGGCCCGGCGCGTCATCGGAGGGATCGCCGAAGGCCAAGCGCCCGGCGGCCGCGACACCCGCCCCCAAGCCCGCAGCCACGCCGCCTTCCG
Organism: Solirubrobacteraceae bacterium; assembly: GCA_030681525.1. GTDB lineage: Bacteria > Actinomycetota > Thermoleophilia > Solirubrobacterales > Solirubrobacteraceae > CADCVQ01. The sequence goes on from JAUXSD010000236.1 coordinate 21,928, forward strand.
CCACCCGCGTGCCCGCCACGACGGCGCCAGCGCCCTCGTACCTACGCACCGTCGTGAGCGTCAACGGCAGCCGGCGCCATCCGATCGCGCGGCTCACCCCGCTCGGCGGGGCCGCGCACCCGGCCGCGCTCTTTCTCGGCATCGCGAACGCCAAGGCTCGCTACGCGGTCTTCGTGCTCGGCCCGCGGGCCACGTCGGAGGGCCAGGCGACCTGCAAGGGCGACACGGACTGCCGGATGATCGGCCTGAAGGCCGGCCAGACCCAGATCGTCACCGTCCGTCTCGCCGGCGGCGCCGTCCGGCGGTTCCGCCTGCGCGTGGAGTCGATCCGCAAGATCACCACGACCGCCGTCCGCGCCCGCGCCGCACGCGCCCACGTCCACGCCGACGGCCGGAGGGTGCTGCGCGTCATGCTGCGCCATGCCGCGAGCAACGCCGCGCTGCGCACGGCGCGCTACGACGCCCGGGCCGGATTGCTGCGCGCAACCGGCACCGACGCCGTCAAGACCGCCGCGGAGTGAGCGCGACATAGACTCAGCGGCGCCATGGCGCTGCGCTTCGTCACGGCCGGGGAGTCGCACGGCCCCGGCCTCACCTGCATCGTCGAGGGCCTGCCCGCCGGGCTGGCCCTCGAAGCGGACCTGCTCAACCGCGACATGGCGCGCCGCCAGCTCGGCCACGGGCGCGGCGGGCGGATGAAGATCGAGCGCGACCGCGCCGAGGTCACCGCGGGGGTGCGCCACGGCCTGACGCTCGGCGGCCCGATCGCCCTGCAGATCGCCAACCGCGACTACGCCAACTGGGAGGAGCGGATGAACCCCTGGCCGGTCGAGGCGACCGTCCCCGAGGTCCATCTGCCGCGGCCCGGCCACGCCGATCTCGTCGGCACGCAGAAGTTCGGCTTCTCGGACGTGCGCAACGTGCTCGAGCGCGCCAGCGCCCGTGAGACGGCGGCGCGCGTGGCGGGCGGCGCGCTGGCCCGCGCGTTCCTGCGCGCGGTGGGCGTGGAGGTGCGCTCGCACGTCATCCAGATCGGCAGCGTGCAGGCGCCGGACCGCGGCGAGCCGCTGACGGTCGCCGACTTCGACGGCGTCGACGAGGACCCGGTCCGCTGCCTGGACCGCGACGCGAGCCGCGCGATGGTGCAGCACATCAACGTCCAGCGCAAGGCCAACGAGTCCATCGGCGGCGTCTTCGAGGTCATCGCGTTCGGGCTCGTCCCGGGGCTCGGCTCGCACGTGTCGTGGGAGGAGCGCCTCGACGGCCGGATCGCCGCCGCGCTGTGCTCGATCCAGGCGATCAAGGGCGTCGGGCTGGGGGAGGGCTTCGACCTCGCGGGCAAGCCCGGCTCGGAGGCGCACGACGAGATCTTCTGGTCGGCCGAGCGCGGCTACTACCGCGAGACCAACCACGCCGGCGGCCTGGAGGGCGGCATGACCAACGGCGATCCGCTCTACGCCCGCGCGGCGATGAAGCCGCTGCCCACGCTGACCAAGCCGCTGCGCTCGGTCGACATCGCGACGAAGGAGCCCGCCCAGGCGCTGCGCGAGCGGACCGACTCCTGCACGGTGCCGGCGGCGGGTGTCGTCGGCGAGTCGATGCTGGCGTTCGTGCTCGCGGAGGCCTACCGGGCCAAGTTCGGCGGCGACCATATCGACGACGTCGTCGCGGCGGTCGACGCGTACCGCGCGCGCATCGACTGGCGCTCGTAGCGCCAGGCCGGCCCGATGGCGCTCGTCTTCGTGGGGTTCATGGGCGCCGGGAAGTCCTCGGCGCTCGACGACGTGCTCGACACCGACAAGCTCGTCGAGGACCAGCTCGAGATGCCGATCGCGTCGTTCTTCGCGGCGTTCGGCGAGCAGAAGTTCCGCCGGCGCGAGGAGCCGATCGTGCTGCGAGCGCTGCGATCGGGCGCGTCGGCGATCGCCCTGGGCGGCGGCAGCGTGCTGTCGCCGGTCGTGCGCGAGGCGCTGTGCGAGCACACGGTCGTGTGGCTCGACGTCTCCGACGAGACCGCCTGGGCGCGCGCGGCGGGCGACGACCGGCCCCTGGCCGCCGACCGCGCGGCGTTCTGCGCGCTGCACGCCGAGCGCCGGCCGCTGTACGAGTCGATCGCCGACGCGTTCCTGCCCGAGGGCGACCGGCTCGTGCGCCGCGCCGAGCCGGCGCTGCGCGCGCTGGCCGACGCGCCCGCCGGGACGAAGCTCGTCTGGGCCGTGGCGGGCGGCTCGGAGTACCCGGTGTTCGTGGGGCGCGGCCTGATCGGCGGGCTGCCGCGGCCGGGGCGCCGGGCGTTCGTCGTGACGGACGCCAACGTCGGCGCGCTCCATGGCGGCGCGCTGCGCGACACCCACCACACGATCACGATCCCGGCGGGGGAGGAGCACAAGACGCTCGCGGTCGCCGAGCGGGTGTGGCGCGAGCTCGCCGCCGGGGGGATGGGCCGCGACGACCACCTCGTGGCGCTCGGCGGCGGCGTGGTGGGCGACCTGGCGGGCTTCTGCGCCGCGTCCTACCAGCGCGGCGTGCCGATCGTGCAGGTGCCGACGACCGTGGTCGCGCAGGTCGACTCGGCCTACGGCGGCAAGACCGGCGTCGACCTGCCGGAGGCGAAGAACTACGTCGGGGCCTACCACCAGCCGGCGGCGGTCATCACCGACGTCTCCACGCTGGAGACGCTGCCGCGCGATGAGCTGGCCGCGGGTTACGCCGAGGTCGTCAAGACGGCGCTCATCGCCGGCGGCTCGCTGTGGGAGCGCGTGGCGGCGGGCGCGGCGGTCGACAAGCGCGTCGTGCTGGACTGCGCGCGCACGAAGATCGCGGTCGTGGCGTCCGACGAGCGCGACGGCGGGGCGCGCCAGCTCCTGAACCTCGGCCACACGGTCGGCCACGCCATCGAGACCGTGACCGGCTACCGGCGCTACCGCCACGGCGAGGCGGTCGCGCTGGGCTTGCTGGCGGCGCTGCGGCTGGGCGGGACGGAGGCCCTGCGCGGGCAGGTGGCGCACCTGTTCGCGGCGGCGGGCCTGCCCACCGCGCTGGATGCGGACGTCGACGCCGAGGCCGTCGTGGCCGCCACGCGCCTGGACAAGAAGCGCGTCGGCAACCGCGTGCCGTTCGTGCTGGTGCGCGCCCCGGGTGACGTGGTGTTCGGCCAGCGGGTGGCGGCGCAGGACGTGCTGGCGGCGGTGGTGGAGCTGCGCGCGGGGTGAGTTTCGTGCGCTGCCGCGCCGCGTTGGTGGACGCGGCGGCGAACGGCGTCGCTGAGAGGGTGAGTCCGTTCGGCGGGGGCGTTCGCTCCAGCGACCGCGTCGGTGGACGGAATGGCACGAAGTGCCCGCGGGGAGGGCCTTGGTGCCGGGATCCCGAGATCTCGGCAGGTCTGGTCGGTCTGTTCACGTCCCACATGAACAAGCCGACCAGCCCACGTAAGCCCTGGTAGAACCGCTTCCAGCCAGGCCAACTGACTCCCTCAATGATGCAGTTCAGCCACGTCGGTACCCGCCGCGACGCCGGCCCCGGCCACCACGCGGTGAGATCTTCATGAGGACCGCTCCCCGCGAGCCGCGCCAGGCCGCATCCTGAGGAGGTTGCGATCACCCTCCACGGAAGGCTTCCCCCCGATGCGTAGATTGATCTTCGTCCTGGCCCTGATCGGCGCCGTTGCCGCCACCGCCGTCCCCGCGACCGCGGCCAAGAAGCACAAGGCCAAGCCGACCGGGGAGAAGTGCGTCCAGCGCGCCCAGGCCGCCGGCCTCTCGGAGGCGGGCACCGCCGCCGCGACCGCCGCATGCACGAAGTACTCCGCCACGGTGGCCGACGCGCGTACCGCGCTGAAGGAAGCGCGCGCCGCGCGCCGCGCCGCCTACCGGGCCGCCAAGGCCGAGTTCCGCGCCGATCGCACCGCCGCCCGCGCGCTGCCCGCCGACCAGCGCGCCGCCGCGC
>JAUXSD010000244.1 GCA_030681525.1 Solirubrobacteraceae bacterium
CTGCATCCCGACCCGTCTGACCTCGACGCCGCGTACAACGCGGCGTGGCACGCGCTGTATGAGCACTCGCGCAAGCACGGCACCGAGATCGGCAATCTCGGCGGGTGGCTGGCGACGATCACGTATCGCCGCGCGATCGACGATGTCCGAGGCGCGCGCATGAAGTACCGCGCGTCGGAGGCCGTCGATGACAGCGCCAGCCGCCTGGGTTATGAGCACGACGTCGACAGTGAGATCGCCGATCGCCAGCGCTACCACCAGTGGCTCGTCTCGGTCCGGCTGCGGCTGAATACGCGCGAGCAGCAGGCGGTGAGCCTGTGCGTCCTGCACGAGCACTCACGCCGGGATGCCAGCGACATCATGGGCATCGACATCAAGCGCCTGGACAAGATCATGGTCGCAGCCAACAAGAAGCTCGGCGGGCTGCTGGAGGCGATCAACCGCGGCGACTGGTGCGAAGACCAGCGCTCGCTGATCAAGGCCTACGCATTCGGGCTGCACGAGGAGGGTGGCGAACGCCAGGCCCTCGCGGTCGCGCACGTGATGGAGTGCCAGGCGTGCGCCGCGTACGTGCGGTCGCTGCGCGGTCTCTCGGTCGTGGTGCCCGCGCCGGCTGTGCTATCCGGCGCGGTGGCGGCGGGCGGCGGCGTCCTCGGCGGGCTGAGCGGGCTGTTGAGCGGCGGCGCGAGCGGGGGTGCTGCGGCGGGCGGCGTCGGTACCGTCGCGGCGGGCGGAGGCGGTGCCACGCTGCTCGGTGGTTTCGCCGCGAAGACCGCCGCCCTGTGTTTGACCGCGGTGTGCGCTGCCGGCGGAGCGATCGTCATTGGCGAGGGCCCGCCAGGCATCAAGGCGCCGGCCGATGCGCCGCCTGCGATCGATCCGCCAGCTCGAAGCTTTGCCGCGACGCCCGCGCCCAGCAAGATTTCCAGGATCCAAGCGCCGAACGGTGCGGAGAGCGAGCGTGCCACTGGCACCTCGAAGAAGCGAACCCCGCCCGAGCCGAATAGCAACGCTGCGCAGCAGATCGCCGAGCTCGGGATCGAGCCGCAGGCGACATCCGCGCCGCCGACGACCCAGGCGCGCGCGGCCTCGGTGCCTCGTGCCCCCACGGCGTCAGAATTCGGCATCGGACCATGAGGCGCAACCTGCGTCTGCGCACGGTGTTTTCACTGGTTGCGATGCACAGGCGTATCGCTTGCCGCGACGCGGTGGGGAAGGCGTAGCCTTGCCGACAGGTGATCCTGCCAGGGTGCTCGAACTCCGCTCGAGCGCCGGACACTTATCACGATCATCACGACCCAAGGGGCGCAGATGAAGCGGATGTTCAGCAACGGGCGCTACGCCAACGTCACGGCGACCTTGGCACTCATCGTCGCCCTCGGTGGCACGAGCTACGCGGCGGTCGTCCTGCCGCGCAACAGCGTCGGCAGCAAGCAGCTCAAGAAGGGAGCGGTGACCAACAGCAAGCTGCGCACGAGCGCCGTCACGTCCGGGACCGTGAGGAACGGCTCGCTTCGCGCCAAGGACTTCAGAGCCGGCCAGCTTCCGGCCGGACCTGCGGGACCCGCCGGCCCTGCGGGGGCGACGAACATCGTCAGGCGCCAGGTTCCCGCTCCGGCCGTTGCGCCGGGCGCGGTCGGCGCGGTGACCATGACATGTAATCCTGGGGAGCGCGCGATCGCTGGCGGGCTCGAGGGCGATGGCGCAGTTTTCACGCCGAACACGTTTACGCTGACGGAGAGTTTCCCGCGGACGACGCGAACACCGGTGGGGGACGTGCCGACCGGCTGGTACGTCGAGGCCCGCAACATGGCCGCTGCAGCGGGCCAGTTCCTCGGGTTCCTGGTCTGCGCTCGGCCATGAGTGCCCGACGCTCCGAGGGCCTCTATGGGGTGACGAGTACGCGAACCGTTCGCGAGTGGCCCGTCGCCCAGTCGTAACCGGTCTGGGCGGGAACCACGGCGCGGAACGTGTACCGGGTTGGCCGGCGCGTGGCCTCGAAGCGGTGCGTCATCCGCCAGCGCCCCCGGGAGTCGGCTTCGGTCGTGGCGAACGTGCGCCACTTGCCGCGGACGATCGCCTGCAGGTAGACGCTCTTCTTATCGATCAGGTGCTTCTTGATGACCTGCCCGGTGAAGGTGAGCGTGTCGCCGTTGCGGTAGCCGCCCTGGTCTGACTGGATCGTCGTGGTTGCCTGCACTCGCAGGTCAGCGCTCGGCGATCTGGCGTCGGTGTTGCTGTTCGTAGTCGGGAAGTAGACAAGGCGCAACTGGCGGCTGGGGGTACGGGCGGGCAGGCGCGCCGACACGACGCCGTTGCGCGACGTGATCAGCGGCTTGCGCGCGATTCGCCACTGGCCGCTACGCACCCGCGACGCCAGCCACACGCGCGCGCCGGCGATCGGCTTCCTGCCGGCCGTCCTGACGCGGCCTCGGATTCGCGCGGGCGTCGAGTACCGGACCGTCCGTCGCTTGGCGGTGCGGCGACCGCGCACGAACCCCAGCGTCAGCTTCGTACGCGTGCCGGCGTTCGAACCGTTGGTTTTGCCACCGCCCTCAACGCGCAGGTCGGGGTTGTAGAAGCCGTTCCTCGGGTCGTAGAAGCCGCCGGGCGCCGCGAGCGCGGCGCGAGCTGAGCTCAGAACCGTGTCCTGTCCCGCTGCGTCGGTCGCGACAGCGGTCACCTGATGGGGCTCGTTGTCAGGCATCTGCGCCGCGCTGAGCG